>JAYVRW010000176.1:0-5445 GCA_043775925.1 Blastocatellia bacterium
ACTTGTTTGATTGGTTCCGGTGTTGGCGTGATGTCAATGGGTTTGGCTTCCGTGCGCGTTTTGCTGGTGATAATCGCCGCTGACGTTGCCGCCGTAGCCTTTTGCAAAAAGCTGCGTCGTGAATTGTTATTTGCGTTTTTCATGAAAGTCCTCCTGATAAATTTGATGATCAGATCATATCATTTACTACGTTGTAATTTAAGTTTTGTGGCGCGGGTTCTTTACCAGCGTCTTCGCTACAAAAGATTGATCTTGAGTCTACGATTGATGTAGTCGACGGTGCGGGTAAAGAACCCGCACCACATCGCAACTGGATGCAGCTTTATTTTCTCCGAAGAGATGGCATAAACTCACAACTCTTCATCGCAAAATATTTTATCAACAAACACGAGGAAAATTTTTATGTCTGATTCGGTCATACTTACGCACGTCGAAAACAAAGTCGCTACGATGACGCTCAATCGTCCTGATAAACTCAACGCGCTGAGCCGCGAATTAATTGGGCAGGCGAGCGATGTTCTCAAACAATGGAGCCGCGATCCAGACATCGGAGCTATTGTCGTAACAGGTGCAGGACGGGCTTTCTGTGCGGGTGGCGATGTCGGAAACATGGCGAAAGAAAATGATGTGCCGGAATCTTTGGAGCAGCAAATTGATGGCTTACGTCAGGCGCAGGAATTGTCGTGGCTGCTATACAACAGCCCCAAAGTTACCATTGCTGCCATCAACGGATTTGCGATGGGAGCGGGTTTAGGGATTTGCTTGTCGTGCGATTTGCGCATCGCTTCGGCGCAGGCAAAATTTGGGACGGCCTATGCGAAGATTGGATTTGGTGGAGATTTCGGGACTACATGGTCACTGGCGCGATACGTCGGCGCAGCCAAAGCGAAAGAAATGTTTTTCCTTGCTGATATTATTGACGCGCACGAAGCTCTTCGTCTCACGCTCATCAATCGTGTCGTCGTTCACGATGAGCTGACCGCGCAGGTCAATGAAATCGCTACGCGCATCGCGCACGGCCCACTGACCAGCTACCGTTATATGAAAGCCAACGTCAATGCCGCGCAAACGACAGATTTTCGCACGATGCTCGACCGCGAAGCCGAAACACATTTGCGCTGCGGCATGACCGAAGATCACAAAGAAGGCGTGCAGGCATTTCTGGAAAAACGTGCGCCGAAATTTACGGGGAGATAATCATCCACGAAGGGCACGAAGGGACACGAAGTAAAGAGGCGCCTTGAGCGAATAGCTCTTAATCAATCCTGCTAACGGCTAATAGCTAATAGGTAATCGCTCTCTCCTTCGTGTCCTTCGTGGATAGAAAAATGTATGAACTACCAACAAATCATCTACACCAAAGAAAATTACATCGCTACGATCACCTTGAATCGCCCGGAAAAGCGCAACGCCTATTCCGAAGTGATGGTGCATGAAATTCTCACCGCCTTAGCCGATGCCCGCGACGACAACGAAGTCCGTGTCGTCATTCTCACGGGCGCCGGACGCGGCTTTTGTAGTGGCGGAGACATCAGCGCCGACTTCCAATATCCGGCGCGTTATCGCGGACATCGGATGGAATCCATGCTCGAAATGCGCGAGAACATGCATCAACTGGTGAAGATGCTGCGCAGTTTTGATAAACCTACCATTGCAGCAGTGAATGGCGCGGCAGTCGCGGGTGGATTGACGCTGGCGCTCTGCTGCGATTTTCGGATCGCCGCCGAAAGCGCAAAACTCGGCGACACCAGTTTGAAATTCGCGCTCATCCCGGACGAAGGCGGCGCATATCTTTTTCCACAATTCATGGGCTTGGAAAACGCGCTGAAGATGTCACTGTTTTCCGAAGTCTATCCCGCGCACCAAGCCAAAGAATTAGGCTTGGTGACGGAAGTAGTTCCTGACGCAGAGCTGATGACAACTACGAATACTTGGGCTGAAAAATTAGCCGCAGGTCCGCCGATAGCGGTTCGGTTGACGAAACGAATGATGTACAAACAACAAAAAATGGATTTAGAAAACGCGTTAGAAGATGCGGCGATGGCGACGCTGGTATCGAATTATTGCGATGATGTGAAAGAAGGGACGGCAGCTTTTCATGAGAAGCGAGTGCCGAAATTTACTGGGAAGTAATGATTGTTCACGCTCTTTTATTCCTGATGTGGTTGGCACATTGAAACACTGTGGCTATCACGCTGGGCACATAAGTTACTAGCTAATAAGCTTGGGTGCTGGTAGGAAAAAATTGATCGAAAAAGGGGCGAGGCGTGAAGTATTACAGTACACTTTTTTTAGTTGTCTTCGTAGTTTTAGCGATGGCAAACTGCACAAAAATCAGGCGTAAAAACTATTCCTCAGCAAGCTCTGTTTCTTCACCTAACGAATCTGTATCACCCTCTCCTCAACTTGTGGATAAAATTTCAGTGACACCTCCAATTAAATCAAATGGCAGTACTATCTCGCCCTTTGAAGTCAGGGATTACATTACAAAATATCGAACCGACGAATACTTTGTGATGGATGATCTTTGGAAGCAATTGGGAATTGAATCAGGCGGATGGCGAGGGTGTAATGGATGTAAAGTAAAGGTTTTCCCACTTCAATTTAATAACGATTCAGGCAAAGAAGCCATGCTTCGATTGACTCCCTGGTTGCAGGGAGGTACGCGATATTTATTTTTCAGAAAACCGAATAGTAGCTCAACCTGGGAGTTAACTGCTAAGCTTGATCTTCATGAAATTGGATGGGGACATGCACAACATCGAATGATTGTAATTGGGGATCAACGTTGGTTCGTGATTAATAAACTTGCTGGCACGGGGTCTGGATATAGTCGCTTTAATGAAGTTTGGTATGAAATCACCGGGCAAAAAGTTACTCCTGTTCTAAGCTATCCGGTCTATGGTTTTACATCATTTTTCCCGAATAGAAAGGCTTCTGCTAAAATTTCCCAAACAAAATCCATTAATGGTGAGCCAAAGATTACCGTACAATTTTCGGTCATTTATAGTTGGTATGATAGTCCAAATGATAAGTACAATTTGTGGAAAAAAATTCAAACCGCTACTTTTATCAAATCAAAAAATATAGATAAATTTGCCCTTGACCCAAAACGGTCGCCTGCAACGTTGGAAGAAATTGACATGATTTATGGCGGTGAGGGGGTTACTTCTGAATTCCTCATTCAGTCCAATTACGAAAACATTCTGAGAATTGCCAAAGGAAAAGAAGGCAAGACAAAAAAATGGCTGCGGCTTTTTATGGAATCTTCACGCTTGCCTGATACGCCGGAAATACAGCGATTGAATCAATTGTTAGTGTCTAAATATTGAAAAACCAAGACGCCGTTGCAGTCGTTGTTTGTGCGACATCTTCGACAGATTTATTCAAAATCCTCGCAACTGTTTCCGCGACGTGCGGTAAAAACGCGGGTTCGTTTCTTCCGTCTTTTGGCTTCACAGCTAAATCTCTCGGAGTCAAAAATGGAGCGTCCGTTTCCAGCATCAGCCGATCAAGCGGGATGAATTTTATGATTTCCTGCAAATGTTTGCCGCGTCGTTCGTCACAAATCCAGCCGGTAATCCCGATACAAAATCCGAGATCAAGATAGGTTTTGGCTTCTGCTTTTGTGCCCGTGAAGCAATGGACGACGGCTTCATCAAGTTGATTTTTGTAGGCGGAAAGAATTTCCGTGAAGCGTTGATGGGCTTCGCGTTCGTGCAGGAATAACGGGAGTTTTAATTCACACGCGAGCTGGATTTGCGCTTCGAACCATTTTTCCTGCACGGGTCGCGGAGAGAAATCACGATTGAAATCCAAACCGCATTTGCCAATCGCTACGACTTCTGGGTTGGCGGCTAAGGTACGCAGAGAGTTGATGGTTTGCTCGTTACAATTTCTTGCATCGTGCGGATGAACTCCGGCAGTAGAAAACAAGATGCCCGGATTTTGTTGTGCGAGCTTTTGCCTGTCAACACTACTCTTGATGCTCGTGCCTGTCACAATCATCGTGCTGACGCCGGCGGCGACAGCACGATGGATTACTTTTTGACGATCCTGGTTGAATGATTTATGGCAGAGATTGACGCCAATATCTATGAGGTCTACATTCATTTCAGGTTGAGCCGGAAAGCGCTTATTTCACCTTTGCTGGTTGAAGTTTCGGGTTAATTCTGAAGGCGCTGATGTCCCATTCTTCATACTCGTGGTTGGCTTCAGATTTTACGACATGGTGCGGAAAATTGATGCCTTTGATATTTTTATAATCACTGAATTCCCAGCGGTACTCTACTTCGGGAGCCTGTGCCAACGCTTCTTCAAACATTTTGCGACGCTTTTCTACTTCCGCCCATTGCTCGGCTTCGCGTTTCGCCATTTGTTCTGGTGAGAGTTTTTCCTGTGGCGCATTCTTTTTAGCCTGACTGCTGGTCTGACGCGCCAGGGTGCGGACGGCTTGCGAAAGTTGTTTTGACTGGTAGGTCAGCATTAACAAATGTTTTGATTTCTGGTCAATGTAAAGACGCGCTTTGAATCCGTCTTTGCCTTTGACATCAATCATGTCAGCCAGCGTGTCCGGCTCTTTGAACTCGCCTACATAGCTGTATTCGACTGGTTCAGAGGAAGGGCTGATTAACAGCAATCCCAGCAGGACGCGGGTAAAATCAGCTCGGCGGCGGGTTGCTGCCTGCGGGTCATTGCTGTTTTCGCGCAGTACGTCTCCGGCGCGGGCGGCAGCGTTGGGAATATTATAGGTCTGGTAACTGTCATCCTGCATGGCTGTCACCGTCGTAAATGGTTGCTGACTTTCGTGACGGCGAAAAGTGTCGGGAAACAGGATGTCGTAATCAATGTCGCGCTCCATGTGTGTTTCACCAATTGTGCGGTGAATCGTCATGGCCACAGAAAGTGTTTTGAGCGCTTTGACTTGTGCTTCACTACTGATGGCTGCGCGAGCCTGTTGAACGATTTTCTCTGCCTTGGCATCGGATTGTGCCAGGGTCAGGGTGGAGAGGGTAAAAACAGCGAGTGTGATGATGAGCAATTGACGCATATTATTTTTCCTTTGAGTAGATTGTTAGATGTCATTTCGCTTTGATTTTTAAGAGGGGCTTGATTCTACGCTTGTTTCTCAGGCAGTTGCAATTCATAGTCAGTAGTCCATTAAATTACAGTTACTTTTTTGCTCAGAATCACTGACTGAAAAAATCAAATAATCACCGGGCCTTCGCTATGAAACTGAATCAGTTGACCATTCTCAACATATTATGTGTGCTACTTGGAATTTATTGTAGCGTGCAGGCGCAATTCAAATTTCAGGAACACACGCTTGCCAATGATTTACGCGGCGGCTATCAGGTCGTTGTCGCTGACCTCAACCACGATGGCAAGCCTGATATTATTGCGTTGGCGAGCGGGATGAAAGAACTCATCTGGTTTGAAAATCCG
>JAYVRW010000177.1:0-5434 GCA_043775925.1 Blastocatellia bacterium
GCGATTCGCATGCAGGGAACCGTCAACATCCCCAATCAATTTATTCAAATCGTCCCCTACGTCTTGACGATTGTGGTTTTAGCTGGCTTCATTAGCCGCGCAATTCCACCGAAAGCGTTGGGAATTGCGTATACTAAAGAATAAGTTTCGGGTTTTGGGTTTCGAGGGAATACAGTAAGGAAACTAAGTAATACGTTTTCCTCGGAACTCAAAAACCCGAAACTCGAAACCAGAATTTTATGATTTCAATTTTTGATCGCGCCACAGCTTCAGCGCAATACATTCAGGCTCAGGCAAATAAACCGATTGATGTGGTTGTCGTCCTCGGTTCCGGTCTCGGTGAATTCGCCAATACGTTGGAAAATTCGATCAGGATTTCTTACGATGACATTCCTGATTTTGTCCGCTCCACGGTCGAAGGTCATCAGGGACGCCTTGTCATTGGTTCCATTGGAAACAAAACCGTTGCTGTCATGCAGGGGCGATTTCATTACTACGAAGGATATTCGTTAGATGAAGTCACGCTCCCGATTCGTGCGTTTGGCGTGATGGGAGTAAAAAGTTTTGTCGTTACCAATGCAGCAGGTGGGATCAATCCCAACTTCACCGCCGGGTCGTTAATGCTCATCAAAGACCACATCAACATGATGTTTCAGAGTCCGTTGCGCGGTCAGCACGATGATCGTCTCGGCGCACGCTTTCCTGATATGACCGAAGTCTATTCACGCGAATACCAACGCATCGCGCAGAAGTGTGCAGGCGAATTGGGGATGCGATTGGAATCAGGAACTTATCTGGCGCTGCAAGGACCAAACTACGAAACGCCCGCAGAAATCCGAATGCTGAGAGTTTTAGGCGGAGATGCGGTTGGAATGTCTACAGTCCCCGAAGCTATCGTAGCCAAACAAATGGGAATGAAAACTTTAGGAATTTCATTGATTAGCAATGCGGCTGCGGGAGTGTTAGATCAACCGATCAACCACGCCGAAGTGATGCAGGCTGGCAAAGATGTGGCGGAAGATTTTATTGCGTTACTGAAAAAAATTATTGTTCAGATTTAAGAGAATTTTTAGACAGGATTGACAGGATTTGGTCAAGATTTACCAGAATTGAAATTGCCTGTGAATCCTGCCGCAAATCTTGTCAATCCTGTCTAAGTTTTATTTATGATTATCGGAATTTGCGGCGGCACAGGCTCAGGGAAAACAACCGTCGCTCGTCGTATTCTCGAAAATGTGAGCGCGGAACATGTGACGTTATTTCCGCAGGACAGCTACTACCGCAACCTCGGCGAGATGCCGCTGAGTTTGCGGCAGCAAATTAATTTCGATCATCCCGATGCGTTGGATAATGAATTATTTGCGAATCATCTGATCGCGCTCAAAGCTGGTGAAGCGATTGAGATGCCGATTTATGATTACACGACGCATACGCGCAAAGCAGAAACAAAGCACGTCGCAGCGACTCCTATCGTGATTGTCGAAGGTATCCTGATTTTTCATGATGCTCGTTTGCGCGAATCCATGGACGTGAAAATCTTTGTGGACACAGCGGACGATTTACGCTTTTTGCGCAGGCTCCAACGTGATATTAATGAGCGCGGTCGCACGGTAGAATCCGTCATTTTTCAATATCTCGAAACGGTTCGCCCGATGCATCTGCAATTTATTGAACCATCCAAACGCTACGCGGATGTCATCATTCCCGAAGGCGGACACAATGAAGTCGGCATTGATTTGATTACCGGAAAAATTCGGAATCAAATCGAAATTGAAATCTCGAAGTCGAAATAATTGCAGAAGCCCGCACGTAGTAAGGGCGCGATAGTACAAATACACACTTACTGCGTGCGTGTTTCTGCATTCTATATGAACATACAAAGCCTCATTGAAATCGCCCGACTGACCCGTGAATTCGCCCATGCGCCGTATTCCAACTTCAAAGTCGGAGCCGCCGTCGAATGTGAAAACGGTCAGATTTATTCCGGCTGCAATGTTGAGAATTCCAGTTATGGTTTATCCATGTGCGCCGAACGCGTAGCGATCTTCAAAGCAATTTCCGAAGGACAAAGAGAATTCAGGCGTATCGCCGTCATTGCCGATACACATTCTCCCGTGCGACCATGCGGAGCGTGTCGGCAAGTCATTTCCGATTTGTTTCCTCACGACGCTGAAGTCATCATGGTCAACTTGCAAGATCAGGTCGAAACAGCGAGAATTATTGAGCTGCTGCCTGCCCCGTTTGATCCGAGTTATTTATAGTAAATTCGGCGTTACCGCGCTGGTCATTTTCTGTTCACACAACTGGTTACTATGAAAACGAAACTTCTTCCCTGCTTCGTATTTCTGATGGCTACTTTTTCCGCCGTCTCTGCTCAACAAACCGCTCCGGTGACTGCGCCTCCTGCCCCAGTCGCACCTGTCATTACTGCGCAATCTGAGATGGCACAAGGGATTCTGCTTTACAAAAAAGGGAAGTTCGATCTCGCTGTCAAAAAATTTCTGGCCGCCGTCAAGCTGGAACCCAATAACGACGAGGCGTTGGGTTATGCGGCGCTGACTGCGTTTCAGCTTGGAAATATGGCGCAGGCTCGTGATTTTTTTCAGCGACGGACTGATTTACCAAACCAGAAAATTTCCATTAAGACCTATAGCAATTACATGATCGGGCTGACACGTTGGCGGCAGGCGCACGAAATTATTGTTAAGCGAGGCGAACTAACCGCCGGAAAAACAGTGTATCAACTCTCTGAAAAAGAAATCTTAACGGCGACGGAACACATCAATGCCGGACTCGCCAGTACCCAAAAGTCACTGGCTATTAAGCGGGATTATTCCGAAGCCCTGAATGTCATGAGCTTACTTGATGCTGAAGCTGCCGCACTCGCTACCGATGAAGCGAAAGCCACAGCCTTCAGAAAAAACTCTCTCGACGCCTTACGTGATGCCCTCCATGCTCGCGTCGCAGGAACCAGGGAAACTTCCGATTTCGGCGCACCAACCATTCGTCTCGGTGAATTTTCCGCTGCGGTCGAAGATGTAGTTTCTGATGAAATGGCGCAGGCTATTTCAGGCGGGCAGCCACTGACTCGCGTGACGGCGGTTTTGCCTTTTCTCAAATTTCAGCCCAAAGCTAAAGCCTCGCCGACGGTCGAAGCAGGACCGGACGGGTCTACTCCGTCAGTCGGCCCTGGGAGAGGTGCGTTGAAGGCTTCAATGCCACAAAAGTCGGAAGTCGTTCAACTCAAAGGTGGCAAAGCTAAAGTTGAAGTTTTGATTTCACAACTTGGGCAAGTGATATTTGCGCGAATCATTGATGGCCCCCCGGCAACGACGACGCCAGCGATTACTGCTGCCAAGAAATGGACTTTTACACCTGCAACTTTTGAAGGAAAACCTGTTCAGGTGAGTGGCGTGATAACGTTCAATGTCAAAGCAACCACGAAAGAAAAACCAAAGGAAAAGGCCGCACCAAAACAAACTAAAACATAGACAGGATTGACAAGATTTACCTCCAGGATTAACAAAGAAATTCTATCTCGAAAACCCCTTGTTAATCCTGAAAAATCTTGTCAATCCTGTCTATGTATTCAGCTAATTTATCGAATCACGAAAGCAGAAAGCTCTTTCGAGTTTCGCAGATTAAAAACTCGCCCTGAAGCTTCACCAATTTCGTAATCCGGGTCTTTATCGGCAAACATGATTTGACGATCCCCCATTCCGGTCATCATATTCACCCCAACAATTCCCGCTGCTTTGTCTTTGCCTTCGGCGAGATTCGTCATGATGTACGTGAAATTTCCAATCGTTTTGGTTGCGCTGAAGCGCTTCGTCAAAAATTTCTCATATGAACTGAACGCATTAAGCATACTGTCTTCATAGCGATCAGCCGAACCGGTTTTATATCCCGATGCGAGTTGAGAACTGACGCTACCACTCAAATTTCCCATTACAGTGAAAGCCGTCAACGCTCCCATCGCAATTTTCTGCCAGGTTGGGGCGGTCGGCGCTTCAAAATGCGTCGCCCATCCAATCGCCTTCGAGCGCGGATCGAAACTTAAAATGTGCTGCATGCCGCGAATAACCAACTGTCCGTTTTCCTGCGGCGTGATTTGTACCGGATCATCCGTGCCATCAGCACCCTTTGAAGTCGCACCTTTGAGCGCACCAACGGCACCTCCTGACAGCATGCCAAAGCCAATTTTTCCAATCTTCGCCGCTGTTGCCGCAGCTCCGATTTTATTCTTGAATTCGAGCTTGATTTTGTACGCTTCTTTCACTTTGCCCTGACTGCTCAGATCAAGACCAATCAGGTTTTTCTCGTCGGCGATCAGTAGCGTATTCGATTCTTTTGCCAATGCCAGATTGGTAATATTGTTTTTCGCGCCTTCATAATTCCAAATGGTGGCGCCTGACGCTTTATCTAACGCGACGACTCCAAGCGGGCCTTTTTTGACGTATTCGTGTTTATTAAAATCATAGAAATTTCCGCCCAGTCGCCCATAAATCGTGCCGCCATCAACAATCATTTCTGCAACTGCTCCGCCGAAATCTTTGGAAGTCCATTTCAAAGTGCCACTGTTTTTATCGAAGGCACGCAGTTGCCCTTTCGCCGAAGTGTAGACAACATCGCCGTCAATTCTCGCCTGCCCATTGCCACGCTTGATCTTGCCTTCGGTTACTTCGTAAGCATTTTTCCAAAGCAAACTGCCATCTTTCAAGCTGTATTTATGGATGCCTGCTTAAGTCATGGACACTGCATCTTCATCAAAAATTGGCGGATTCGCGCCGCTTAAATCAAAGGTTGGAAAATACTTCGAGCCTTTTTCTTTGCCATATAAATCAACTTTGTCAGAATATTCGGCTTGCCACAAAACTTTGCCGCTGCCGTATTCAAGCGCGTAAATATCCAGTTTGTCTTTGGTAGCTTTATTGCTGACGACGGTAATAATCAAGGCAATTCCGAGCTTTGGATTCACTGTGATTTCGACCGCGTGTCCTTTGATTTTTTCGGTTTCCCACAGATTTTTTCCGGTCAGAACATCAAGGCAGTAAAGACCTGTTTTAGCCGACATAAACCCTTGCGGATCGCCGATCAACAACAATGGCGTCCCGTCAATTTGATGAATTTCTTCTTCGGAGATTTTCGCCAGATCAGAACGTAACCACAACTCTTTTCCAGTTTCAGGATCAAGCGAATAAACGCTGTTACTCGTTCCTACCAGTAACGTTCCGGCATCCGTCAGTTGGTACCATTTAATGTCCTGCGCAGGCTTGTGCGTCCACAAAGTATCAGCCACGAAAACGTTGAGGCTCAGCGCCATTATCGTCACGATTCCTAGGTAGTGTTGACAAGTTGAGATAAGATGAATGAATGCAAACAGTAAAGCTAAGTGATGAGCAATGGGCGAAGATGGTAGAATTTTTACGAACGT
>JAYVRW010000178.1:0-20411 GCA_043775925.1 Blastocatellia bacterium
AAAATTCGTGTAATTCGCGGCTAAAATTTTCTTCCTTAATAGCCGGTATCATCCACAAACGAAGCATCCGGCGCATTGTTCTTCACCGATTTAATACCATTTTCCATCGCGGCGTCACCTGAATACATTTCACTTCTGCCGAGATAGCTGCCGTCTGCGCCTTTCAATGAAAAAAACGGCTCATTCGCTTTTGACATGCGACGCTCAAAGCTTGCATCGTTTTGAGCGCTGTTGCGCACGTCGGCAATTCCGGCATTAGCTTCGGCTTTGGATTTATAAAACTCACTCGTCAAAATGACCTCACCATTCCCGGCTTTCAAATTGACTACGAGATGTCCATTGTTGGTTTTCGTCATGACAAATTTTCCTGCCATAGATTCTCCTTTTCCAAGTTGTAGTTTTTTGTTATTGAAGCGAAAAAACTGCTTCATCTTTTGAAACCGCTGAAGACAGCTTAAAAGCGCTGCGCTGAATTATCAAGCCGCAGGTAATTGAATTTTAAAACGTGTGCCCTTCCCGATGGCTGATTCAACTTCAATAGCGCCACCATGCATTTGCACGGCGCGGAACGCCTGCGCTAAACCAATACCGCTGCCTTTGGGCTTCGTAGTGAAATACAAATTAAAGATTTTTTCTTGCAACGCTTCAGGAATTCCCCCCCCCGTATCAGCGATTGAAATTTCAATTTGGTTGCCGACCTGCTCAGAGCTAAGCGTCAAAGTTCCTCCGTCCGGCATTGCCTGACAAGCATTAATCACAATGTTGAGTAAACCTTGCTTTAGCAAATCGAGATCAGCTTCGATCTTGAAATCAGCGTCAGAATTTTTCAATTCAACCTTGATGGGCGGATCAGAATTGACGGGAGCGAGCAGGACAACTTCTTCCAGTAAGGTTTTGACTGAATGTTTACGCGTCTGCATCGTCACCGGGCGCGTAAAATCAAGGAAGGTTTGCACAACACGATTCAGCCGATTGACTTCGGAGGTGAGCACTTCCACGTGATTGCCGGGATCGCGTCCGGCTTCGATTTTAGTGCGCAGCAATTCCAGATGCAGCACCATCGCGTGCAGCGGATTTTTGACTTCATGGGCAACACCAGAAGTGATACGGCTGAGCGCGGCGATTCGTGTCGCGTAATCAAGCTGTGATTCCAACCGCTTCAATGATTCAAAATCACGCAGCGTCAACATCGCTCCCGCCAGCTTTCCCTGCTCCTCAAAGACCTGAACTGTAGCCAGTAATTTTTGTGGCTGATGGTCGCCTGATGCCAATGTCAGAGTCTCTTCGCGCGCCTGACCCGAATTAAAGGCGCGCGTGATTAACAGCGCGACAGGATGGGTTTCATCAAGGACTTCGCTAAGGATTTCCCCGCGCAACTGAGTGGTTCCAGGGCGCTTCGCACTACCATTGAGAAGCAACGCTTCCGCCTGCGGACTGGACATCATCACGCGCTGTTCCTTATCCAGCAGCAACATACGATCCGGCAAATTATTGACGACCTGCCGCATTTGATCGCGCATCGCTTCGACTTCAGTACGATTGCCCGCGAAGCGCCGCCCTAACTCTCGCAAGCGCTCAGCGGCACTCTGCAAATCCTGACCTGAAGCTTCGTTCGAGAGATTTTCACTTTCGCTTTCAAGGAGGTCTATAATGCCGAAAAATTCCTGAAGCGGATGCAGAATCACCCCTGATAACAAGAGGGCTACCAGCAGACTAAGCAGAATCGTGATGAGTCCGACAATTAAAGACAATCGCAAGGAGGGAGCAATTTCATTCAATAAATTCGGAGCTGTCACACCCAACACAAATTTTCCAAATGGCTGACTATTAACATTCAGCGGAGTTGAGATTTCATAAATATTTTTGCTTTTACGCAACTCATTCCATTGCCGCAACCATCCCTTACGGCTGAGCTTTTCGATGGGGACGATACTGGCTGAATTGATTAATTGCTGCGGATCATACTCCGTAATTACTTTTTGTTCGGCATTGATAATTCCGAGATAGGAATAATTTCCACCATTTGCGCTGAGCCACGAATTGACTTGCGGATCATCACGAATAGCATCTCTGGCGGTTTTTTGTGGATTATTGTTGATGGCTTCCTGCGCAGATTTGAACACGCTGGAAGCGATCATGTTGCCTGCTGCCACTTTTGAAGCCAGATGAGCAGACATCAATCGCGCATTCACGAAATACGTCAACACCAGGACGATGAAGACAATCAGACTAAAAATAACCGTCAAGTATCGAGCGCGTACAGACATAAAAATAGTTCGCAGTCGTTAGTTCGCGGTTCGCAGTAAAAGCAGTTCACAGAGACTGCGAACTGCGAACTAAAGGCTGCGAACTGCTAGCTCCGGTCAAAATCATCCTGCAATCGCACAATGTCATCTTCGCCGAAGTACGTCCCGCGTTGGACTTCGATGAAAATCATTGTCTCAGTCCCGGGATTTTCGATGCGGTGCGCTGTGCCTTGCGGAATGTCTAAGGCTTGTCCGGCGTTCAGCAAAATATCTGCCCCGTCCAGCGTAACCTTTGCTACGCCCTGCACAACATACCAATGCTCAGCGCGCTTGGAGTGCATTTGATAGCTCAGCCGCTTGCCGACATACACTTCAATGCGTTTGACTTTGTAAGTTTCCGCTTCATCCAGCACCGTGAAAGTACCCCACGGACGTTCATCATATTTAGGAGAATTCATAAAATACAGTTTCGAGTTTCGGGTTTTGAGTTTCGAGAAAAAATAGTTCAGGTTTCACGTCATCGAACGGAAACCTCAAAACTGATTTCCTCGAAACTCAAAACCCGAAACCCGAAACTAAACAATTGTCATCCCACCGTCTACCACAATGGTTTGGCCGGTGATGTAACTTGAGGCTTCGGCAGCTAAGAAGACAGCGACGCCTTTTAGTTCGCCTTCTCTGCCGATACGTTTCATTGGATTGTTGGCTTCGAGTTTTCCAGCAATATTTTCAAGAGATTTTTCTGTCATCCGCGAAGGGAAAAACCCGGGCGCAATCCCATTGACGCGAATATTATACTGCGCCCATTTCGCGCCAAGCTCGCGGGTCAAGGCAATCAATCCACCTTTCGCCGCGACGTACGCCGCCAGATGATGATCCAATTCCGGCATTGTAGAAATCATCCCCAGCACCGAAGCAATATTGATAATACAACCGGATTTCTGCTTAATCATTTCTTTGCCAGCCGCCTGCGAAAATAAAAAAGCCGCCGTCAAATCAATATCCATCACCATTTGCCAACGGTCTAATGGCATCTCTTCAGCAGGTTGGCTCCACGTCACGCCGGCGTTGTTGACGAGGATGTCAATCTTTCCGTAAGTCGCAATCGTACGTGCTACCGCCGCCGGAGCAACTTCAGGGTTGGAGACATCACAGACTGCGCCTTCCGCCTGAAAGCCGCGTTGCTTCAAAGCATCAACCGCCGCGCTGAGCCATTGTTCACGACGCGCTAACAACATCAGTGAAGCTCCGGCTTCGGCCAAACCTTCCGCCATTTCCAAGCCGAGTCCACGTGAACCACCCGTGACCAAAGCGACTTTGCCAGTCAGATCAAATAATTGTTTCAGTTCAGGCACTTTGTAAATTCTCCTTGCAGCAGTTTGTTAATGATACAACATCCTCTTGATTGTAAAACGATTAACGCTAAGCGACAATGTGCGACGAATCTGGATTAATTTCAACTCTCGAAAGGAAATAACATGTCAACTGAATCCCCATTACTCATCTCACTGAAAGACGGTATCAAGCGTATCACCTTCAATCGCCCGAAAGCGCGCAACGCTATCACGCCGGAAATGTTTGGACTTTTTTCGCAGGCGATTCTTGATTCTGTCAAAGATGAATCAAAAGTCATCATCCTCACCGGAGCCGAAGACGCTTTTTGCGCGGGAGCCGATCTCGGTGGATTCAATGCCATGGATTCTGTTAATTATGATGTCAGTGAATCACTGCGCACGACTACCAATCCAGCGATTCTTGCCATGCGCGAAACGCCGAAGCCCATCATCGCCCGTGTTCACGGCTTTGCGGCGGGCATTGGATGCAACTACGCGCTCGCTTGTGATTTGATTATCGCCTCTGAAGAAGCCAAATTTGCCGAGCTGTTTGTCCGCATCGGATTGATGCCGGACGGCGGCGGAACGCATTTTGTACCGCAACTGGTCGGCTACCACAAAGCCTTTGAAATGATCGCACTCGGCGAAACCGTGACCGCGCAGGAAGCTTTCAAAATGGGCATCGTGAATCGTATCGTGCCTTACGCTGAACTTGATTCCACCGTCAACGCTATCGCCGAACGGTTGAAAGCTTCACCCGCGATTTCATTGGCTAAAATTAAAGCCGGATTGAATTATGGATTGACGCACAGCCTCGCTGAATCACTGGAATTTGAAGCGGTGAATCAAGCTGAATGCTTTCATTCCGCCGATTTCCGTGAAGGTGTTTTAGCCTTCGTCGAAAAACGAAAAGCCGTCTTTAGCGGTAAGTAAAACTTGAGTGTCGCAACCAGCTTGGTTGCGACAGGCTTTGCGCTTCGCCAAGCCTACTCTATCTCATTACTTGATCTTGACTTGTTGTAAATATGAACATTCATGAAACCGCCGAGGCGCAACGCTTACAAGAATCTCATGACCACCACATCCCCTGGAAAAAATGGGGGCCATATTTAAGCGAACGGGCGTGGGGCACTGTCCGCGAAGATTACTCTGCTAATGGTGATGCGTGGAATAATCTGACCTACGATCAAGCCCGCTCCAAAGCTTATCGTTGGAGCGAAGACGGCATCGCGGGCATCTCAGATCGGCATCAAAATTTATGCTTCGCCGTAGCTTTATGGAATGGCAACGACGATCATCTCAAAGAACGATTATTTGGGTTGTCAGGCCCACAGGGAAATCACGGCGAAGATGTCAAAGAATATTATTTTTACCTCGACGCCACACCGACGCATTCATATTTGAAGTATCAATACAAATATCCGCAAGGGCGTTTTCCTTACGAAGAATTAATCGAAGCCAATCGCAAGCGCACCCGACAGGAACCTGAGTTAGAATTGCTCGACACGGGCGTTTTTGACGACAATCATTATTTCGAGGTGAATATTGAGTACGCCAAAGCTGCACCCGAAGACCTTTGCATTCGCATCTCTGTCATCAATCGCAGTACTGATTTTGCTTATCTTGAAGTTCTTCCCACCCTCTGGTTTCGCAATACCTGGGCGTGGGGAGCCGATGATCGAAAGCCCCGAATTCGGGCGGATGAAGACAACCTCAACGTCCTTCGTGCGCGACATTTTGAGAATGGGTTGTGCCAGTTAATTTGTGATGACTCTCCCGCTTTTCCTGAACTTTTATTCACAGAAAATGAGACAAATTATCAGCGGCTTTACGACGCCGATAATACCTCGACTTTTGTCAAGGACGGCATCAATGATTACATTGTGCATGGTGACAAAACGGCAGTGAATCCAGCGCGTAGCGGAACCAAAGCTGCCGCTCGTTATCGTTTGAATATGGCTCCCGGAGCAACCGCTACGATCAAGTTACGATTGACGAATGACATCGCTCCCAAGCCCGCACTTGGTCCGCGCTTTGATGAGATTTTTGAAGCACGAATCAATGAAGCGGATGAGTATTACGAAGCTCTTTCACCGAATCTCCAGAATGAAGAATTGCGTCAGATTCAACGGCAGGCATTCGCCGGGATGATCTGGTCAAAGCAGTATTATCATTACGATGTACGGCGTTGGTTGCGCGGTGATCCGGGGATGCCAGAACCTCCGCGTGGACGCCAGAAAGGGCGTAATCGTGAATGGAAACACCTCAACAACGAAGAAATAATTTCGATGCCCGACAAGTGGGAATACCCTTGGTTTGCGGCGTGGGATTTGGCGTTTCATTGCGTGCCGTTTGCCATCATTGATCCGGCTTTTGCGAAGGCACAATTAATCCTGATGCTGCGCGAATGGTATATGCATCCGAACGGCCAGATTCCGGCGTATGAATGGAATTTTTCTGATGTCAATCCACCTGTTCATGCGTGGGCTGCGCTGCGTGTGTACAAGCTCGAACAGGAAATCTGGGGACGCAGCGACCGCAAGTTTCTCGAACGAATTTTCCATAAATTACTCTTAAATTTTACGTGGTGGGTCAATCGAAAAGATGCCGAAGGTAACAACGTTTTTCAGGGCGGCTTTCTCGGACTTGATAATATCGGAGTCTTTGACCGCAGCGCAGCGTTACCAAGTAGCGGTTCGCTGGAACAATCCGACGCGACCAGTTGGATGGGAATGTACTGCCTCAACCTGATGAATATGGCGCTGGAATTAGCGAAAGAAAATCCTACTTATGAAGACGTAGCGTCAAAATTTTTCGAGCATTTTGTTTACATCGCACGTGCCATGAACAACATGGCGGGACAAGGGATTTCGCTTTGGAATGATGAAGACGGATTTTATTACGACGTGCTCCAACTACCACATCAGCAGGCGATTCCGCTGCGTGTCAGATCAATGGTAGGCCTGATTCCATTGTTCGCGGCGACGACTTTGGATGAAGAAACGGTCAACAAATTTCCCAGCTTCAAGCGGCGAATGCAATACTTTATTGATTACTTTCCCGAACTCAGCGCGAACATCGAAACCAGAGCCGATGAACACGGGCTGCGGCGTTTCCTGTCGTTAGTGAATAGTGATCGCCTGCGCAAAGTCTTGCGATTCATGCTGGATGAAAATGAATTTTTATCGCCCTACGGAGTGCGTTCCTTATCGCGTTACCACTTGGAAAATCCGTATCGAATTCAGCTTGAAGAAACAAATTATCAAGTGAATTACGAACCTGGCGAATCGCAGACGCCACTGTTTGGGGGCAACTCAAACTGGCGCGGTCCGATCTGGTTTCCGGTGAATTATTTATTGATCGAAGCGTTACAAAATTTCCATCACTTTCTGGGTGATGAGTTCAAAATCGAATATCCAACGGCTTCAGGGAAAAAGGTGAACCTGAACGACATCAGCGCCGATTTATCAACCCGCCTGACCCAGCTTTTTCAAATTGATCAAACTGGTTCACGCCCCATCAACACGGGAGTGAATCGCTTCCGCGACGACAAGAGCTGGCGCAATTTAATTTTGTTTCATGAATACTTCAACGGCGAAAACGGAGCGGGATTAGGAGCCTCACACCAAACCGGATGGACGGGATTAATTGCGGAAATGATTCATCGAAGCAGTCAATAACAGGCTGCCTCGATGCCGCTAACAGATGCATAGCGCAGTGAAATCAACTCCCCGACCTTCACCATCGCCCAAACCATGCGCCGCATCGTACTGAATTTGCTCAACAGATTTTGTGCGAAGAAGAGATGAAAGAAATTGATTATTTAGTCAAAGGAATTATTACCAGCTAGAGGCAATTTCTGCCTGTCGCCAAAGGCGACTTTCAAAACTTAGAACAAATTTCTATTGTCCGCCAGACGCGAATGACTAAACCTTCCATGCCTCCAACAAAGCAGCAGCCGTCCAACGAAAAATCAAAATTACATCCTCGCAACAGACATCGTGAACGTTACGATTTCAAAGCATTGATTAGTACTTGCCCTGAATTAGCTCCGTTGGTAGCGCGGAATCGTTACGACGATGACACCATTGATTTTGCGAATCCAAAAGCGGTACTCCTGCTGAATAAGGCGCTGCTCCAACACTTTTACGGGATTGAAAACTGGAACATTCCGCCGAATTATTTATGTCCGCCAATTCCTGGCAGAGCCGATTACATTCATCACATCGCCGATTTGCTCGCTGCCAGCAACGACGGGAAAATCCCGACAGGTAAAAAAATAAAATGCCTGGATCTTGGCGTCGGAGCCAATTGCGTTTATCCGATGATCGGACACAAAGAATACGGCTGGTCATTTATTGGCTCGGAGATTGACCCCGTGGCAATCACCGCTGCGAACCGAATTCTTGCCGCCAATCCAGTTTTACAATTCGCGGTTGAATGCAGATTGCAGCCGAATCCAACCGATATTTTTCGCGGGATTATTCGTAGCGATGAACTCTTTGATTTGTCCATTTGTAATCCGCCCTTTCACGCTTCGCTGGCGGAGGCGCAGGCAGGAACGCTCAGGAAATTGTCGAATTTGAACCACCGGAAAATTACGAAACCTACGTTGAATTTTGGCGGGAAAAATCGGGAATTGTGGACTGAAGGCGGAGAGGAAAAATTCGTCGGAAACATGATTCGTGAGAGTCGCCAATTCAGAAATTCCTGCTTTTGGTTTTCTACGCTGATTTCAAAACAAGCCAGCCTCAAAAGCGTCTACGCTGCGCTCAAACGAGTCGAAGCCAGCGAAGTAAAGACCATTCCCATGGGTCAGGGCAATAAAATAAGTCGTGTCGTCGCGTGGACTTTTCTGACGAAAGAACAACAAAATATCTGGAAAACTACGATATGGGCTTAGTCCTGTGCTATGCTTTTGGAATGATAAGCGAGCAGGTCAAAACTATCGTTTCTGAATTCCATGCACAGCTCCAGCAGCTTTATGGTGAACGCCTTGAGCAAGTAATTTTGTTCGGTTCACAAGCGCGTGGCGATGCAATCGAAGGTTCGGATATTGATATGATGATCGTGCTAAAAGGTAACGTGAGTATTGGGGAAGAAATTGCGCGAACCAGTGAAATTTGTAGCCGCCTGTCACTCATCAATGATGTCGCACTTTCACGAATTTTCTTATCTTCTGAAAGATTTAAGCATGAACGAACTCCTTTGTTGTTGAATGTATATCGTGAAGGAGTCTTCGTATGACCGCAGCAAAAGTTTCATCGCTACCTGCTTGATAGCTTTGATCTTCGTATTACTGGTGATTACGATATAACTATTCTTCTGACGCAGGCACAAGCCGAAGAACAAATTATTCACGCAGAAGAATTTCTGGCAATGACTGAAACCTACCTGAACAATTTAGAGGTTAACTAAAATGAACCGCCGCAACATACTCAAATCTGGTCTCGCTGCCGGATTCATCGGAGCTACTAACTTGACTACAAACGCCGCACCTGAGAGCAATCACTATTACGAACTAAGCACGTATCAGCTTCGCAATGATTTGAATCCAGCACGGATTCAGAATTTTTTCAAAGACCATTTTATGCCGATGGCGAAGCGGCAGGACATCGGGCCGGTCGGATGTTTCACGATTGCTTCGGGGCAAAATGCTCCTGCATTAATTGTCTTGATTGATCATAAATCTATGGGCGAGGTGCAGGCGGCGGCGGCGCGAATGGAAGCTGATAAAGAATACATCAAAGCGTGGCAGGAATTCGAGACAAGCGAATTGCCGTATGTGCGCTATGAGACAAGTTTGCTCAAGGCTTTTGACGGACATTTGAAAGCGGAAATTCCGGCGCCGAATAAAGAGCCGCGTGTGTTTGAGCTGCGAACTTACGAATCAAAAAATCATTTTGCTTTGAAAAATAAACTGACAATGTTCAATCAGGAAGAGATCAGGATTTTTCGGGATTGCGGATTCGCGCCGATTTTCTTTGGTGAGAGCATCTTTGGTCAGCGGCAACCATTTCTGACCTATATGATCGCCTTCGACAGCATGCCTGCCCGCGAGGAGGCGTGGGCGAAATTCGTAAAAAGTGAAGCGTTCGCCAAAATCAAAGTCTTGCCCGGCTGGACTGACGCGGAAGCGGTCTCGAATATTTATGGATCATTTTTGCGACCAACGGCTTTTTCGCAGATTCGATGACGAGAATTAGCCACAGATTATTTTTTATCTGTGAAAATCTGTGGCTAATTTCCTAAAACGCCCTCGTTCCCTTCACGTCTAACAATTCAACTTCAAATCGCAACGTCGCATTCGGAGGAATCTTTTTTCCGTTTCCTTGTTCTCCGTACGCCAAATTCGGAGGAAGAATCAGCACACGCTTACCACCAATTTTCATCGCATCTATTTCTTTGCCTCCACCGATGCCGATATTAAATCCTGCCAGCGTATCTTTATCTCCGAGCTTGAATTCAAATTTCCCTTTATCGAAAGGTTCTTTGCCATCCAACAACTTTCCGACAAAATCCACTTTCACCGTATTACCCCATAACGGACGCGGCCCTTCGCCGAGTACGAGGTCTTGATACTTCAGTCCCGATGGCGTAGCTTTCATCTCGCCTGTGACAGTAGCTGCTGGCGCGGGTGTTGACGCTACGACGGACGGTGTTGGAGCAGGCGCAGCCGGAGGAGTTTCCTGACAAGCCGCGACGGAGAAAAGAAAAATTAATAACGAACAACTAAAAATTGATTTCACTGGTTTTATCCTCTGCTAAGATGAGGCGTCCGGGAACGCTAAAATGCTGGGGCAATTCAAACAGGGCATTTATAACATGATTGAGCAAAAAAATTTCAACGCAAAGTGGCCAAGGGTCAAGGGAACAAAGCGAACCCGTTGATGATGGCTCCCTGCTTCTTTGAACCTTTGCTCCGTTGTCCCCTTGCGTTGAATTTATAATTAGGAAGAGTTTATGTCTGAACCAACTTCGCGCCGCCGTATCTCTGAACATCCGCCTTTGGTCCTGGCTTTACATTTAGAGAGAGCCACCATCAATGCCGCGCTCGTCAATGAATCCGGGCATTTCATCGCGCTTCGACAACAAAATATTAAGGCGGCCTCAGTTCGTACCACAGTCGTCGCGATGAGCCAATTAATTCTTGAACTCTCTGCCACCGCCGAACGTGAGACCTCTGAAATTCTGGCAATGGGGATTAGTGTTGATGGCGTAGTGGATCAACGCGCCGAACGGGTCTCATTCCATCAAACTGGATTTGCGTGGGAGCGCGTCCCGTTAAAAACAATGATTGAGGAACACTTAATTGATTCCGGCGTAGACCTTCGCTTTGCGCGTCACTCTTCTCCAGCACGAGCTGCCAATAATAAATCATCACATCCACACCTTATCGTCGCCGCACATCGTCATACGCAGGTCTGCGCCGAAGCCTGGTGCGGAGCCGCTACCGGATTATCAAATGTTGTAGTTTTCTCGCTTGGAATGAATGAAGCTTCAGCGGGAATTCTGGCGCACGGAAAAATCATTTCAGGTGTCGGAGATTTAGCCGGAAGCATCGCCAATTTCTCCTTGAGCAAAGACTCCGGCATCACGCTGGCGACCGAAGCCAACGCTGCGGCTTTAGTGCGAAAAACTCTTGAAAAATGGATTCCTGGCACTGATTCGGCACTTAGTTTATTAGCCAAATCTGATCCGTCACAACTGACGGCAGCTATGATTATTCGCGCCGCTCGCAGCAACGATCCGCTCGCGCTGGAAGCGGTCAACGAAATCTGTACCGTGATCGGTCAAATGGCGGCAAATATTATTTCCCTGTTCAACTGCGAAGCCGTCATCATTGGCGGGGAATTTGGGACACTGCTTAAACCTTACATCAGTACGATCCGGCAGGCTGCCAAACAATCCGCACCGCCCGCCGCAATGAAGCAATGCCAGGTCGTCGCCGCAAAATTAAAAGAAAATGTAGAGTTGTTGGGAGCCGCGAAATTAGCGTGGGATTCAGTCAGGTAGGATAGGCGTCTCGCCTGTCCCGTTTTCAGGCAGCGCGAACGGAAAGCGCCTGCGAAATAATGTTTTCTAATTCAGATAGTTCGAAAGGCTTTGATAAATAGGCGTGCCATTGAAATGTGCCGGAAGCTGAAGCTTCGACTTCAGGAGGTCTAAAAGCAGAAATGGCAATAATTGCAATTGACCGCAAGGCTGGGATGTCGTGAATTTTACGGGCGGCTTCTAATCCACTAAGTCGCGGCATCATCAAATCCATCAAAATTAAATCAGGGATTTCCTGCTGCGCTAAGGCTACGGCTCGTTCTCCGTTTTCGGCTACAACAACTTCCAAACCTAATGAAACCAGGAATTGTTCAAGCATGACACGAATATCTTCGTTGTCATCGGCCAGCAAAACTTTATGCAGTTTCGCCTCGACGGGTTTTAGGTAAATCGGATTGTACTCAGCCAGTGCCGGATTCGGTGCCATAACCACAAATCAAAAGAAGTAACCTTTTACAGGGGGAGAAATGTGAAAAACCGATGCCTGATGGACAGAGTTTACAGAGACTCGCAGCCAAACGTCAAGGTGACGCAAGCTTTAACCGGATTAATCACATTTTACTTTTTCTCCAAAATCTTGATAAAAAAGCGACGATCCCCGATTTCAGCGGCTTCATTTTTTTCTGTTCCGCACATTTTTACGACTCGATAATTTTCCCGAAGATGCTGACCATAAGCCTGATAAAAATCTCGCCCGAAAGCTTCCAACCCGAATTCACGCATCGGACGATTGACGATCAAAACGTATTTCACCTGATTTAACTGAGCGATGGCGCGTTGTTCTTCACTCGCATCCATAAAACCGGGAATGAGGATTTGATGTCGCTGATTTAAAGTTCTTTCACTCAAAAATCCGAGCGCACTGCCTTCGGGGACGACGGCGATGAAATCTTTTTCTGATGAATTTAGTTTCAGAAATTCAAAGGCTTCATTCATCGCGATAGCATTATCTTTTGTAACGTAGAGGCTGCCACGCGGCGTGCTAATATACTCAGGAAAAGTTTTGCGATAGCGAAAGCCAAACACAAAAATTGTAATCACCAACCATAAACTTAATAACGAAAATGCGCCGAATTTTATTCGTCCATAAAACGATTTCGGATTCTGCAACGATTCAAATTTTCGAAAAGCTTCCGTCGTCGTTTCATCAACCAATGTTTCAGCGAATTGTGGAAATAGTATCGTTGCTACATACACAATCAAGATCAACGAAGTCGGCAAAAAATATCCGCCGAAGGCGCCTCCGCTTGGCACGCGCAACACAACGCGGATTAACGCAATCAAGCTGTAAATCGAGATCACAAATAATGCAAATTTTTGCTTCGATTCAGCGCGGCGAAAAAATTGAACAACGATCATTCCAACCAATAAAAACGGGAGCGCACGCAACGGGCTGCCATCCCATTTGCCGTGAGAAATTGACAGGATTAAAGCTATCACCGCCGCCGAAATTCCCAAAAACATGAAAGCAATTTTTCGATACTTTTTCAGGCTGATTCCGACGGCTAAAAATACGATTGCCGCAGCGACGGCGAGACCTCCAACCATCTGCAAAAAAGATAACAATGGATGATCCAATCCCGACCGAATCGAATTATAAAACACCAATGAATTCGGGATGTTCGTGTACAGCAGATGACAATCTTCGATTAATGTTTTCGCGCCGACGCGCGTTACAAAATACGCATACACAGGAGCGGCAATCATCAACGCAATACTGCCGGAAACAAATAAACGCGCGGATAATTTTTTAAATTCTCGACGATGCAAAAATAATAATCCTGCGCTCCACGTCACCGTCGCTGTCAACGCAAATTCCTGTTTCGTAATTCCTGCCAAGCCAATTAAAATTCCTGCCAAATTTACAAATTTCCATTGACGATTTTCTTCATATTTCAGCGTGACGACTAACGTCGCAAGTGCCATCATCATTGCGTGCAGCGCCGCAAACGAATACGGAGCAATCAAATTTCCTTCAGGCTTAAAAATGCACCAAACGATAATTGCCATCGTAGCTAATACGGCTTCGCACTGCGGTAAAATTCGCTGCGCAATCCACCAGCACATCCACACAATTATTGAGCAGCAAATAACTCCTTCGACGTTCAAAACTTCAAGATGGACGCTGAAAATTTTATACAGCAACGCATTGAAATATTGGGAAAATGGCGGATACAAATAATGAATATCGCGGTAGAGCAATTCTCCGCGCAGCAACCGTAACGGCAAATCCATCTCACGCCCGGAATCCACAATCGGCATAGTCCAACGCCGCCAGGACACCAGCAACATTAATAGAAACGTGAGAAAAATAAGTGGTCTGGGATCGGTGGTCAGTGGTCGGTGGAAGAACCGTCCTTTTCTCCTAATAGATTGTTCAGGGGGCATTTTCTTTTTGCTCAATTTGAATTTTCTTCGACTCGTAATGTACTATTCTTTTTTAGGAATACAAATGCTCTCTACCCTCTGATGAACCATGAAAGTAGCCATCGCCAGCGATCACGCCGGATTTGAAGCCAAAGAAAACATCAAGCAACAACTCGCGCAAATGCATGTCGAGTACGAAGACCTCGGAACGAATTCGGGGGGCACTTCGGTTGATTATCCTGATTTTGCCGAACGGGTTGGACACGCCGTCGTCAACGGTGAAGTCGAGTGCGGCATCCTCATTTGCGGCTCTGGAATCGGCGTTTCGATTGCGGCTAATAAAATTCACGGCATCCGCGCAGCGCTTGCCTGGAACAAAGAAACCGCTGAACTAGCGCGGCATCATAACAACGCCAACATCGTAGCCATCGGAGGTCGCACGACTCCGCCGGAAACCATCAAAGAAATCGTGCAAGCATTCTTAACTAATTCATTTGACAGCGGCGGACGACACGAACGCCGCATTGAAAAAATCGCAGAAATGGAAAAGGAAAGTTAGTTTCGGGTTTCGGGTCTCTAGTTTCGGGGAATACCTGAAGCCTCGAAACTCGAAACTCGAAACTCGAAACTGAATTTATGAATCACTATCAATCTCTCGCTGAATCCGATCCTGACATTTATCAAGCCATTCAAAACGAAACGCGCCGCCAGCACGAAGGACTTGAATTAATCGCTTCTGAAAATTTTACTTCGGAAGCCGTCCTCGAAGCTGCTGGTTCGGTTTTCACGAATAAATACGCCGAAGGTTATCCCGGCAAACGTTACTACGGCGGCTGTGAATACGCCGATGTCGTCGAACGTCTCGCCATTGAACGCGCCAAAGAATTGTTCGGCGCCGAACACGTCAACGTCCAGCCACATTCCGGTTCACAGGCGAATATGGCGGTGTATTTAGCAGTCTTGAATTACGGCGATACGGTGATGGGCTTTGACCTGTCGCACGGCGGACATTTGACGCACGGGCATCCGCTGAATTTTTCGGGCAAGAGCTACAAAATCATTCCTTACGGCGTGAAGACTGAAAACGAAACGATTGATTACGAAGCAATGGAAGCGCTCGCCAAAGAACATCGTCCGAAATTAATTCTGTGCGGCGCATCAGCGTATTCGCGCATCATTGATTTTGAACGCATCGCCGCGATTGCGAAATCCGTAGACGCACTGTGCATGGCGGACATCGCGCACATCGCCGGATTAGTCGCCACCGGAGTTCATCCTTCGCCATTCCCGCACATGGATTTCGTAACGACAACAACGCATAAAACTTTGCGTGGCCCACGTGCCGGAATCATTATGTGCAAAGAAGAATTTGCGAAAGACGTTGACCGTTCGCTCTTCCCCGGCGTACAAGGTGGGCCGCTGGTTCACATCATTGCCGGAAAAGCCGTCGCCTTCAAAGAAGCGTTGCAACCCGAATTCAAAACCTATCAGCAACAAGTCGTCAAAAATGCGCAGGCGTTGAGTAACGGACTCGCCGAAGCAGGATTCAGAATCGTCTCCGGCGGAACCGATAATCACGTCTTTTTAATGGATGTTTTCAGCAAAGGATTGTTCGGCAAAGACGCTGAAAAAGCGTTAGACGCTGCACACATCACCGTCAATAAAAATACCATTCCGTTTGACCAGAATCCTCCGATGAAAGCCAGTGGAATCAGAATCGGAACCCCGGCATTGACTACGCGCAACATGGGCGAAGCCGAAATGAAAACCATCGCCGAACTCATCGCCGAAGTCCTGAGCGCCCCCACCGATGAAACGGTACGCGAACAGGTTTCCGTGAAAGTAAAAGAATTGACAGCAAGGTTTCCACTGTATCCAAATCGTCTGAAAGAAGTTGGAACTGCAGCCGGAAATTAAAATGTGGAATGAACTTTTAGTTCGTTCATAGCAGCCTCTCCATAAGCCATGGTTAGTCATAAAAATAAAAGCTGCTTAAAATATTTTCTCCTGACGGCTGCCATTCTTCTTAATGGATGGCAGCCGTCAGGAGCCTCTCCTAATTCCAATCAAGTAAAATACGAATCCATTATTGTCGAGCTTCGTATCGGAAAACATGATGTAAATGGAAAGCTTAAATTTCCAATTGCCAACAAGCAAAGGCGTGAGGGGGGTTTTGCAGGAGTTGGGGGATGTTCTCATTGCGATAAATCACCGCAATCTACAATTCATATGGATTCTCCCCCGTTAGGCTAAATACGAATGGAGCAGTGATTGAATTTTCTTTTACATCACAAGATGAAAATGGAACAGCGATTTCAATCAAAAAAGAAATCGTTGTTCCTCGCAAGTACTACATCGAAGAATATTTTGGCGATGGGATTAAACTTAAAGCCTATTTTGAAGATTCCGTGAAACGTACAAATAAATAATCCGCGTTTTTCTATGAACATCGCTAAAACGACCCGCAATTAAGCGCGCTACAATGAGAGAAATCGAATGTAAAAAATGGTGGAGCAAACATTTACCTGATGCGCCTCCACTCGCCCACATCCTGCGTCAAACTTATCAGCCGAGATGGTTGCGCATTCACAGCCTTCCTGAATCAAAAAGATACCCGGAAACTGAAGCCGAATATGCTGAACTCCTTTTTCGCCACAATACCGTAGCAACCGAAGTTCTTGGAGTTGGCTCGCCTTGTTTTCTCATTCGAGCTTTCTACTGCTATGAACCAAGTGAGGGTGATTCAGCCTGGAGCTTTGAACTAGCCGATGATAAATTTAGCTTTGAAGTTGAAGAAGTAGAATGGGGCTTCGGGCAATTCAATGAATTACTCCGTGAAGTCGCTGATGATTTATTAACGCGTAAGATTCTTTTCGCATCTCGAACAATTGGCGCAATTTATGCTCCTGTATGATGGAGGGGCTGATCTCATATTTTCTAACAAAGAAGCGAAAGCGCAACAAGTAACGAGCTACCGGGATTGGCTTTCACTGCATCCAGAAGGTTTATAGCAAACTCACTACTACTTCGTAAGACTCGCCCACAAAGCCGCCGAATTCCCCACTAAAACGCGGTCTTTCCGCTTCACCACATAAAATCTTCGCGCCTTTCGCAAGCTCGTATCTTTTGACGCTTGTAGCAATTTTGCGGAGATTTCCAACTTCGTCGTCCACGACGACAACACCGCTACGCCTAAGCCGGCGGCGACGGATTGTTTGATGGTTTCGGTGCTATTGATTTCGACTACGCGCTCGAAGGAATTGAGTAAATCGCCTAATAACTCTATGGCTCCGGCGCGAGTGCTGGAACCTGATTCGCGCAGGAATAAAGTTTTCTTCGCTACGTTTTCAGGTTTGATGTGCCTGACTTTACTCAAAGCATCATCTGCCGCGACTACCAATTGCAATTCATCGGAGCCGATTTCCAGCCGCTCCAAATCATCGGTGATCGCCATTTCGCCGACGACACCTACGGGTACGCGGTAATCGTGCAGCCACGCGAGGACTTCGCCGCTGTCACCGACTTTTAAAACCGGACGCGCTTCGGGATATTTCTGCTGAAAACTTTTGAGCAACTGCGGAACCAGATACGCCGCCGGAGTGCTGGACGCTGCGACAACAATTTCGCCACGCACTTTTCCGCGCACTTCATCCAGGGCACTCGTCACGCCTTCATACAAAGCAAACAGGCGTCCCGCGTGTTCATTCACGATTTCGCCCGCCGCCGTCAGCGTCATCCCACGCGGCGTTCGTTCAAATAATGGCTCACCATATTTCGTTTCGATAGTTCGCAAATGCGCCGAGACGGCGGGCTGTGAAATGAATAATTCCTGCGCCGTGCGCGTCACGCTACCAAGCTGCGCGACTAAGCGAAAAACATGCAAGGGGTAAAGATTGAAATCATCAGGCATAAGTTTTTAATAATGACCTTCCTTTAAATAACACGAATTGAATTATAGCGATTCCAGCCCTATTGTCACTTGGTATGGCTGATCTGATTCGTTCACAAAAAATAATTCTGGCGTTTGCGCTCGTCCTGGTCTGGGTGTTGGAAAGCGTCATCCCCTTTGTTCACGGGCGTTCGCATCGTTTGCGACACGCCGGACGTAATCTGGGATTAGGGCTGCTTAATTCTGTGCTGAGCGGATTAATCATGGTAGCGCTGCTCACGGCGACTATTGCATGGGCGGAAAATTCAAACTTTGGCTTATTGCATCTGCTGGCATTACCGAATTTTGTGACAAATATTCTCGCCATTTTTTTGCTGGATGGTTGGATGTATCTCTGGCATCGCGCTAATCACGTCATCCCCTTTTTGTGGAAGCTGCATCGCATCCATCACAGTGATCGTGAAATGGATGTCACGACGGCGGTGCGTTTTCATCCCGGCGAGATTTTAATTTCTTCAGGGCTTCGGTTAATGCTGGTGGTGTTAATCGGACTTTCGCTGACACAGATTTTATTGTATGACACGTTGCTCATCGTCGTAATTTTCCTGCATCACAGCAACATCAATTTTCCACTTTTCATTGATAAATTCCTGCGCGTAATTATCACTACACCGTCCCTTCATCGCGTTCATCATTCCCCAGTGACACGCGAAGCCAACAGCAATTTCGGTAGCATCTTCTCTTGTTGGGATCGCCTTGCCAGAACATTTCGATTAAGGGATGAAGAGTCTGCTGTTACCTATGGTGTTGAGGGATATTACCCAAATCTTTAGCCCGCGAAGTGAGCGGTAGATATGCCGTAAACTGTCGCCCGACTTCGTGGGCTGGATGCGCAACCACTCTTTCACCTGAGGTTTCGTGCTGCTGTGCTCCAGCTACCTGCTCGACACCCGCGTTGCGGGCTAAAATCCGACCTTCCTTATTTCTCCATCACATTTTTTTCACTTGCTTCTCCTGCCTGAAATAAGTTAGCTTCACTGCCACGAAAGGATTGATGAATTTAATGAAATTTTTGTTCACGAGAAACCTTCTTACCACGTTATTAATTGCTTCCCTCTTAGCTCCGACCGCCACCAGTCAAAAACCTGCTCCCGCGAGCAAAGGAATTGTGCTGACTGCGTTACACGATGAATTAGTACGGGCGCAAAAAATCCTGGCAACCAAAGGTGATCCGCCACCGTACCTGATTTCTTATCAGGTGTACGAGACCAATCAAACGGCGATTACGGCGCAGTATGGTGCGCTCCAAAACAGCGACAGCTATCATGGACGCTTTCTGGACGTAGACGTGCGCGTCGGCGATTACCAGTTGGATAATACGCATCGCGCCGGAGGTGGAGGCGGAAATTATGGTGGCGGTGGAGCCAGTCCGATTTCTTCTGAAGATGATCTGGATTCGATCAAGAGTTCCATCTGGATGGTTACGGATCAAAAATACAAAGCCGCGCAGGAACGCTTAATTCAAATCAAAGCTGACCGCGCCGTCAAGGTCGAAGAAGAAGATAAGTCAGCCGATTTATCGCGTGAAACGCCACAGGTTTCGATAACGCCAACTCCTGTGTTGGGGAAAATAGACAAAGCCGCGTGGGAGAAAAAACTGAAAGAATGGTCAGCGCTTTTTAATAAATACCCGGAAATTTTATCATCGAATGCGGCGTTCAACATGGACGCGACGACGAAATATTTAGTCAATTCCGAAGGCTCTTCCATCCAGCACGGAAGTACGCACGCGAGGCTGACGATTTACGCCCGCACCAAAGCTGAAGACGGCATGGAGCTGTATCGCTACGAGACCTTTGATGCTTTTACGCCGGATAAACTTCCCGCTGATTCAGTCATCACATCCGCTGTCGAAAAGATGTCGAAAGACTTGCTGGATTTGCGCAAGGCTCCGGTGATTGAGCCATTCACCGGCCCTGCGATTTTGTCAGGACGTGCCAGCGGCGTTTTCTTCCACGAAATCTTCGGGCATCGCATCGAAGGGCATCGCCAGAAAGAAGAAGATTCTGGTCAGACTTTTACCAAGCAGGTCAACAAACCAATTTTGCCATCTTTCATTTCCGTTTTTGATGATCCGACCTTGAAGCAATTAGGTGGAATTGATCTGAACGGGTATTACCAATTTGATGACGAAGGCGTGAAAGCACAGCGCGTCGCCGTCGTTGAAAACGGTATCCTGAAAAACTTTTTGATGTCACGCGCCCCAATTAAAAACTTTCCAAATTCCAATGGACACGGACGCAAACAACCTGGCATGCGCGCGGTGGGGCGTCAGGGAAATCTGTTGGTGCAAGCAGCAGAAACTGTTTCCGAAACCAAGCTACGTGAATTACTGATCGCGGAATGCAATAAGCAGAACAAGCCCTTTGGATTGATCTTTGTAGATATTTCCGGCGGCTTCACTACCACCGGGCGATCAGCGCCACAGGCATTTCAGGTGACACCCGTGATGGTTTATAA
>JAYVRW010000179.1:0-5397 GCA_043775925.1 Blastocatellia bacterium
ATCGTTACTGGCAACTTCTAACGCAAATTGATAAGGATTGTCAGCGTCCCATTCAAGCGGCGGAAACTTCGTCTGACCATATTCGGTTTTGATGTAGCAACGTCCCGCAGCACAGGCTTTGGGTAAAATGATCCGCGCCAGATTTTCACTTAACTGGTAGCGTCCGCCGTTGGAATTGTAGTATTGCGTGTAGCCGTAATATTCGCGTCCACCCAGAATAAAGCTGAGAATTTCGCGGTCAGTTTCGTCCGGCAAATTAATAATGTTTTCAGGACGGAGCGTCAGCGATTTTGGTTTTGACCAATCTCCATTTTTGAGAGTCTGGCGATAAGTAACTTCGAGCACCACTATCGAAGGGTTACTTTTCATCACTGGCAAATCAAGCGTATAGATAATCTGGCGTGTCGAATCCCAGGAAAATGAGGAAGGGAATTGATTTTGTGTGGCTGGAACTTTGACTTCATCCAGAATCTTTTCCCAGCTTGGAGTTGACGGCCTGACTAAATCACCCGCTACTTTTAATCCCCATTTCTGCTTTTGAGCGTCAATAATTTGCTGCCGAAGCTCATTGGGAAGGATCAAATTTGTATTGTCTGCGAGCTGAACCTCTTCGTCATCGTCCGCGAAAAAATCCTCCTCTTCATCGTCGTAATCATCATCGTCGGATTCATCTTCGCTGAATTCAATTTCCATAATCAGGTCGTCATTCTCGCCATTGCCGGAAAGGAAACACTTGCTCTCCGCTTCCAGAATAACAGCGTACAGATGCTTACAAGCCGAGCCATTAGAGCTGACATACGGGCAGGTGCAGGAAGCCGTAATGATCCCTTCATCCGAACGGTTCAGGACGATTTCATATTTTTCACTGCCACGGACGTTGGCCGTTACCATCCATTTATTTGCTTGCTTGAGGCGAACTAATTTCCGTTGGAAATAGGTCATTCCACGTTGACGAATTTCTTTCGGGAACTCGCTAATCAAGGCTTGAGATAATGAAAGCATAGGCTATTCGTTGACCAGTTTTTTCAGGCTTTCGACAAAGGGCGCCCGCGCCACTCCGCGTTCGGTAATGATGCCTGCGACGTAGCGATTGGGCGTCACATCAAACGCCGGATTCGCAATCAAAATTCCATCTGGCGCTAATTGTGCGCCTTTGATGTGCGTGACTTCCAGCGGCGTGCGTTCTTCAATCGGAATGCCGTCACCGGTCTCTGTTCGTAAATCAATCGTCGAAATCGGAGCCGCCACATAAAACGGAATGTTATTTTCTTTCGCCAGCACTGCGACCGAATACGTCCCAATTTTATTGGCGACATCGCCGTTCGCGGCAATGCGATCTGCACCGACGACGATGCAATCAATTTTTCCGGCCTTCATGAAATGTCCGGCCATGTTGTCGGTGATGAGCGTGACAGGAATATTGTCGTGATGCAGTTCCCATGCGGTTAAGCGCGCACCCTGTAAAAACGGGCGCGTTTCATCTGCGAAGACCGCAACTTTTTTCCCGGCTTCAATGGCAGCGCGAATAACTCCCAGCGCCGTTCCGTATCCAGCCGTCGCCAAAGCGCCAGCGTTGCAATGCGTCAAAACCGTTGCGTTGTCAGGGATTAATCCTGCGCCAAAGCTCCCCATTTTTTTGTTGATGGCGATGTCTTCGCCGTGCATGGCTTTGGCTTCTTCGATCAATTTCAAACGAATGTCGGCTAATGACAAGCCTTCACTTTTAAGCTTTAAATAAAGTGCCTGCATGCGTTCGATAGCCCAGAATAAATTGACGGCAGTCGGACGTGTCGCTGCCAGGACTGCGCAAATATGCTGGAATTGTTGCTCAAATTCTGTCGCGTCATCTGAGGCGATGTCGCGTGCGCCGAGAGCGACACCCATCGCCGCCGAAACGCCAATCGCGGGCGCTCCCCGCACGACCAGTTCCTTGATCGCGTAGGCGACTTCCTCGTAAGTTTTGAAAAGCGGATAAACTTCTTCGGTCGGGAGCAGGCGTTGGTCAATCATTACCACTCCGGCGTCAGTCCATTCAAGTGTTTTGATCATAAGTAAAGCTCTGTCGGTCTCGCCTACGGTAGCGGGCGGGTCAATCTTTGATGATAACTTCGTGCCATCCGCTACCGCAGGTGGTACTGACCTTTCGCAAGACTGAATCTAATTTTGCGAAACGTAAATGGTACAGGTTTTAAAGGAAAAAGGGAAAACCAAAGCAAAGTAAATCAGAATAAATTCGACTGGAGTGCAAGCGTCCCGCTTGCCAATGTCGCGTCAGCGACATGGATATTTTGCGGTGCCGCGATTGAGAGAATACCTCGTACTCGCGCTAAAGCGTTCGCTGGCAAGCGGGGACGCTTGCGCGCCAGTCAGTAAAATCTAGCTTCCTCCTTTTTTTCCATTCGGCAAAGTTGTAAAGTATTGCCTTACATCCTTTTTCTCATCTACTGCTCAGATGATTGAGAAGTAATATATTTCAAAGGAACATTCGTTATGAAAAATCTCATCACTCGTCAATTCGTAGCTTTGACGCTCACGCTTGGTTTGAGCCTGCAAGTTGTAGCGCAATACAAAAATGGTTTCGAGGCTTCCCGTATGGATACAACGTGCAAGCCATGCGAAGACTTTTATAAATATGTGAATGGAAGCTGGCTGAAGACCGCGAAAATTCCTGATGATAAAACGCGGTTCGGCAGCTTCGATATTCTAGCGGAAGGGAATCGCACGATCCTGAAAGGAATTCTTGAATCGGCTGCTGCGAATAAAGCTGCGAAGCCTGGTTCAAATGAGTACAAAATCGGAGCGATGTACGCGACGTGCATGGACGAAGCCACCATTGAAAAATTAGGCGCCAAGCCTATTCAGCCGACTCTCAAACGCCTTGAGAAAATTTCGGATTTGAAATCGCTGCAAGCTGAAATTACCTACCTGCATTCAATTGGAGTTCCGGCCTTATTTGGCTTCGGCGCTGGACCGGATTTGAAAAACTCTACGATGACGATTGCCAGTCTCGGACAAGGCGGATTGAGTTTGCCGAACAAGGATTACTACACCAAAACCGATGACAAATCGAAGGAAACCCGCGCCGCTTTCGTTAAGCACATGGGCAACATGTTTAAGTTGCTGGGTGACCCTGAAGCGAAGGCGACAGCCAATGCTGATGCGGTTATGAAGGTGCAAATGAAAATTGCTGAGGGTTCTCTGTCTCCGGTTGAAATGCGCGATCCGACGAAAAGATATAACAAAAAAACTCTCGCCGAGCTTCAGGAATTAGCGCCAAACATGGATTGGAAAATGTACTTCGCCGGACGCGGAGCCATTGCTTTTTCCGATCTTAATGTTACCCAGCCGAAGTTTTTTCAATCCATCAATTCGCTCTTGAAAGAAGTTTCGATTGAGGATTGGAAAACGTATTTGCGCTGGCAAATTGTGCGTGACGCCGCGACTGAATTGTCGTCTGCTTTCAGAGATGAAACTTTTGATTTTTATAGTAAGACACTGAGCGGTCAAAAAGAGAAAACTCCGCGCTGGCGCACCTGCACGCAGGTCACGGACGGTTCACTCGGAGAAATCCTGGGACAGGTTTACGTTGCTAAAAATTTTCCACCGGAATCAAAAGCACGGATGAATACAATGATTAATAATCTCGTCGCCGCTTTTACGGAGCGCATTAATGGTCTGGAATGGATGAGCGATGCGACCAAAAAACAGGCGTTGATTAAGCTGAATTCGTTCTCGCGTAAAATTGGCTACCCGGATAAATGGAAAGATTATTCCGCGCTCAACATTGATCGGAAATCATATTTTGACAACAGGTTTCGCGTTGGACAGTGGAGACTCAAGGAAAATATTGCCCGCATTAACAAGCCTGTAGACAAGACACTTTGGGGCATGACGCCGCCAACAGTGAACGCTTATTACTCGCCAATTAATAACGAAATTGCTTTTCCGGCAGGAATTTTGCAGCCGCCGTTTTTCAACCCTGAAGCGGATGACGCCATTAATTATGGCGGTATTGGGGCCGTGATCGGACATGAATTGTCACACGGCTTCGATGACTCTGGCAGCCAGTTTGATGAAAAAGGAAACCTGCGAGTTTGGTGGACACCGGAAGATCGCAAGAAATTTGAAGCCCGCGCAAATTGTGTCGTCGAGCAATTCAACGGCTACAAAGTCACGGAAGGATTATTCCAAAACGGCAAGTTAGTGTTAGGCGAATCCATCGGGGATTTAGGTGGCGTGACGATGGCGTATTACGCTTTCAAAAAATCATTAGAAGGGAAGCCCGCGCCCGCAAAAATTGATGGCTTCACGGCGGAGCAGCGTTTCTTTTTAGGCTGGGCGCAGGTCTGGGCACAGGTTGGACGGCCTGAAGCTGAGCGTCAGCAAACGCTGGGTGATCCGCATCCGCTGGGACGTTTTCGCGGTAACGGTCCGCTGTCAAATTTCGCTCCGTTTGCAGAAGCCTTTTCCTGTCAAAAAGGTGATGCCATGGTGCGTGAAAATCAGTGTATAATCTGGTAGCTGGCAGGAAGATAGGCACACGTTTTTAGACAGGATAAACAAGATTTTGTGCAGGATTGACAGGATTAGTTCGAATGCCTAAGAGCCTTAATTTGTAAATCCTGCACAAAATCTTGTTTATCCTGTCTAAATCATTAAATCATTCATCGAAAGGAAAAATACTATGAATACTCTCTGTAAACGATTCGCTATGATACTTTCACTGGCTCTGATTTGTGGTTTGAGCGTGACGACTTCGGCGCAAAAAACTTCAAAAAAGAAAGCTGCTGCCAAAGCTGGGAAAACCGCGAAGGCGATGCCCGTTGATGATCAATTCTTAGCCAAAGGCGATGGCATCGAATTCTGTGCAGTCAGCGGTGAGAAGTTAGAAAATAAAACGATTTCTGCCAAGTTTTTTGGACGCGAAGTCTATTTTTGCTGCAAAGATTGTTTAGCTACGGCGAAAGCAACTCCATCGAAATATGTCAAGAAAACAGAAGCCGAGCAGTTGGCAGCGATCAAGACGTTGACCTCGAAAGCCGATGGTCATCACGATCATCACGCAGCGGCGGAAAGCGTTGCGACGTTTCTTGGCAAGGGCGATGGGATTGAAACCTGTCCCGTGACGGGCGAAGCGATCAGCAAAGAAGTCTCCGTCCAAATTATGGGGAAAACGGTTTATGCTTGCTGTGCGTCCTGTATTGATGCAGTGAAGAAAAATCCTGAGCTTTATTTGAAATGGGCGGCCAAGAATTAACCAAATGCAGAAGCCCGCACGCAGTAAGGGCGTAGTAGCCGTCCTTACTGCGTGCAGCTTCTGCATCTGGTTAATTCTTCGCCGCCCATTTTAAATAAAGCTCAGGATTTTTCTTCACTGCCGCAATACAGGACGCACAG
>JAYVRW010000180.1:0-5358 GCA_043775925.1 Blastocatellia bacterium
CCATTCCTTGCGGCACGATTCCAGCAACCACAATCCCATCACATTTTTTAAGAAACGAATGGTTCCAAACGCGCCGCCTTCGTTAGTGAAATTGTGCTGCGCAGTTTCAGAATTTATCAGCGGTTTAGCAAGTTCGACGCCAACCAAGGACCACGTGCCGGAAGAAATGTACGCCCAATTTTCCTGGAGCGGCGCACCTGCAACGGCGCTGCCTGTGTCGTGTGTAGCAGGCGCTATCACTTTCACATTTTGTAATTTCAGTTCTGCTGCGAGTTCAGGTTTTAAAAATCCAACTTTATCTCCGGCGAAAATAATTTCGGTGAATAAATGTTGTGGCAGGTTGAGCGCCGCAATAATTTTTTCATCCCACATGCGGCTTTCGGCATTCACTATTTGCATCGTAGTCGCGTTCGTATATTCCGTTACCGCCCTGCCCGTCAGAAAAAAATTAATCAGGTCAGGCATCAGCAAAAGCCTGTCCGCATTGGTCGCAAGCCCCGCATGCGCGTGGGCACAAAGTTGAGAACTGGTGTTGAGCGTCAAAAACTGAATGCCGGTTCTGGCATAAATTTCTTCGCGTGGCATCTGCGAAAAAAGTTGCTCGAAAATATTTGCCGTTCGTTCATCACGATAACAAATTGGGTCTTCAATCAGGTTTCCGTGCGCGTTAATTAGACCATAGTCAACTGCCCAACTGTCTACGCCAAGGCTGTAAACAGGGCGTCCAAGTTCCTTGGCGCGGATTGAAGCTGCTGCTAATCCCGCTTTTATTTCTGAAAAAATATGCGCGAAGTCCCAGCGCAAATGTCCGCCTAATTGACGTGGCGGATATTGAAAGCGATGAATCTGCTCAAGTAAAAATTCACCGGAAGAAAGTCCGGCAAGGAAGACACGTCCACTGCCTGCGCCGAGGTCAACTGCGATGTACAAAGAAGTATCAACCATTAATTATTTTGGTTACTGATCTTTGGGCTTAGGACTTTGTTTTTTCCAAGACCAAAGTCCTAAGTCCCAAAATCAACTAAACAATTCCTGCTGAGATTCCGATGGCCGCCGGACGCTCTTCGGCTTTGCGTTGACGATAGCTGCTGGCGCGATAGGTTGCCAGCGGGTCAATCGCGCCACCTGCACGTTGTCGCGCAGAAGCAATAATCGGTGCAACATCCATCGTGAATGCCTGCTTCAAAGTTTGTAGCGCAACCATCGCATCGCCTTTTTCCTGCGCTTCTCGCAATGCAGCGCGGTCTACCAAATGCGCTTGAATATTGGCGCGTTGCAATTCGACAGCGCTCATCATCAGTGATTCAATCGGGTCAGTGACATTATGCGATTGATCAAGCATATACGCCGGATTGAAATCAGGTGTGCCGTCGGTTTGGGCTTCGACGAGTTCATTGAAAATTAAAAATAATTGGAATGGTTTGATGGAGCCAGCGTCCAAATCGTCATCGCCGTATTTGCTATCGTTGAAATGAAAGCCGCCGAGTTTTCCCGCCTGAATCAAGCGCGCCACAATCATTTCAATGTTGACGTTCGGCGCATGATGTCCGAGGTCAACCAGGCATTGCGCTTTTGGCCCAAGTTGCGTAGCGCAAAAATAATTCGTCCCCCAATCATTAATCACCGTCGAGTAAAACGCGGGTTCATACATTTTATGTTCCATAAACACGCGCCAATCGTCGGGCAAAGCGTTATAAATTTCGCGCATGCTTTCGAGGTAGCGTTCCAGCGTTTTTCTGAAATTTTGTTGCCCCGGAAAATTCCCACCATCGCCAATCCAGACCGTGTGCGCTTTGGAACCGAGCGTTTTTCCAATCTCGATACATTCGATGTTGTGAGCAATCGCTTGTGCGCGTACCGCCGCATCAGGATGCGTCAGGCTGCCAAATTTATAAGATAGTTTTTGCCCGACCTGATCCTGAAATGTATTGGAATTCATCGCGTCAAACGTCAGCCCGCGCTTATTCGCAAAGGCTTTAAGCGTTGCCACGTTATCTGGTTTATCCCACGGAATATGCAGCGAAACGGCAGACGTAGCGCGTACCAAACTATTAATCGTCGCGCAATCTGCCAGCTTTTCATAAATCCCACGCGGTTCGCCGATGCCTGGAAAACGGGCAAAGCGCGTACCGCCTGTGCCTACGCCCCACGAAGGGACTGCGACTTGGAAGGCTTGAGCGCGTGCGGTGAGGTCTTCGATGTTGATGCCGCGCCGTTGCAGTTGTTTGCCAAGATGCGCGTAATCTTCTTCCAGCCACGTTTTGGCTTTATCATTTTGTTCAGCAATGAAGTCGTTAGAAATTTCAAAAGGTACAGTCATAATTTCATCCGTTTATAGTTGTGAGGTTTCAACGCAAAGGGACAAAGAATCAAGGGGTCAAGGGTGATAACAAATGATGATAAAATCTTTGCCCTTTGCCTCTTTGATCCTTTGCGTTAAGTTATATTTCGTTATCTTAAAAAACCATCCTGCAATCCGCCATCTACTGGAATGACGTGACCAGTGGTTTTGCCCAGACGCTTTGTCACCAGCAAAAAAATTGCTTCGGCCTGATCGTCAGGTTCAATGGCGACTTGCGTGAGCGTGCGCTTCGCATAAAAGTTGGCCAGCTTGCCGCGCAATTCTTCGGTGTCGTCGTCCTCGCTAAATTCAAGCTTATATTTTGCCAGCGAAGCGATCACGCGATCACGCGGGAACATAGTACTGCCCTTGACTACGGTAGCAGGCGCGACCGCATTCACACGTACCAGCGGCGACAATTCAATTGCTAATTCGCGCACCAAATGATTTGCCGCAGCTTTGCTGGTGTCGTAAGCCATACTTCCCTTTTTCGCTACGACCGCGTTGGCGCTGGTGGTCAAGACGACGTTAGCAGGCAAGCCTTGCCGCTGAAGAATTTTATTCGCTTCGTCGGCGACGATGTACGCGCCTGTGACGTTGATGGCGAAAGTTTTGTCCCACAATTGATCGGGAATGTAGCCCGCTTTGTCAGGCGAAACGAAAATGCCTGCGGTCACGACGACGGCATCAATTCCGCCATACGCAAGCATCACGTCAGCGAACATTTTCTGCACGCTTTCCCGGTTCGTAATGTTGCACGCGAGGCCAATCGCCGGGCCGCAATTGCTGATGCCTGTCCCCGCAACGCCGATGCCTTCGCCGTATTGTTTGATGATTTCCTGCGCGGTTTCTTTAGCGGAATTTTCATCCAAATCTACGCAAACAATATGCGCGCCTTCTTTGACCAAACGATGCGCTGTAGCTTTGCCGATGCCCGCGCCCGCGCCAATCACGACGATGATTTGGCGATCTAATTCTTTTTCGGCGGGCATTCGTCGCAGCTTGGCTTCTTCCAGCAACCAGTATTCAATGTCGAACGCTTCCTGCTGATCCATCGCTTCGTATTGGTCAATGGCTTCTGCGCCGCGCATCACTTCAATGGCGCAGTTATAAAATTCGGCGGCTACGCGCGATTCACTTTTGTTTTTGCCGAATGCGATCATGCCGATGCCGGGGATCAAAACTACGGTTGGATTCGCGTCACGCATCGCAGGCGAATCGGAATGTTGGCAGCGGTCGTAATATGCGGCGTAATCTTTGCGATATTGCACGATGCCCGTTTCGATCAATGTTTTCAGAGCCTCAATGTCGTCGCTCGCCGGATTCCAATTCACAAACAGCGGTTTAATTTTCGTGCGCAAGAAGTGATCGGGACATGACGTGCCAAGTTCAGCCAGACGCGGAGCGTCTACGCTATTTACAAAGCGCAACATCTTTGCATCGTCCTGCACAGTGCCAACCATGCGTTTATTTGATGAAACTTTGCCGCGCAGCCACGGCAACAAATCAACGAGAATTTTCTGGCGTTCGGCTTCGGGTAACGACTCATGTTTTTGTCCACCAAAAGTTTTTTCGCCTTTATCTTTTGATTCGATGTATTGCGCCGCAGTATCAATAATTTCGAGCGCAGTTTCGTAACAAGTCTTGTCGTTATTCGCCCACGAAGACATGCCGTGATGACCCAGAACAATTCCCTTCGCTTTTGGATTATCAGCAATCATTGACTCAATCATCAGCCCAATATCAAAGCCCGGTCGCTGCCACGGAATGTGTAAAACTTCGTCGCCGAAAATTTCTTTCGTCAGCCGTTCCTGATTGACCGACGCAGCAATCGCAATCACCGAATTCGGGTGCAAATGGTCTACGTGTTTGAACGGCACGAACGTGTGCAACGGCGTGTCAATCGAACAAGCGCGCGGATTCAAGTTGTACACGCAATGATTGTAAAGCGGAACCATCGCATCTTCGATGGCGGTCTTCGCGCCTTTGGCGGGATGATTGGTGTACAGCGGTTTCATCGCACGCACTTTGTCGAGGTAGAGCGAAGCAAAACCATCGCGCTTCGCCGTGCGCAAATCGCCGCCGGAACCTTTGATCCATAGCACTTCGACTTCTGCGCCGGTGAGCGGGTCTTTTTCGATCAGCTTGGACGAAGTGTTGCCTCCGCCCGTATTCGTCAGCGTCAAATCATCGCCGAGCCGATTGGAGCGATACACCAAACGATCCGCGCCGGATAATTTGTCAGCTTCTTCATCTTTCCAAAGATACGTTACGTGTTTGAAATTTTCCTGCTTGCTCATTTTTCCTCAATTTTATTGATGATTAGTATGGTTCATTGTGTGGTTGAAAAAACCAAAACTCAATGATAGTACGATGAATAATTTTTGTCGCTTACAGTCAGGAAACGACGAGAAAATAAAACCACAACTTTTTACAGAAAAATGTGTGACAGAAAATAACTCTGAATGTTCTCTTCGGTATTTTTCTGTCACACATTTTTCTGTATGGGCAGCTCTATTTTCAATCATTCTACTTTCACTTTTTCTTACTATCGCTTTATCGTTTTTTCACTGCCGCCGCCTTTGGTAAAAAAATCCCCAGATCAATTGCATTCGCCATCGCTTCATATCCGGCATCGCCGGGATGCAACCAATCACCGGCGTGAAAGGCTTCGCGGAAACGTTTTGGATTATTCGGATCGCGTGTCGCGGCATCGAAATCTACAACACTATCAAATGCGCCGCTCGTGCGAATCCATTGATTGACAATGGTACGAGCAGCCTCGCCTTTTTCGGTGAAAGCTCTGGAGCCATCAAACGGTGTCAGCGTACAGCCAATAATTTTCAAGCCGCGTGCATGCGCCTGTTCGATGATTTGTTTGTAGCCTGCAATCAAATCTTCAGCGACGATTTTTGCATCAGCATCATCCGTTCGCGTGCGTGAACTGATGTCGTTAATGCCTTCCATCAGCATTACAAATTTTACGCCAGGTTGCATCAGCACATCGCGTTCGAGCC
>JAYVRW010000181.1:0-5356 GCA_043775925.1 Blastocatellia bacterium
CGTATCGTGTATTTATGCTGGCTGCTAGGCGAAGATTCGATTGAATGGTGGCACGATACTGATACGGGATTTTCGGGACGACAACCTTTATAAAGCTCAGGTTTTTGATCTTTGGACTTTGGTCTTGGCATCACCTGACAAAGGATTTGTCATAACGTGAATAATAACTCGCTACTTTCGTTTCTGACCCAAAGACCAAAAAACAAAGACCCAAGACCATTCAATTCCCCCTCGCATTATTTCCAGTTACAATGTTCGGATGAATTTCAAACTCAACTCTGACTATGAGCCGCAGGGCGATCAGCCTGCCGCTATTGAAGCCTTAGTCAATGGGCTTAACTCTGGTGAAAAGCATCAAACCCTGCTTGGTATTACTGGCAGTGGTAAGACGTTTACGGTTGCTTCTGTCATTGAAAAAGTGAATCGCCCGGCGCTCGTGATGGCGCATAATAAAACGCTGGCAGCGCAGCTTTATCAAGAATTCAAAAGCTTCTTCCCGCACAACGCCGTCGAGTATTTTGTCAGTTATTACGATTACTACCAGCCCGAAGCGTACGTTCCATCTGCTGATATTTACATCGAAAAAGAAGCGACCGTGAATGACGATATTGATCGGTTGCGATTGAGTACTACGCGGTCTTTATTTGAGCGTCGGGATGTTATCGTAGTTGCTTCGGTATCAGCGATTTATGGTTTAGGCGATCCGAATGCTTATTATGGCATGCTCTTATTTTTGGAGCCGGGTCAAAAAACTTCACGCGATGCCATCATCAAAAAACTGGTCGAATTGCAATACGAACGCAGCGATATTGAATTCGGGCGCGGAACGTTTCGTGTGCGCGGCGATGTGATTGATATTCAACCCAGCTATCAGGAAAACGCTTATCGCATTGAGTTGTGGGGCGATGAAGTCGAATCAATTTCCACCATTGATCCTCTACTCGGCGAAGTTCTTGAGCGTCATTCCAGCCGCATCACGATTTATCCAAAATCGAATTACGTCATGCCGGAAGGCACGATCAAAAAAGCGATTAAAACGATCAAAAATGAACTGGAGTGGTGGGAGCCAAAACTCATCGAACAGAATAAATTGGTCGAAGCGCAGCGCCTACGACAGCGGACAATTTATGACCTCGAAATGCTGCAAACATTGGGTGTTTGTCGCGGAGTCGAAAATTATTCCAGACATTTCACGGGCAAATCTGCCGGAGACCCGCCGCCCACGCTCTACGATTATTTGCCGGAAGATACCATCATTGTGGTAGACGAAAGTCATCAATCAATTCCACAAATTCGCGGGATGTATAACGGTGATCGTTCGCGCAAAAATACGCTGGTAGATTACGGTTTTCGCTTGCCTTCTGCGATGGATAATCGTCCGCTGAAATTTGAAGAATGGCAGGAACGAACGAAGCAGTTAATTTATGTTTCGGCGACGCCGGGGCCTTATGAATTGGAACAAACGCAGGGCGAATTTATTGAGCAGGTGATTCGACCAACCGGCTTGCTTGATCCCGAAGTCGAAGTGCGCCCGGTGCGTGGTCAGATAGATGATTTGCTGGACGAAGTGCGTCAACGGGTTGAGCGAAAAGAACGTGTTCTAGTCACGACATTAACTAAAAAAATGTCGGAAGATTTGACGGATTATTATGCTGAACTTGGCATCAAAGTGCGCTACATGCACTCTGAAATTGTCACGTTGGAGCGGGTGAAAATCCTGCGTGATTTGCGCCGTGGCGAATTCGATGTGCTAGTCGGAATTAACCTCCTGCGCGAAGGTCTGGACTTGCCCGAAGTTTCTTTGGTAGCAATTCTTGACGCTGACAAGGAAGGTTTTCTGCGGAGTGAATCCGCGTTGATTCAGACGATGGGACGCGCCGCTCGGAACTCCGAGGGCAAAGCGATTTTGTACGCCGATAAAATGACCGAATCAATGCGCAAAGCTATCGGGGAAACACAGCGTCGTCGCGCCAAACAAATCATTCATAACGAAGCGAATGGCATCACGCCGCAATCAATTATCAAAGCCATTGACGCGACTCTTGTAACTGCGTACGAAGCCGATTACTTCAAAGTCCCACTCCAGCTCGAAGCGTTTGACGATTATAGTCCCGAAAAAATGCGCGAAACAATTGTGCAATTAGATTTTGAAATGCGTGAGTCCGCGAAGAAATTTGAATTCGAAAAAGCGGCGGAACTCCGCGATAAAATTAAATATTTGAAGCAGCGGGAACTTGAATTGGGGTAGCAGCCTTGACAGCGTGAACTGTTAGTTCACGCTGTCAACGCCAGAACCTCCCTGAAAACAGACACCAATCGTTCAATCCCTAATTTATTTTTTCTTCTGAAAATTGATTCGGTGTGGATAGGTATTCTGAATATTCCTCAATAAAAATCAACAAAACGAATCCTTCGCCCGAAGCCTCTCTTGGATCGAAGGTAGCTAAAATAAAAAATATTGTCACAGGGCTTGACAAGCTGCGTAACAGTTATGCTGGATTCCGCCTCGTTTCAGAAACACAATTCGGAGCCAGAGAAGTTGTACCCAGTTAAGCCACTTTCTGAGACGCATTCATTTTTATCACATCGTAATGTAGGGATTTTTAGAATGGAGTCCTTGATGCTTTCGTCAGAACGAACGAAAACTTTATCAGTCGTATTGCCTTTGCGCTGCTTGCGCAATCCGCAATCCGCAATCCGCAATCCGCAGCGATTTCGCGTTAAGCGCTTTTCGTTCCAAAACACCAATCAACCCCCGACATTCCAAACCCTTGCCGCAAAATTCTTTGCGCGATGGTGAAGTGTGTCAAATTTTGGAGAACCTATGAAAATCGTCACACTCGCATCATCCAAAGCATTTATTCATGCCCCCATTCAAGTGAATCGTTGGAGCCGAATTCTTCGGCAAGTGGTAAGTTTATGGCTGATAGTTATCATGCTGGCGAATCCATTATTGGTGGCTCCGCAGGGCATGATGGCTCTTGGAAATGAGACGACACACGCGATTTCTTTTTGGTGGGTAAATAGCGGTTGGGCGAAAGTCATGGCGAAATTCCTGCCACAACAAACAAAACCAACGGACACGAAAGGCTGGGATGGTAAAGGCGCTCCGCCGAATACGCCAACTGATCCCGCGCCGGAAGAACGACAGGCGGATCGTGATGCGAAAGTTTCCAAAATCGAAATCACGCCGCGTGATGTCACGATTGGCACGGGTGAGAAAGTAATCTTCGCGGCGGTGGCGTATGATCCCAAAGGCAACATGGTTCCCGGCGTCAAGTTCAATTGGGATGGCTTTAACGAAAACAAAAACCATCGGCTGACGGTTTCGCCGCGCGGAGAATTTTCTGCGCCGATAGCAGGCAGTTATAAAATCAGTGTAGATGCACTGGGCAAAAAAGATTTTGTCAAAGTAACCGTCGTGGGCGAGCAGGTCAATCCCAAAGACAAGGGAACGCAAGGCGATCCCGTGTCATCAAAGGATGAGCCGAAACCACAAAAAATCGGACGCCTCAATGCAGTTCCAACTACTCCCAGAGAAGCCGCTCCGTTGCGTCAAAATGAATCTGATAAGTTAGCGAAGTTGTCCGATAAATCTACCAAAGCGGCAGCCACGACAGCGATGGCAGTGCAAGGTGGGAATTACGATTACTACCAGTGGAATGCCAGTAATTATACAACTGCGGATGATCCCGGACGTGAAGTCGGGCAAATGCCTGGACACGCAGCAGATGGAGGAGTCGGCAGTGGTAATTTTCAATTCTCTGCTTCAATGCTTGCTTTAGACGGACGCGGCGTAGATTTGAATTTATCCATGAATTACAACGCACGCCTGTGGCACAAATCCGGCACGGACATGTATTTCGATATTGATAATGACTATATTCCTGGCTGGACATTTGGCTATGGAAAAATCATTACAGCAGGTACTGGTTTCATGCTGGTTGAAGCTGATGGCACGCGCCACAGCTATGGTGGCAATACTTGGAATTATTCTGTGCCGAATACTTCATTGCAGGGGTTTGATGGCTACACCAAAGACGGATCATTTATTAATTATTATGCGCGAGGTTACAAGCCGCAATTCAATAGCACCATTCTGGAAGCGTGGGCGAAATTGCCGAATGGCACGAAGATCACGTATGGCGCATCTACCAAGCTAACAGCCTATCCGACTAATATTACGGATGCCAACGCAATTATGTCACGATCACATACGTCAATAATCAGGGACCAAATATTGACACGATTACGGATACGTTAGGGCGTCAGGTCAAATTCAAATACGCCAATTTTAATGGTAAAAATGTGGTCGTAGCCGTTACAACACCGGGCTTCAATGGCGGTTCAGATCGAGTGGTAGTACAGTTTGCGTACGATACAATTAATCTTAGCAATGCCGGAGCTACTTATTGTTTTAGTGGCGTCACTCCTCGCGTCCCAAATAGCCTGATTACTGTCATGAAAGCGATTTATTATCCTGCCACGAACACGGGCTATTGGTTTAATCAAAGTGACAATGCTTATTCGCCTTACGGGATGATTCGTAAAGTCAGCGAACGACGCGCGATGGTCTGTAGCAATCCGAATGACACGACTGCGCAAGCGAACATCACGAATCCCGGCAATATGTCACGCGAAATGGTATACAGCAGTGGCGCACAACCTGGATTTAGTGGGGTGATAGGTGCTTTATCCGATGTGCCAACCTACACGACGATGACCGAAGATTGGGCTGGGCGACAGTCCACAATTCCCAAACCTGTTACTGAATACTCAGTAGTAAGTAGTACAACCACAACCACTAAAATTACTCGGCGTGATGAGAACACGACAGACGGTATCACTAGTGTCCAAATCACTGATAACAATTCTGCGTCTCAGACATTTGGGCTTTTACTGGAAGATTATACGCTTCAAAATAAAAATGACGCTTACACTACAGCTTTGCATCGTTCCAAAGTTTATTGGGAAGCACCTGATTTAAACGCCTATCCTGCGCATTACGGTGCGCCGCGTCCATATCGCACGGAGGTCACAGACGAACGCAATCAGATGACCTATACAACCTACACCTATGAAACAAATTATAATCAAGTAGCTGATGTCAGAGAATATGGATGGAGTGGGCAATTCATTCGAAGGTCTCATACTGATTACATTAACACCACGAATTACATCGGTACCTGGTATAATAACCCCTATGGAAGTTATTTTGGGCGACATAATTTCAGTCTGATAAGCGCAGTATCTATATATATGTGAATCAGGGGTTGAACGAATTCGACTGTTAAAAATAAAGGAGTTACAGACGCGAGCTGCGCTTGCTTCAGCTTTTTCGAGGTTGTAAGTCCTT
>JAYVRW010000182.1:0-5352 GCA_043775925.1 Blastocatellia bacterium
GCGAATAATACGAGTCTTGCGCCTTTGGATGTTGGCGATGGCCCCGCCGGAACCCGTGTCGCGGGACATAATGTTTGCACTTACGAGCGAGTTTTTCCGGCTCGTAAATTGCATTCGATGCAGGCAATTCGGGCAGCAAATCATGTACTGCAAACGGCTGATCCGAGCGGCATCAACGCAGCGGGTCCAGGATCGAACGTCGGTCAGTCGGTGGTCTATAACTATGCCGGAGAGATTTTGCGGACGGCGTGGGATCGCACCGGACATCCGCGTTATTTGGCTGCGCTGGAAGAAAAGGCGGAGAAAATGCTGACCGTAGTTCCGCGCTACAGTGACGATCTGTCGCATCGGATTGAATTCTTCAAACGCTTCTTTCCGCAGGATTATGCCGCGCAAAATCTAAAGGCAAGAGATAAGCAAAAAACTTTGCCTGTGGAGCCTCCGCCGCCGCCCGAAGTAAAACCTGATCCCAATGATACCAAGCCAAAAGAGCCGCCGCCTGCTCGCTTCCCTGCTTATCAGTTGAAAAATGCTGACGAAGCTGCACAGCTTGTAACCCGCATTCAGGAGCAGCTCAAAAAAGATGAGGCGCGTTTACGTGCGATTCAAAATACGGATGGAAGTTGGGGCTTTGATCCCGGCAAACCTGATGGCGATAAATGGAAGACGAATGGCGAGTATGATCCTGCACCAACAGCTCTGGCCTTGATTGCGTTGCAGGCGTTAGGTCACGATAAAGATGATCCAAATATTTCACGCGGCATCACGTCATTACTAAGAATGCAGTACCCGCACGGACGCTGGAACAAAAATGCGTTGACTGGGTTTGTCACCACAGCGTATTCATTGCACGCACTTTCGCGGCTGTATCCGAACGCTCCCGTTAAATTTAATCGCGCTGATTTTACTGCCAAAGCTGGAGAAACTTTGTCGGCAAAAATTGCCCGCGTCTGTTCGCTTTCGCAGACCGATGAAGCTTCGTTTACCGATGTCATGATTCAATCGGCGGCAAGCCCAAATGCGCATGTCAGGCGATGGAGCGCGATGGCTCTGGGCGGAGTTCACACCAAAACCGGAGTTCCCGCGTTAGTAAAATTAATGGGCGATTCCGTCAAAATGGTACGCGATGCCGCAGCGTGGGCGATGGAGCAAACGCTGCTTGATGATGTCGGATTCGAGGCTGTCTTCGCCGCATATAATTCCGGCAATGACATCACTCGTGAAAGCGTGCTGAAGGCTTTGGGGATGCGGGCAGACACTGTCATGCCAACTCCGAATTTCAATCATCAGCGATTGACGACGTTGCTGGCAAAAGCATTGACGGAAGACACAGCGCCGGGTGTCAGAGCCTGGGCGACGAAAGCCGCGTGGCAATGGTGGGTCTGGAATCCGACTACCCGCGCAGTCATCAATCAGGCGTGGCTTACTAAATTATTAGCGCCAGAAAAAAATGCTTTGGTCGAGAACGCGTTTCGTTATCAAAGCCACGCACTCTTCGTCGCTACAGGCCACAAAGCCAACGGCAGCGAGGAACACCAATACAAAGAATTGACGCCGCTCTTCAATGCGCTGGAAGCGAAGATTGATGATCCCAAATTACCGACGCCAACCAAAGATTTGCTGGCGCGGCGGCTCGTCAGTATTGCAGCGACGTATTACAACACCTCTGGCGGCGATGGCGGCCCCGGTCAAATGGGCTACATTCAACTCGGCAGCACGGAGCTAATGGGCAAAGCCGCGTTCTATCTGTGGAATCGTACTGACAAAAATAATCTCGCAGATTTGCGCCTGATTCTGGAAGGCTCATCCAATGTCGCGTACAAATCTCTGCAAGACCGTATCATTGATTATTCGACGCAGGGGCCGGAAGAATTGCGCAACATCGCAGCCGCTGCCGTCTCCGATCCAAGCACCGTCACGCTTCCCGCGACACAGGAAAAAGTCGAACCATTAGTCGAACAAATTCTGCGCGGCGCACAGGATTATGATCGTCGGCAAATTCTCGCGCAGCCGGTACTTCGATTATTCAGCCGCGCCCATTGGAGCGTCCCGAAAACGATTGAGCAGCAGGAATTGCTCTATTCGTTGCTGATTCCAAAACAATCAAAAGAACCGGGCGCAGCCGAACTTGCGGCTACCTTGCAGGCTGCCGCAGATGCTGTCAAACCAATGGGACTGCAAAATGCCGATTGGTATGTGGCAGATCGGATGGGCAGTATGATTGCGTCAAATCCTGATTTGCATACCGATGTTTTGCTCAAGCTCATTCCGAATTCTTCAAAAAATCCGCTGACTACACATTTCTGGTTGCCGAGCGTCGCGTGGGTGACGGAGTACGGCAACGGCGTGCCGGAAGTCGGAGCGAAACCTGCTACCACGCCTGCCAACATTGCCGCTGCCCGCGCTCGTGCGGTTGAATTGTATTTGCAAATGCTCAGACCCGGCATACCTGATATGACACGCGGAATTGCATTTCGGTTGTCGAACCTGACTGCGCTTCGTGAAATTCCCGAAGTGCAAAATGCGTGGCGCGAATTTCTCAAAACTGAAAACAACGGGGCGATTCGCAACGCTTTACGCAATAGCGATCCGCAGATGTGGATGAATGATTTGCGCGAAGCAGTAAAAAAAGAACCACTTGCCGCCTCACTTAGAAATGCAAGTGGAGAACCAAATTTACCAGAAGCCTTCGTCAATAATTTCCGATATTTTAACGATCACGTCGCGCCTGAACTCAATCGCAATCAGCGCATGGATGAGCGTTCATGCATGAAATGTCATGGCGATCCCGGTCGCGTTCCTTCGATGGAGTTAGAAGCGCCGGACGGTAATGGTTACTGGTCAATGGCGAAAATGCTGAAGAATTATTTACTGTTGCAACAGCGCGTCAATCTGGCAGACATCGAAACCAGTAAAGTTTTGCGCAAACCGCTGAACGTGCAAACGGGCAAAGAAGATGGACATCAGGGCGGCAGAAGATACGCGCCAGCCGAACGCGGCTATCAGATTATTCGTCGCTGGGTATTAGACCAACCGCGTGTGGCGCAGAGTTTGGGGACGCAGGTGAGTACGCGGTAAAATAATGCTTGGAAAATATTGGAAGAAATGCGAGAAGCCACACGCTACGGGCGTGTGCATGGCACGAGATGGCTGATGTATTATAACTACGCCCCGGCTTGTCTCGAAGTCACTTCTTTCAATTTCTCCGCCTGGAAATAGGAAATCAACGAATCAACGATTTCGTCAATGTAGCCTTCCATAAACGTATCCAACTGATAAAGCGTCAGTCCGATTCGATGGTCTGAGACGCGGTTGTCTTTGAAATTATAGGTGCGGATTTTTTCGGAACGGTCTCCGCTGCCGACCATTGATTTTCGTTCGGCGGCGATAATATCGTGCTGCTTTTGGGATTCCAGTTCGTATAAACGTGAGCGCAGAATTCGCATCGCTTTTTCACGATTTTTGATCTGCGATTTTTCGTCTTGCATGGAGACTACGAGACCGGAAGGAATGTGCGTCATGCGTACCGCTGAATAAGTAGTGTTGACCGATTGACCGCCAGGGCCTGACGCGCAGAACAAATCAATCCGCACATCTTTCATATCAATTTTTACATCAACTTCTTCGACTTCGGGCAGGACGGCGACGGTGATCGCCGAAGTGTGAATGCGTCCACTGGTTTCTGTTTGCGGGACGCGCTGGACGCGATGGACGCCGGATTCGTGTTTCATTTTTGAATATACAAAATTGCCTTCGATGATGGCTTCGGCTTTCTGGATTCCGCCCATTCCGGTTTCAGAAATTTCAGAAATCTGCATTTTCCAGCCCTGACGTTCGGCGTAGCGTCCGTACATTCTCAGGATTTCTGCGGCGAACAAACAGGCTTCGTCGCCGCCAGTTCCGGCACGAATTTCGAGGATGACGTTCTTCTCATCGTTCGGGTCTTTCGGCAATAGAAGGATGCGCAAATCCTCTTCGCCTTTGATCATGTTGGCTTCGGCTTCGGATAATTCCAGCAAAGCCAGTTCACACATTTCGTCATCTACGGAAGGGTCGTTGATTAATTCTTTGGCTCCATCAATGTCGCTCTGAATTTTTTTCAAGTTGCGATATTTGGCAACGATGGCTTCCAATTCACGATGATGCTTCGCAATCTTGGTGTAGTTTTCCATGTCTGACATCAAGGCCGGGTCAGACATTTGTTCATTCAAACTTTCGTAGGTCGTTTCAATTTGTGCAAGTTTCTCAAACATAAAAATTTAGTTTCGGGTTTCGGGTTTTGAGTTTCGCGGCGCTCTGATTTATCTGGTTATGCCGTTGCTCCTGACACCTGAACTCCGACCTCTGAAACCTGCATTTGTGGCTCTAGTTTTAATGATTCTTGTAACGCATGAATCGCAACTTCGAGCTGATCGTCGGAGGGTTCTTTGGTCGTCAAATTTTGCAACCAGATGCCGGGACGTGTGATGAAAGAGAAAAATGCGCCAGCTTCTTTTTTGCCTGCGAGTTTAATGATTTCGTAGGAAATCCCGGCAATCAGCGGAACTAATGCGACGCGTGAAAATAAATTTCCAGCCAGTGAATCAAATTTCACAATGGAAAAAACGATGACGGAAACCATCATCACCAGCATCAAAAATGAAGTGCCGCAACGTGGATGCTGACGCGGGTATTTCTTCACGTTATCTACAGTTAATTCATCTCCGGCTTCCCACGCATACACGGTTTTGTGTTCGGCTCCGTGGTATTCAAAAACGCGGCGAATGTCCTTAATCAGCGTCATCAAAAAAATGTAGAGGACGAAGAATGACATGCGAATCACACCGTCTACCAAATTGAATGATAAGGATGGTCGGACAGGTTTTGAATAGGTCGTGATCCAGTTCCAGGCTTGCAGATACCACGCTTGATTGGCGTCGTGATTCAATGCTACGACGGGAGCATTTTCCCATCCGAAATAGACAAACGCAAAATTCGTAATGAGCAGTGGTAGAACTACAAACAGAAAAATTGAAAACCCGATTCCAAACGCGATTGAGCCAAACATCGCCGCAGTCGTTTGCACGTTGCTGCCGGATTTCTTTTCAGCTTCAAGTTTGGGATTGTCAATGACATGCGAGGTTGCGGCGAAAGCTCCGGTTTTGGCGACGGCATCAAGCGTTGCAGTATCTTTACCGTCTTTCTCAGCTTCTTCAAACGCGACATTGGCTGAAAAATTCAGCGCTTTGACACCCAGAATCATGGAGTGAATCAGCACTGCGCTGCCACGCAGAACCGGGATTTTCAGAAGTGGATACTGTTCACTGAGCTTTGGCAATTTAGCTGAAATGCTGGCAATCGTTCCATCGGGAC
>JAYVRW010000183.1:0-5335 GCA_043775925.1 Blastocatellia bacterium
AAGCTTCTGCACCTCAGCAAATAATCTGAAATCACCATCGCACGCCTTCGCCAGAAAGCGTTCACGTTCTTCGGGCGTGAGATCGAATGCCGCGTCGAAGAGGTCTTTGATTTGTTGAGATTGCTCTGATGTCATTACAACAATTTGATTCGTTTAGCGTTTGGGGGGAGCAGTCATTACAGGAGACGACGATTTTGTAAGGCGAGTTTGTTCAGTCTCTTTTACGATTTTGCCATTGTTTAAATTCTTCCGCTTCGCCTTGAGATCACCGTAATCTCGTTCAGTATCTATGATCTAAATAGTTATATTTTTCAAGAGTCACAACGCAACCTAACGGCAAAGATCGGTAGGTATGTCCTCAGTATTTCAGTGTCAGAACTCTACACTATGGAATTCGGATCAATTATGCGTTGGAAATACTATGCTTCGAGTGACGAGTTTTTTATAAAAGTTTTCACCCCACTACTTACCCGGTTCGACGAGATTGACCATCGAGAAGCGCGTGTCAGCATCCAGATGTTTGGCGTCTCGCAGCACTTCGAGCACCGTCTAGTATTCTTGCCAAGTGAGCGGGTCAAGCGGATGCGGTGTGTTTTGTGCGATAAGTCTGACGGGGCAGACAGTAACCAGGAGAAGGAGAAAAAGGATCGTATTTTTCATTTGGCTATGCCTCCAACCAGCTCGTAAACCGGGCGTGACCGTGTGACACTGATTTAGAGACGACCCGACGGCCACGCTCCGGTGCAATATGTCAGGCTAGTCTTTATTTTACTTTGGTGTTTGTTAAGCGGATAAAAGGTGTCCAAGTAACTCCGTCTTCCGAATACTCTTCCAAATAAGTTCGTTTGTTCGTTCCTATCCCGCTATACGTACTTCGGTCTTTATAAATTTTACCGTTGGCAGAAACGCTCCATTCAGCCGAAAACGAATCACCGGTAAATGTTGCCTTTGACAAACCATTCCAACCAGAGCTGTCCATCGAATACCAAGTATAGGATTTGGCGTCGGCATCATACGTGATGACATTCAACCAATGTTCTTCTCCACTGAGCTTTTTTTTATTAACTCCATGAGTAATGACCGCAAACTTGCCACGATACCATTCGCATTTAAATGTCCCCGAAACTTTTTCTGCGGGGCCAAAAGGATTTTGGGTAATCTCGCCTTCAGAAACCCAATTGCCTACGAATCCAGCCAGTTTTTCATGTTCCGGGCCGGGCTTGGGAAGTTGTGGCTGATTGTTCTGAGCAAGAGCGATCCCGATGATTGTTAGGATCAGAATTAACGTCGCGCTTAATCTTTTCATTGAAGCCTCCTATGTTTTTGATACTGCTGATTGTTTTAGTTTTGCCAGGCCACGAAAGCCTAACAAGGAGCTAGACCTCACTCCATTTATGGTTCTTCAGGTTGGTTCTTTTATTTCGCTTTCGGCTTTTCGATGTGGCTGTAATGCTCAGTGACGACTTGCCATTTGCCATTGCGCTTGAGCCAGACATCTGTCAGGTGATAACGTCCGCTGCTGTCCTGCCCTTTGGTTTGGCTCTTTTCGGTCTGGTTATAAGTGGCTATCGCTGTGTCGCCAAAGACGCGGACTTTCATTGCGTCGAGGGTGAGGGTTGATGCGGCATAACTGCCAGACTTTATTGTTTCCAAGTGCATGGCTTTTGTGAGTTGCTGCTCAGGTAAATCTGTTAAGAGAAAATCTTCTGCGACGATACGATCTATCGTCGCCAAGTCACGCTTAACAATTGCATCCGCCCATTCCTGTTCCAGCTTCGTCAACACCTGCTCAACGTTTTCTGTTGGGCTTGCGGTTGTGGCTGCACTTGGGGCAGGGGAAGATGAAGTTGGTTTTGCAGTCTCTGAAGTGGTTGACGAACAAGAGCAGAGGGCAAGCGCTGTAATGGCAAGCAATGTAAGATAGATCCGTTTCATAGGGCATCCTTTCTTAAGGTTGTTAGGTTACTTTTTAGGCTGCGGCTCTGCCTTCGCTTCGGCGTAAAGTGCCCCTTTCCACTCTCCGTTAATTTTCACCCAAACAGCAGAGCTGTAATAGGTCCCAGAGGTGTCCTTTCCTTTAAAGCTAGCTTTGTTAGTGTTTTTGTACGTTACAATCGCTGTGTCAGGTACAGGGAAGGTGACCTTCCAGTCTGAGAAGGTCACTTCCTTTAAATCCGTATCTTTGAGATTTTTGAGACTTTCTTCCGCGTCACTTACCCCGGAGGCAGAGACATCCCTAGAGCCGGGAGCGCCGTGTTTCCTCATCTCCTCGGCGTTCTTGGTACGAAACCATTCCCAGGCGTTCTTTTCGATGTCAATCACAGCTTTTTCCATCTCCGCTGTGTTCATTGAAACAGTTGCCGTCGTTGTGGCAGTGGGACTTGTAGCAGGTGCAGCTCCTGAAGGTGCAGTAGAGCAAGCACAGAGTGTGATTCCCAGCAAGGCGAAAAATGCAAAGAGACTTCGTTTCATAGCAAAGATTCCTTTCGATTGAATATTGCGGTTGTTAGATGGCTCAGTAATGCTGAGCGTAGACTTATGATGTTTTAGCATCTATTTCCTTTTGTGAACGCACTGCGATTTATTGACGGTCTTGCATGAGGTCTCTTTTGGCAGTGGTGCTGCTTTACTCTGGCTTATTACTTGTTCTTCGCGGTTTGCTTTTCAGGCTTGGCTTGAGTCTTCGGAACTACCTTTAATTTGGGCAACCAAAAGTCTGGATCAGCAGCGGCGAATTCTTTTGAGATATAGCTCATCTTTGGACTAAAATTGAATACGGTCGCTTCACTACTTAGAATGCTGTCGGATGTCAATTTGAGTAGCTTGAGACCATTCTCTTGGCCAAGGGCAGCGATGATAGCCTTATCCTGCACCATAAATTGGTCAAACTCGGCGAGCGATTTGATGGCAGTGAAGGTCAGGAACATATCGCCCTGTGCTCCAAAATAGACTTCATAAATCGCCGTTCCATAACTCACATTCGCCTTTTCCATGGCGTCGAAATACAGCTTAAGTCCCTGGGTGAACTCTACGTCACGCCCGGGATGCCGCCGCAACGCTATTACGGAGAAATAATGCGAGGTAGGGAGACTGGGCATTAAGCGTTCGGGATGAAAACTCAAATCCTTGCGAAAGACCGCCAACATTACACGCTGTCCCGTACGGAACTCTGAGTCCTGCTCATCAAGTTGATCTGAGCGATTGAGTAACACGGGGGCTTTTTCCAACTCTTTTTGAGCATTTTCGACCGCTGCAAAAGATTCATAGGGGGTGAGATACCATGCTTGGTTCGCCCCTGAATTAGAGGTCATCCCTAGCCAATAGAATGGCCATTTGGCTTGTGAAAAGGCCTGGACATATCCTGTTTCCAGTTTTTCGTGTGCGGCATTCCTTCCTGCTTTGATCTCCTCACAGAGGATTTGCAACACTGGTGGCGGCATCTGGGGAGAAGTTTGAGCGGAGGTGTGAATAACAGTGGTGAGTGATAGCGATAGCATCAAGAGAAATGTGTAAAGTGTTTTCATCTGATTTTCCTTTCGGGTGAAATAGTCTATTGTAACCACTCGGTATTGCTGAGTGTTGACATAAGGGGCTTAGCGGCGGGCATTTCTCTTTTGTGAAAGCCCGTCGAAGCGCTACTGCTTCTGCGGAGCTATTTTTGTTTCCTGATAGAGCCGCGCTTTCCATTCGTCACCTTTTTTTGCCCAGACCGCAGAGCTGTAGGCGAGGCGTTGGTCAACCAGATCAATGGAACTAAACGCGGAATCGTAAGGGGAATCACTCATAATTTTTTGCCTCACTTATAAATCGTAAATTCCATTCAGAAGCGGACAAGAAAAATGAGAAATATGTATCGCAGGAAGCTGAGACCTTCGAGAATTATTAGATTCGGCGTATATTTCTCATGGCGATGGGGTCTTGATCGTCACATCAACAGCAAAAAAACTACTCTGGAAAATAAGCTTATGAATCACTCCCCGGCATTGCAGGATTTAGACATTACTCGTTTGCTCAAATTACAAGCGGCTGGCGAACCGGAAGCACTTAACGAATTGATTCCGCAGGTGTACGGTGAATTGCGTCGCATGGCGCAATATCATTTGCGCGGTTATGCGCAGACGATGCAACCGACGGCTCTGGTGCATGAAGTGTATTTGCATCTGTTCGATGGGCAACAAATCGAATGGCAGAATCGGGAGCATTTTTTCAATGTCGCCGGGAAGCAGATGCGCTGGCTGGTAGTGGATTACGTCCGCCGCAAAACAGCGCAAAAGCGTGGCAGAGATTTTGCGCAGGTTACTTTTGACGGGCTGGCAATCCCTGATTTTGCTCAGCCGGATACCATTGATTTGATTGCGCTGGATCGGGCATTACATGAACTGGAAGCGGTTTATCCGCGTGTCGGGCAGGTGGTTGAATTACGTTATTTTGTTGGCCTGAATGAACAACAAATTGCTGAGATTATCGGCATTTCAGCACGGCAGGTGCGCCGCGATTGGGCGTTTGCCAAAGGCTGGCTGCATGACAAATTGAAGTAAGGAAAATGGACTCACACAAAATTTTAAATACACGTCTAAAAAAAATCTTAGCCGCTCCATTTGTCATCATTGCCGCCATCATCGTCTTACTGGAAGATTGGTTGTGGGACGATTTGGCGCGGATGATGGCGTATATCGGGCGTCTACCCGTCCTACGCCAGCTTGAAAAAATTATTGCCAACCTTCCGCCGTATGCTGCGTTGGTCGTTTTTCTGGTTCCTTCCTTACTGCTGATTCCAGTCAAGCTCGCCGCGCTCTGGCTGATCTCACACGGACAGCATGCACTTGGCTTACTGACCGTGATCGGAGCCAAAGTGGTCGGGACTGCGCTGGTCGCGCGCATCTATACTTTGACGCAGGGAAGCTTGCTGCGGATTCTTTGGTTTGCCAATCTTCACGCGAAATTCACCGCCTTTAAAATCAGAGTGTATGACTATCTCAAGGCTTCCGCTGTCTATCAATCTGTCCAGGAAATTAAAGTGAAGATGAAGAGTTTTGTGCAGGGAAAAGGCAAAGCTTTTTGGCGAAGAAGATGGGAAGCTGCGAGGCGTTTTGCCAAAAGGTAAAGGCGGATAAACCTACCTCATTTCAGCCGTTACCATCTGTCTTTTCTGTAGATGATTTTTAGAAAACTGTGCCGTCGTTACGGCTCCGGGTATTGTACCGGGAGCCGTAACGACCGTCTCTCAGATTAGCACCTAAAATATCTAAACTTTTACTGTCTTACCTGTCTTTGCCGCTTCATAAATCGTCATCATATATTTCAGATCGCGCAAGCCTTCTTCACCCGGCGTCAG
>JAYVRW010000184.1:0-5329 GCA_043775925.1 Blastocatellia bacterium
TTCGATGTTCCCTAATTTTTATACGGATACGTTTAATTTGCGCGGACTGGAAACCAGTGTTGGCTACAACGGCAAGTCGGGTTGGTTCCGCGATTCGCGTAACGGATTGCGTACGATCACGGGCGAACCAAGCCGCGATTTCCAGGCCGAAGCTGCTTATCGAAATTCGCACTGGTTAGATTACAAAAAAGAAAAAGTCAAACTCGCCTTTGCGCCGTCAACCATCAATGGGAAAAGCGTCAATACAGTAGTGATGACGACTGCCAAAAACGTGAAGCTCAAACTGCATTTTGACCCAACTTCGGGGTTACTGATACGTGAAGAAATTCCGGCGGGCACGGTGACAAAAATCTTTGACTACTCCGATTACAAAATCGTAGATGGAGTAATGGAGGCGCAGACAATCACCGCCACCATTGACAAAGAAGTCTACGAAATCAAGCTGGAGCAAATCATTCATAACCCGTCGCTGGATCGCGCTGCTTTTGACTTTCCAAAAATCTCCAACGAGCCGTTGCCAGACATTGCAGTATTATTGAAAGAGGTCAAAGCCAATGAAGATCAGGTAGATGATCTGCTCGAAAAATATACCTTTACGCAAAAAGAAACTGACCGCGAAACGGATCAAACAGGGCAACTCCGCGAGAAAGAATCGAAGGTTTACGAGTTGACATTTTACAAAGGCAATCGCATCCGCCGACTGATTGAAAAGAACGGCAAACCGCTTTCACCAAGCGAGGTTGAAGACCAAAATAAGCGCATCGAGAAGCGTGTCCGTAACCTTGAAAAACGTGAGACTGAAAAAGAAAAGAAAGCAAGCAAAGATCGTGAAATCGCGCAGGAAACGAACGGAACGCCTGATGTTGAGCGGGGGAAAAGGCCTTCGATTTCGGACATTTTACGAGCTTCAAAGCTGGTCAACCCGCGCCGTGAACGCTTTCGCGGACGTGAGGTCATTGTCTTTGATTTCGAACCGCTGCCTGGATATAAGCCGCAAAAAGACTACGAAAAATTCTTTGGCAAAGCCGTCGGTGCTATTTGGGTTGACGTTGCCGATAAACAAGCTGCCCGTGTCGAGGCGCGTTTAGTGGAATCCTACAAAGTCGGCGGAGGTCTGGTGGCTTCACTTAAAGAGGGCGCAACATTCGTGCTGGAAAAGGATCGCATCAATAATGAAATCTGGCTGCCAACGCGAGCAGACATTAATTTATCGGTGCGAGTTTTACTGGTCAAAGGCATCACGGCAAATACACTGATTGAGTTTGGTAACTACCAACGATTTAATGTAGATGCTGACAAAGAAAAATTGAAAGATCCGACGAAGCCATAACCAGAGGTTTAGAGTTACGCCTTTAGGCGTGAACACCTGCGAGCTGCTCACGCCTGAAGGCACTCTAAACGGCTTGAAGCGAGCCAACTAAAAGTTTATGCTACCTGCCGTAACGTAAACTAAGAACGCAGCTCATCAAATAAAAATCTTATGTCCGAGAATCGCCCCGAAACTCCGGTCAGGCTTATGTCTATGGACGCCTACCGTGGCTTTGTCATGTTCTTAATGATGGCGGAAGTTCTGGAACTTTCGCGTGTCGCCGCCGCTCACCCCGACAATTCATTCTGGAGCGTTTTAGCGTGGGGGCAAACGCACGTTGCGTGGTTCGGTTGCTCACTCCACGATTTGATTCAACCATCATTTTCTTTCCTCGTCGGCGTAGCGTTGCCCTACTCAATCGCCAGCCGTATGAACAAAGGTCAGTCGCAACCTATGATGTTTGCGCATGCGGCGTGGCGTTCGTTACTACTGATTTTATTGGGTGTTTTTTTACGCTCGACGCATCGTACGCAGACGTACTGGACATTTGAAGATACTCTCTCGCAAATCGGATTAGGATATTTAATTTTGTTCGCACTTGGCTTTCGCTCCATAAAAATAATCTGGATTGCGTTCGTGGTCATTGTGATCGGCTATTGGCTGGCAAATGTTTTGTATCCGTTGCCGCCCGCCGGATTCGATTACACTGCTGTCGGAGTCCCCGCAGATTGGGCATATCATTCATCTGGCATCGCCGCACATTTCAATAAAAACAGTAATCTGGCGTGGGCGTTTGATACGTGGTTTTTGAATTTGTTTTCGCGTGAAAAATTCTTTACGCATAACGGAGGCGGCTACGCGACTCTCAGTTTTATCCCCACGCTCGGCACAATGATTTTAGGCTTGATTGCCGGACGCTGGCTGAAATCTGATCTTCCAAATAACGAAAAATTACGACGCTTTTTAATTGCCGGAGCCATTGGCATCGCACTTGGATTATTGCTTCACTTTTCCGGAATTTGTCCGCTGGTGAAACGCATCTGGACGCCAACGTGGACGATTTTTAGCGGCGGCGCGTGCTTTCTATTGCTCGCGTTTTTTTACTATACGATTGATTTGAAAGGTTGGCGCAAATGGGCGTTCTGGCTGACGGTTATTGGCATGAATTCAATTGCCATTTATGTGCTGGTACATACGATTCAGGATTTCATTATTGAATCATTTAAAATTCATCTGGGGCAAAATATTTTCAAGATTCTCGGTGAAGGAAATCAGCATTTACTCAGCGGGAGTGCTGTTTTGCTACTGTTTTGGCTGATTTTATACTGGATGTATCAGAAGAAGTTATTTATCAGAATTTGAAGATACTATCATCAAGGCAAATCAATCGGCGGACAGAAATGCGTGTCTTCCATGCGCCGCCGCTTCTTTTCTTTTTTGGAAGGATTACGGACAGTTGGCACTTGCGATTTTTCGTAATAAGGGATGTTGCGCACACCGCGATCTCGAATCAGCGGATCGCCGTTTTCACGATCAGTAAAAAGAAAATCAATGTCTACCGCAACCTTGCTCGAATCCTTCGCGCCATTCGCATCACGCGGGTGACCAATCGTCGTCACAATCACCGAACAAATATCCGCATCTGCTGCACTGTCAATGTCCCCCGCCTGCGCGCCTTTCCATCCGCTGGGTCCCGCATAACTGGCAGTATCAATTTTAAGCGCGTGAAAATGCCCGATAGCCAGAACAGCTTCTGACCTTGAAACGATGGAGGCTTTATATCTTCTGTTTGATCCTTGCTCGGAAGGAATGGCAATAAACAAAGCCAGATCGCGGTCGTAATCGTAGTAGCCTCCACCTTCACGGGTTTTATCGTGGATGTCTTTGGAAACTTCCCAGCCAAGATTTTCATCCATTCCCGGAAATTCAAACGAACGTTCGAGGATATGTAATTGGCTGAGCTGAACATTTTTCATTCGGCTCAGATCAGCTTCTTCGGTGTATTTCTTTTTTACATCATCACGCACACCGGAAAGCCTTCGCAGAATGCGATAAAGTCCACTCGAATAAGCCGAATCAATCTGCTCATTCAAATCAGCCAACTGATCAATTTTTCGGCGCCGGACGATGCGCTTAATTTTGATACCTTCGACTTTGGCAAGTAATTCTTTACGGTTCAGCAATAGCGCAGTTTCTTCATCATTCCGGCAAATCCCATTCAAAAACACAAGGTCAGCTAACGTAACTTCTTCACCTAACTCGCGCAAAATTCTGGAAACTTTTTCCCTTTCAAAATCCTGAGCCAGAACGACAACTCGGGACATTCCCCAAATATTAGTGGGTACGACAACTCCAAGTTTTCGGATGAAAGCTTTCGTTTCGCTGTATTTCGGAGATAAGAATATCCGTAACTTTTCACCGTCTCTTTTGAATTCGTAATAAGCGTTGACGTAGAGCGGAGCTTTCAAAATATCAATTTCGGCTCCAAATTCTTCGACCACTTTTTTCACGTAAGCCGAGAAGACCGGACAACTAATATCTACGTCGTGATTGTGCGCCCAGAGGGTATAAACAATGGATGAAAACGCTTTAAAATGCTCCGCCTGCAATTTCATGCGATGGACAAATGAAACGACCGAAGAAACCGGTACTTCCTGTTTGGTTGATAGAACCAATAGTTCCAGCGCAGGAACCAGCGCATCATTTCGCTTGTCTTCAGGGAGCGGAGCCGCAATCACTTCTGCCAGTCGCTGAAAATCCTCTGGCCCTGACTTTCGATACAAAATATTCGAGAGCATGAATGAATCGCCGACGCTGGCAAGCAGTGGCCCGCAAAGCGCTCGCGGTAAATTAAATCTGGTATGAAACAGCTCAGCATAGACCTGAAACCGCTTGCGCATGAAAACGCCGAACCAATTTGTCGAACCAATCCTGACCAGACTTTCAGCGCCGATTTTTCCGTCACGATAGTAGCCGCCGAAATATTTTGGGATATTCCGGCGATTCTCTTCGTCGTTCAAAACCTCGTAATAGCTCAGTAATTTGACACCTTCCTGCTTGATCGTTTCGATGTCGTCATCAACTAAACGACCACTGCGCGTCGCAGTTGCCAATCCATAATGTGTTTTGAGTTTGAGGTAACGGCTGGAGTTGTAACCATCCAAAAAGAAATCTAAAAGCTCTTCTGATCCCGGTTCGAGGAAAGAATCAATGTGGTATTGCTTGACCTCCGCAAACTTCCATTTTTCTTTGAGAGCGAATTCAATGCGCTCTGCCATAGGCTTGCGAGGCCCCATTCCAAACAGCTTGCGCCAGAAGGGAGACTTCTGCTTCTCCGCGCCAGGTTTTTTGCCTTGCTGATCAGATGTTTGTTTCGCTGGTCCAGAATTGGATGATTGGAGAATCACGATTGCAGATTGTAAAGCACATTTCAACGAATGTCACAGGTCTTGAAACAGTTGCGAATTTTTTTCCAGAATAGTGCGCTTTCTCTTTGACTGAACTATGATGTTCGTTTACCTGATTTTGAATAATACTGATGCCATTGGTCAGTACCATCTGGAACATTTATGAAAACCGCAGTACTTGAAAACCTAATCGAAAACGCTATCACCTTTCGGGCTGAATTATTTGATGAAAAACACGAAGCCGCGTTCCGCCTCTTCAATGGCTTCACCGAAGGCAAGCCGAATTTAGTCGTAGACCTTTACGCGAAAACTTTGGTCATTCACAACTACGCCGAACAACCCGATCAGGGATATTCTTCCGTGCTCACAGCGCAAAATTTTATCCCGAAGCACCTGCCCTGGATTCAGGCAATTGTCGTGAAAACACGCCATAGTCAGGATGCTGAAGAGAAGAAAGGAAAATTAGTTTTCGGCGAATCCGTAGATCGAAAAGTCCGCGAAAACGGAATCTGGTACGCCATAGACCCGATGCTGAATCGTGATGCCAGCCTCTATCTCGACACGCGCAACGTGCGCGAATGGGCGACGAAAAATCTCAAAGATAAAGCCGTCC
>JAYVRW010000185.1:0-5328 GCA_043775925.1 Blastocatellia bacterium
TTCTTTGACGGCTCTCAGTTCGGCAACCTTGCCGACACAACAGGTTGAGGAAATGCACGCCGCGACGATGTTTGCGCTGCAAGTGGAAGCGCGTCAGGCGTTACAAAAATCCTATTGGCGCACGGAACAGAAAATCAATTTTCGGATCAAGGTTTTTTCCGGGACGTTTGCCACAGCCTGTACTTTTGTCATGTTTTTAGTTTTGGTGTCAGCAATTCTTCGTCCAGCACATCGCGCCTTCTCGCTGGCCGGACTCGCTCTGGATGTCGCAGTGCAAACCGTCCGACCAGATGGCAACGAAGAACTGGCCGAACTTAAAGATACTTTATTACCAATGCCGACCAGCCCACGCCCAATGCTTGATCCGCGTGGGACGTTAATCGGATTTGCCAATGACGTGCAGGAAGAAGATTTGACGGTTATCGCGTGGGTCGGATCAGACGGCAAAGCTTCCGTGCAGAAAGTCATCACGGCTCCGAATGATCCTGAAGTTATCGCCAAGCTTTCGACGGCATTGACACTTCAGGCAAATTTCAAGCCCGCATTTAAAGGCGGAAAATTCACTGCCGCCAATACAGTTCTGATGTTCAGCCGCATCACCATCGTCGGTTGATGCTTTAAATACTTCACTTCGACAGATCCGGAATTCATCGCGCTTTTTATCAAGCGGTCAGTCGAAGTGTGCTTAACGAGAGGTTCGCAGCTCACAGCGAAAACAATTCGCAGAAATTCTGCGAACCGCGAACTTTCAACTACGAACTTCTTTAAAGGAGATACTCATGCAAGCTAATTCAGGAAATCGCACTTCACCTAATATTAACGTCACGCCTTTGATAGATGTACTGTTGGTATTGCTGATTATTTTTATGGTCATCAGCCCGCAGAAACCGCATAAATACGATTCCAAGTTACCGGAAAAAAATGACAACAACCAACCCGTTCCGCCCAGCCTGACCCTCGTCGTCAGCGTTTCGCAGTCGCACGAATTGATGCTGAATCAAACGAAAACTGCTTCGCTCGGCGAGCTTCATACCTTGTTGCAGAGTACGCTGGAAGGAAGACCGGCAGATCAGAAAACCGTCTTCATCAAAGGCGCACCGGGCTTAAATTATGGAGAAATCGCGCAAGTCATTGATTCGGTCAAAGCCAGCGGCGCGGCTCCGATTGGCTTGCAACTGGACACCCTGAATTAATCAAAGCGGCAGAAGCCCGCCTGTTAAGAAGGGCAACCGTTCTCTGGAAATAGTTTTCATTGTACGAACGCCCTTGCTCACGCACAGGCTTCTGCACAAAGCAAAAAAAGACTCATCGGCATAACCTTAAACTTTTCTCACGGAGGCAACTATGTTCGATAAATTATTAGAATCAACCACAGACAAACCACAAGGTCGCAGCAAATTTTATCTGGCCATCAGCGCCATTTACGGCGTGTCACTGATGGTCTTAGGCGTTCTTACCATTATGTGGTTCAACCCTATGCCAGCGGAAGCATACGAAAGGGTTGGCATGATCCAGCCCCCGCCGCCAACGGCTCCACGTCCCATCACACAGGAAGTTCAAAGAGTGGTTACTGCGCCAAGAAATCTTGCGCCGACCAGCATCCCCAAAGATTTCGTCAACCCATACGCAGTAAAACCAGCAGCACCCGCAATGAAAATTTTTCGTCCAGTAGCAGGCGGATTAGAACCCAGCTCAAATACGATACTTGGCCCCCCAACACCCTTTGATAAAGGTGGAGTTATTGATGAAGTTCCGTTGCCTATCCCTACGCCAAAAGCTACGCCTTCACCAGCTCCAAAACTAGAAGTGGTCGCAACACCTGCTCCAAAAACAATTACCAGCGTCATGATCGCCAGCAAAGCCATCAAAAAAGTACAACCGCCTTATCCAGCAATTGCCAGATCAGCGCGTGTTCAAGGTGTAGTGACTGTGCAAGTATTGATTTCTGAGGAAGGCAGGGTGGTTTCGGCTTCGACTGTCAATGGACATCCGCTTTTACTTGACGCATCGGTGCAGGCTGCGCGTCAGTGGGTCTTTTCTCCGACGCAACTCAACGGCGTACCCGTGAAAGTTTCCGGTGTTCTCACTTTCAATTTCACTCTGAATTAAACGTTCTCAGTTACCAATGGAATCCTCTTAAAAAAAGCCTGCGTGAATCATTCACGCAGGCTCCTTTTTTCGTGGCACAAATTAGAAAAATTACGCTACACCCTCACCAGCAACTTGCCCGTATTCGCGCCCTCGAACAATCTGTTCAAGCCAATCGGAGCGCCTTTCAATCCGTCTACTTCATCAATTTTATATTTGATTTTTCCTTCCAGTAACCACTTGCCTAAATCGTTCATGCACTCCATCGCGCGCGGGGAATAATCCGTCACGAGGAAGCCTTGCACGCGCAAACGTTTGGAAATAATGGTCGAAAAATTGTACGGCCCCGGCACTGGCTCTTTTGAATTATAGCCCGAAATCAAGCCGCAGACAGCGACCCGTCCGCCGATATTCATCTGCGCCAGAATGTCATCCAGAATGGTTCCGCCGACATTTTCAAAGTTCACATCAATGCCGCTCGGACAATGTTGCTTCAAGGCTTTGCGGACGTTTTCCGTTTTGTAATTAATCGCCGCATCAAAGCCCAATTCGTCTACGATCCATTTACATTTATCATCGCTGCCCACAATGCCGACCACGCGGCAGCCCTTGATTTTAGCGATTTGCCCAACAATGGAACCGACTGCGCCCGCCGCAGCGGAAACGACTACAGTTTCACCCGCTTTCGGTTGCCCGACATCCAGCAACCCGAAGTACGCGGTCATCCCGATCATCCCCAGCAAGCCCAAATACGCCGTCGTCGGAATCATCGGATTCGCCGCAAAAGTCTGAATCCCCTGCCCATTGCCAACATAATAATCCTGCCATCCAAGCAGCCCCTGCGCGAGGTCGCCAACCTTAAAGTCAGGATGATTAGAGGCGACGATTTCGCCAATCCCCAAGCCGCGCATAACTTCGCCAATGCCGACCGGAGGCAAATAAGACGGGACATCTGTCACCCAAATCCGATTCGTCGGATCAAGCGAAAGATATTGATTGCGGATCAGAATCTGTCCTTCGCCAACGGCGGGAACAGCTTCTTCACTCCACGAAAAATCTGATTCTTTGATTAAGCCAACAGGACGTGCTGCCAGCCGCCATTGCCGATTGAGATTGTCAGTCATTAAATTTCTCCCATAGTAGATGTCATTGATAGAATGGAACGTGGATCACGCGGATCAGTGCAGATCATCGCAGATCAATCCGCCTAAATCCATCACATCCGTGTCATCGGCGTTCCATTTATTGCCGCGCACCAAATTTTTCTTCTAATTTCGCAACTAATCAGGAACATTGGGCAGTGATTGCTGACTGCGAATGATGCAGCAACCGGGAGCCAATGTTCTCTATTTCTTCTTCCCTTTGGTGGTGACTCGTGTCAGATGTTCCTGCCACCTGAATTTCACCATCTGACTGATCAAATCGAAAGGAATTGGTTGATCTAATGGAAATCTTACCGAACTCTTTCCAGCTCGATAAACAGATAACTCCTCTCTGAATTTCTCATCTCCGGCTGGCGCAGGATAAAACCCAAGGTGCTTTTTGAAAGCAGCAAAACTAAGCAAATTACCTTTCAGGGTGAAGGTCGGGATTTGATATTTAATTGCTTCTTCCGCGTCTGGTACTGCTTTTCTAATCGTCAACCGCATCTGCTCCAAAATCTCTTGCACATCAGGTGGGAAGCCTGCGATGTATTCATCAATAGTCCCGGGCGCCAGGGGATTCGTTTTCATATTTTCGCTTTCGTAATGGCTGTCAACATTCGAGCTACGCAACACCTTGCTCACCGTGCCGCGCTGTCGTGTTCAGAAAATTGATCCAATCGCTCCAGTCGAACAGAAGTTAAGTCTGGTCGAAATTCTAACGAACATCAGATTGACCATTTGGATGTTTCACGTCCTTTTCGAAGGAGATCAGAAGGAATTCAGAAGCAAGAAGATTCAATAATTCATCTATTCTCTTGCCAAGACCGGTGAAGATCAGTTCATGGTGTTTCGCCCAATCGTTACGCCTTGCTTCTCTATACACTGCCCACTCTTTGTTGGCAGAAGCGCTTTTCATTAAGATTGAGATTTTCCCGTCAAGTGGAATCAGCTCCTTCATATAAAAGTCATTTAGCTGTTGATAGAGTTCGGCAGAAACGAGCCTCCGGGCCTTACTAATTTCGACACGGAGTTTCGCCAGATACGTCCAGGATTCAATGTCGTACTTAGTGGCCGCTGCATGGTATCGGTCCTGGCTATTTTCTAAAACATAGTAGGGAAGCTCTAAAGCGAGAAGCTGCATCCCCCATAAAAGTTGCGCCAGGTCCTCTAATAGTTTTGCCTGGGCATCAATAATTTTCCCCTGACGAGCAAGCTCGGCTTCAAATAATTTCTGCTCGCGAAGTTTCCTTTCGTCTCGTTTCTTGAGCAAATAAGGAATCAGTAACCCGCTCAACGTAGTAGTCAGAAGCAGGAGAGAAATCTTTTCCGTAAAATCGCTAATCATTTAATTCACCGAGCTTGTAATCGAAATATTTCTTGTATCCAACCACTCCTGGCACGACCCAACACAGATTTGCCATTGCCATCCTTTGGAGACACGCTCACGCCCAGCGAAAGGAACCTTTCGATGATCTGGCGTTGTGCGTCTTTGGCTGCTTGCGTCCCCGTTCCTTCACGACCCGTGTTTTGGACTGCAAGATGAAAGGCAGTTGATCCAGCTTTGTTAGTAAGTCTTGTATCACTACCAGCGGCAAGCAATACTTGCACAGCAGCAGCACATCTGGTTCGCACGGCGCGATGCAAAGAAGTTGCCCCATTTTTGTCCTGAGCATTCACATCTGCCCCAGCATCAAGCAAATATGTAATGGTCTTTACCTGCCTTTTGGGATTCCAAGCTTGGCTCATTATGTAACCATCAGAGGCATAGTGCAAAGGGGTGCTATGGCGATGGTTTGTTGCCGAGTTGGGGTCTGCTCCCGCACCTAACAATGACTCAACAATCTCGACCCGATAGCCGGCAGCAGCCAAATGCAGGCAGGTGTCTCCGACATACATCCAGTGAAAGATTTCTGTTTCGTAGAGCCGAGCCTCGCCAAAATGGCAAGCGACCAGTGAAGAATTATTTTTCAGCAACTCTTGTACCGCCGGACGGTTATCATTAAGTATAGCTTCAAAAAGTATGTCCATTTTTGACCTCTTGGTGTCTCTATCTGGTTAGTAACCACCAACCGATTGAGATCAGCCGCCGGCGTAA
>JAYVRW010000186.1:0-5317 GCA_043775925.1 Blastocatellia bacterium
ACAGGACTCCCGGCGCGTTCGTCGAGGCGTGCCTTCCCTGCTATCTTATTAACGATTGAGCGCACGATGCTGGCAATGATCCATGCCAAAAGTAAAAGCAACGCGGCTTTGATAATTCCCGGAGCGTATTCTTTTAAATCTCCGAAAATGTTACTGAACATTTGATTGAGTTGTTCCATTGTAGTTTCCCTCTAAAAAAATAATTGATTGTCGTTATTTTTCGCGTTTATTCACGGGGAGAGAGAGTCTGGGTTCCAGATAATCGAGGGCAGTGTAGACTACAGCGTTAAAGTCTGCTGCGCGAACAAGCTTAATAACCATCAAATGACAGTTGTTAAGATCATCCGAAACACTCTTCCAAGGGGACCAATTATCACCTCTTCCTGTTACCTTCCATTCCTCGTCGGCCTCAAAGAAGCTTGTTCCTCAAGATGGGCTAAAAATGCTTCCACCTTGAGTTCGTATGCTTGAGTTTTTGCAGATAATTTGCGAGAAGAAATTAGCAGACTTGCCACGAAAAGGCTAGTTGCGATAATTCGTTTTAAAGGATAGTTGGATTAATTATGGCAGCATTAAATGTGCCTGATTCAAATCAAGATTAAAGGTATGAATGACAATGGAACGATTTCGTAGCAAGTCTTCGATAGTCTTAACGGGGCAGTTACCAACTCGCAGCCAGATAAATTTCGGCGGGAACCCGTATAACAAACTGCGCGCTTGGAAATCAGAATCTTTTGAAACAATCACAAAGTCATTCTGTTTGGCAAATTCCCAAATAATTGTATCGGTAGCCTCTCTCATTCCAAGATCGCCCAGATGAATGCTATCCGGGTAAAGATCAGCTAGCAGCTTTGGCAAACGATGGGAAAGATTCTGATCGAATAAAAGCTTCATGCAGGAATGGTAATTAACTTGCGTTCACGGTCAGCCGCAAACGCCAGACAAGCGCGAATATCTTCCAGCGTTAACTCAGGAAATTCTTCGACGATTTGTTCAGGACTCATCCCGCCGGCTAAATATTCCAGCACGTCTGTCACAGTAATCCGCATCCCGCGAATGCACGGTTTACCACTTCGCTTATCTGGTTCAATGGTGATGAATTTTTGATAATCCATAATAACTGAATGATACTACTGCATAATGTTACAGGCAATCAATAAGGTTTTTTGGCGTTATTGCACTTCCTGAAGAAAATAACTGTTATAAGCCACCTCTATAAACATCTTGCAGCCAGCCAATAAAAACTAATCCAGCGCAAAAGCTGAACAGTAGAATTCCAATATGGTGCCATTTTTTCTTCGTATCTTTTACAGCCAAAAACAAACCAACTGCGCCACAAAAAAGAAAGTAATACTGCAATAGCATTCGATTCCAATTTATCCGATAGTAAATTACGCCTTCTAAATCAGGAAAATTCCTCGTAAGAAAATAATGATACCCCCACGATAGCTCAGTATCCGAATTGCCAAATGCGTACAACCATGGTGGAAATAGCTCTGCCAAAATTAGCAGAGCTATTCCAAATATCAACACAACAATTTGCTTTTTATTCAGCACTTATTTCTTCTCGGCATCCGCGAGAGCCTGCACCTTCATCGGCAATCCGAAAATATTGATAAATCCTGCCGCATCTTTTTGATCGTAGCTGGCGCCCATCGTGAACGACGCGAGGTCGGGGCGATACAATGTATTTTCAGAAGTGCGTCCGGCGATAATCACATTGCCTTTGTACAGTTTCAATTTGCACGTACCGCTGACACGCTGAGAAATTGACGTGACGGCAGCGTCAAGGGCTTCGCGCAGTGGCGTGAACCATTGACCAAAATACACCATATCCGCGTATTTCAGCGCGATGACTTCTTTGTAATGCGAAGTCTCGCGGTCGAGGCAGAGTGATTCCAATTCACGTAATGCTGCCAGCAACAATGTGCCGCCAGGAGTTTCATAACAGCCGCGCGATTTCATTCCGACTAAGCGATTTTCGACAATATCAATTCTGCCGATGCCGTTGCGAGCGCCGATTTCATTGAGCTTCATCAATAACGGAACCGGATCAAGGTGTTCGCCGTTCACCGAAACTGGCGTAGCTTTTTCAAATCCGATCTCAACATATTCCGGCGTAGCTCCTGCGTCTTCCGGCGATTTGCTGAGCATGTACATCGCTTCTTCGGGTTCGCTCGCGGGGTCTTCCAAAATTCCGCCTTCGTGCGAAATGTGCCAGATGTTGCGGTCGCGGCTGTAGATTTTTTCGCGGCTCACAGCAATCGGAATATTGCGTTCGGTCGCATAATCAATCGCGTCTTCGCGTGAGACAATATCCCATTCACGCCACGGAGCAATCACGGGTAATTCGGGCGCGAGGGCTTTGAACGTCAATTCAAAACGCACCTGATCGTTGCCTTTGCCTGTACATCCGTGCGCGAGCGCGTCGCAGCCGGTTTGTTTGGCGATTTCTACATGACGTTTGGCAATCACCGGACGCGCAAATGAAGTGCCGAGCAAATATTTATGCTCGTACACAGCTCCGGCACGCAGCGTCGGGAAGATGTAATCCTTAACGAATTCGTGGCGCAAATCTTCGATGAAAATTTCAGCGGCTCCGGTAGAAATCGCTTTTTCGCGCAAACCTTCGAGTTCTTCTTCCTGACCAACGTCGGCGGCAATGGCTACGATTTCGCAGCCGTAATGTTCCTTGAGCCAGGGGATGATGATGGAAGTGTCCAAGCCGCCGGAATAGGCGAGCGCTACACGTTTGTATTTTGCGGTCATTGATTCTCCTGAAGTTAAAGCAGTGGTCGGTGATCGGTGGATAGTGATCGGTTGATAAATGCAGCGAACAACGACGACTGTGATGATTTATATTTTAGTAAGCTCTGAAAATAAGCGGGGATTATACTGCGAAGAGGTTTGAAAGCTAAACTGATGGGAAACAGATAAACACGGATTAAGCGGATTTTCGCTGACCTTACCGCGTCAATCTGCAAAATCTGCGTTTATCCGTGTCCTATTTTTTGAATAAATCTTTGCCTTCAGCATTCGGCAAGTTCACGCCGATAAATCCTGCCAGCGTTGGGGCGATGTCGCGCATATCAATGCGGTCAAAAACTTTGCCTTTCGGAATGCCTGCTCCAGCGATAAAAAACGACGAATCCATTTCCGGCAAATCGCGTAGCAGTCCATGCGTACCGCCAACTTTTGTCTCGCGCACAATGTCGCCCGTAAAACTGCTGCCAATGCTGAAGCCGGGTTTCACGAAGACAACATAAGCCGCATCGGGAAAGCCGCCCATCTTTTTCGCTTCGGCATTATCAATGACTTTGACAATGCCGTTAGCAGGATCAGACGCGAGCTTTCGCAGCACTTCGCCTGCTTTATTTTTGGCTTCAATGTCGTTTGGATCATTCAGCATGACGGTGCCGCCAGCCCACACAATGGCGCGCCACGATTTCAATTTTCCTTGTGAGTCCAGTTCAATCAATCCTGCATCGTGTAAAGCTGAATTGAGGTGAACGGCTTTGTCATAACGTGCGAAGCCGTGATCAGAGACTACGCACACGACCGCATTTTTATTGGCTTTGAGCGCTGCCTGCCAGACTTTGCCGATCAGTGCGTCAAGTACTTCAATCGTTTCATACGCTTCTTTCGTGTAGGGGCCTTTGGCGTGTTGCACTTCGTCAAGCACACTGAAATATGTCGTATGAAATCGCGGTTTTTTATTTTCGATGATCCACGCATTGAAGGCGGCGCGTGTCGTGTCAGATTCGACGGTATAAATATATCCAGCCGGATATTTGCCTAAAACTTTTTCGCCTTCATCCAGCAACCCCGGTGTCGAAAGCGCACGTAATAATTTGTGATCGTCTTCAGTAGTCGCCCGCCAAATTTGTGCGATGTTGTATTTGATCGGAGCGCCAACGCTGACAGGCCAGTCTACGCTGGAAGTTACGAAACCTGCTTTGTTCGTAGCTTCCCACAACGTCAGTGATTTAATATCTTCGGCGTACCACATCCACCCGCCCTGATTTTTCCCGAACGGATCAAACGGCGTGTTGTACAAAATGCCGTGTTTACTGGGCGAAACGCCTGTCAGCATGGTGGTGTGACTTGGATACGTGACTGTCGGCAGAATCCCCGTGACGGCTTTGGCGTGTGTCCCCTCGGCTAACATTTTACGCAAATTTGGAATTTTCAAATGGTGCTTGTCGGCTTCGGTAATGTAATCGGGTTTGAGTCCGTCAATGGAAATAAGCACGACAGGGACATTACGCGATTGAGCGAATGTTGCGAATGTGAGGAGCGCAAGGACGATGAAAAGTAATAGACGTTGCATAATTTCTTAACCGCAGAGAACGCAGAGGGCATAACGCAAACTAGACAGGATTGACAAGATTTTTTGCAAGTTTGACAAACCAAATCTTGTTTATCTTGTCAACCCTGTCTGTTTTTTTCGCTTACAAACGGCAAATTAATAATTCGCGTTCGTAGATCATTTCCGACGGTAAATGATCGTGCAATTGAATAAACAGCTCTTCGTGATTGAGGACTTCCTGATGCCATTGTTTCGTATTCACCGTTTGCAACGCTTCAAATTGTTCACGTGAAAATTCCATTCCTTCCCACTCGACATCTTCATAGCGTGGCATCCATCCGATGGGAGTTTCCTGTCCGATGACGCGACCCCGTGAACGGTCTACGATCCATTTCAACACGCGCATATTTTCGCTGAAGCCAGGCCACATGAAATCGCCGTTTTCATCACGGCGGAACCAGTTCACATGAAACACACGCGGCGTAGATTTCAAGCGGCGCTGCATCTTCAGCCAATGTCGAAAATAATCGCCCATGTGATACCCACAGAACGGCAACATCGCCATCGGATCGCGGCGGACTTGTCCTACATTTCCAGCGGCAGCAGCGGTCATTTCTGAACCGACAGTCGCGCCGATATAAACGCCTGAACTCCAATTGAAAGCTTGAAAAACTAATGGCATGACAGTTGCGCGGCGACCACCGAAAACAATCGCGCTGATCGGGACGCCATCAGGATTTTCCCAGGCAGGATCAATCGTTGGACACTGTGAAGCAGGGGCGGTAAATCGTGCATTCGGGTGTGCCGCCTTCGCTCCGGTTTCCTTGCCGATTTCGGGCGTCCATTTGTTACCTTTCCAATCCAGACATTCTGCGGGCGGCTCGTCGGTCATTCCTTCCCACCAGACGCCGCCTTCAGGCGTGAGCGCGACGTTCGTAAAAATTGAATTGCGTGCCAGCGAAGCCATTGCGTTCGGATTTGTCTTGACCGAAGTTCCAGGCGCGACGC
>JAYVRW010000187.1:0-19959 GCA_043775925.1 Blastocatellia bacterium
TGAATTAATCCCGTCATCAAATTCATCAGCGTCGTTTTGCCTGATCCGTTTGGCCCGACCAGACTTGTGATGCCGGGAGCGATGCTTAAATTCACGCGATTGACGCCGAGGATTTCTCCGTAAAATTTTGAGACATCTTCAAAGACAATCAATTGCTCCGCCGCGACCGCAGCCTGCGAAGTTGAGCTGACCGGAATGTTAAGCGCAGCTTCCATTATTTGATCACCTCATAAGCGCGGACTTTCAGTGACAACAATCCGACACAGATCAAAGCTAAGACGCTGAGCGCCACCCACATGCCCCACGTCGGTGGAATCATTGAATCGGGAAACGCACTGCCGAGCCGAAACATTTTGTCCATCAACATGTTGGTGAGAAATCCCGGATGAAAAAGTGTACCAATCGAAGTATGAAAAAGCAGGTTGATGTTCACCGCTATTGGCGTCGGTATGACAAAAATTCCGAATAAAATTGCGCTTGCAGCGATGCGCCACTTCACCCACGCCGAGAGCGCGACAGACAATAAGGAAAGTAAAATTATCCACATCCAACTGGTAATGAAAATCGCACGTGCCACGTATAAATTTTCCCAAAGCCAGCCGCCGCCTTCTAACCCTGCTTGAAAGATGAACAGCAATAACAGCGGAATCCACGTAATGAGCGAAAGCATGATCATCAGCACTGACATTTTGCCGATGACGTAATTCGTCCGTGTCAGAGGGCGGCATAAATACAACGGCAAAGCATTATTGGAAAGGTCGCGTGAGACCAGCGAAGGCCCAATAATCACTGCCAATAAAAATCCAAGCGCAGTTTGCAGGTTCGTGAAAATGCGAAAGAAAAATCCGTTGATGGAAAATAAATCAGAGGCTTTGATGTTCAGCGCAGTCAAGGCTGTTGTGTTGTGCTGCAAATAAATCAGCACCGTCATGATCAGCAACGGCGCAAAACAGACAGCAAAAAATCCCGTGAAAATTCGGGATTGAAAAACATTCTGATAAGCGTAGCGCGGAATGATTAGAAATCTTGTTCTAAGCGGTGTGAGCTGACCGGAGTATTGTTGATAATTGTGCTGATAAATTGCCATTGGGGATTCCTTTTTTGACTGAAGCGCAAGCGGGAACGCTTGCGCTTCAGTTCTACATACGATCAAAAAATCTCAGATGTTCCTGAGGTCTTTTTTTATTATCGCCGCAATGATCAGTGAGGTGATCGCTCCCATGACAATTGAACCAATCGCACCCAGCATCAAATAATTCGACAGATTAAAGTTCGCCTGCGTCTGCTCCAGGGTTGCCTGACCCGATTCAATCGCATGCTTAATCATGCTCGTAAAAAAGTTCGGATTGATGAGGCGGAAAAAAATTATTTGCACGAGCGGACTGAGAATCGCTACGATGACACTCACGCCTAATCCACACAGAAATGCTTTTCCAAGCGTAATTTTCCCATCCAGTACGGCGCGCTTTTCTCGAATGGCGAGCACCATAATAATGATCGAAGGAATCGCGATAAAATTAGAAATTGTCGGATGCCATGAGATGTGTTTATCGTGTAGCCCGACAGCGAATTCCAGCGTAATCCAAATCAATTGCATCGCGGCGAAAATGACTCCCCATTTAATTTCAAGTTTAGTGAACATTGGTCGCCTCCTTTCTCATTTCGCACGTTGCACGCTGGTAAGGAAAGTCTATCCCGCGCTGTTTCCCCTTAATTTCGCCTTCAATCCGTGCGTGTAATGAACCATCAGGGTTGAGTCCATAAATCACGCGCTGCGGAAAGTCATGTGTCGAGTTTTCAAAAACCGCTTCCTTGCCATTCATCTTAATGAGCTTGAATGACGCCTCAGTTTGCCCAGAAGGAAGAGCGGTGAAGTAAATTCCATCGGCTTCTTGATGAATTCGCAGGAATTCGTATTCTGTAGTTTTTCCGTTCATCATCGTTCGTCCTGTGCCAAACATAGAGCCACCAGCGGGCTTGCTCCAAGTTTCGTCCTGCGAGTGTTTGCTGGTTTGATTTTCCCAACAACCTGATAACCAGGCAAAATCATTGATGGTTGTTTTTTTGTCTTCTGCAAAAGCTGCGACCGTCAGACACCAACAGATCAAAACCACAATTCTTATCAAATAACGCATAACTTCTCCTTCAGTAGAAGTGGCATAAACTTTCAGTTTGCGGTGTCTTCAAAAACTATAAATTGCCTCGAAGACAAACCGCATACTTCGCAAAAAAACTATAGTGAAGTGCGCCAACTGAAAGTTTACGCCACGTCAATTACGACGCACTCTTATCTTCCTGCATGATGCCAAAAAGATTGCCTTCGGTATCTTTGATATAAGCCAGCCAGCCAATGCCAGGCACTGCCATTTTTGGCATTGCCATACTGCCACCATTGGTCATTGCTTTAGCCACGTCGTCGTCTACCACTGAAGACATAATCGTACAGACATAAGAATTGACTGCCTGTCCGTCCGTAGGCGCTCCACCCATTCGACGCATTAATCCACCGTTAATACCGGGTTCTTCCGGGCCGCCGGTAGTGATGAGCCAGTAATCCTGTGGGCCTTCCCATTTATCAAATTGCCAGCCAAAGACGTTTTCATAAAAAGTGATAGCGCGTGCGGGATCCTCCGCGTGAATTTCAAAATGAGCAACGCGAGACATAGTTTTCTTCTCCTAATTCGGAATGCTTGTGAAGTAATAAGCCCGACAGAATCTGCCGAACTCGCTTACCAAATAAGCATAGCCGATTGTCTCGTTTGTTTCAAGAGTGAAACGACTGTTTCACTCTTGAAGGGTGAATTTTTATTCCATTGCTTTGAGGAAAATATCTTCCAGTGAATCGCGTTTGTAATTCAGGCTGCGAATTTGTAATTCACTGGCGGCTGCCAGACGATAAAGATCACGCACTTCGACCTGCTCATCCATAATTAATTTTATCCGCTGTTTGCTGGTGATGGCGTATTCGCAGCCCAGCTTTTCAACGGCTTCCGCGAAGGCGATCTGATTGCCGCGCGTTTCCATTTCGATAAATTTTCGATTGGCTTTGCGTTCAGCTTCGAGGTCGTGATGCGCCGCGATGCGCCCATTTTTCATAATCAAAATCTCTTCGCAACATTCTTCGACATCGTGGAGCAAATGCGAAGAAAGCAAAACCTGAGCTTGCCTACTGTCACGAATTTCGCGGATGAGTTCAATCATGCGTTGTCGGGCGGGCGGATCAAGTCCGTTGGTAGGTTCGTCGAGGATAATCAATTTCGGTCCGTGAACAATGGCTTGTGCGAGCTTGGCAAGTTGTTTCATGCCAAGCGAATACGACCCCAGTTCACGATAACGCGCTTCACCCAAGCCGACATAAAATAAGGCTTCGTGTGCACGTTCCAGCGCAGCTTCCGAAGGCAAGCCGGAAAGTTCCGCCATCAATCGCACAAAATGAATGCACGTCATATTGGCGATGAACGAATCGCGTTCCGGCATGAAGCCGATCATCCCGCGAATCTCTTTGGCTTCGGATGAAATGTCGCGCCCGAAAATTTTTGCCGTTCCAGAAGTTGGTGGATGAAAGCCCAGTAACGTATGAATGAGCGTAGTCTTGCCGGCGCCGTTCGGCCCCAGCAACCCTATGGCGCGTCCGGTGAGCCTGACGTTGAGCTGGTCAAGGATTTGTCGGCTGCCAAATTTGATGCCAAGATTTTCGAGTTCGATGATTGGAGTCATAAAATAAAATAGACAGGATTTACAAGATTGACAGGATTAACTTTCAGGCACCCATCTTGTAAATCTTGTAAATTCTGTCTAATGGTTTTCTGGTTTGCTAACTTCCCTTAACGTCAGTTTTTGGTGTTGCGCTAACATTCTTAGCGCTTGACAACCAGATATTTCCGTTCGTTCCATTAACTTCAATCATTGGCCCGCCGCTGCCAATCACTGCGCTGTAATTTGAATGCTTTTGCTCTTTAACCTGAACGTTCGGCAGGTCAGCATTGATGCGTCCATTGTTGCCGTGTCCTTCGATATTGGCATTTACATCGTCGAGAAATTTCAGATCAACGTTGCCATTGACGCCGTGAATATTGATGCCGTCTTTATTGAGCTTGGCGATAGTCGCTTCGATCTTGCCGTTAATGCCGGAAAATTCAGTTGAGCCAAGCGCTTTCGCAATCGTCACTTTTCCGTTGATGCCATGCGCTTCGACGCGACCATCAATTTCGCCGAGGTTGACACGTCCATTGACACCTGATGTCGTGAATTCAATCTTGCGTGGCAGCTTCAACGTGACGCGAATACGCATATCGTCATTACCCGTGACCATATCCCAAACACCGGAATTATTTTTGCGATTCCCTTCGATGGTTAATTCATTATTTTCAAATCTGATGTCTGTTTTGTGGTTCTCGAAGGCCTCTTTATTGCGAGCCAGGCGCAGGACATGAATTTCAGCGGTGTTGCCATCAGTCGTCGTCACATCTACAGAGCCGTTGACGCTGCGAACCTCAACTTTTGCATCGGGAGCAAAAGTATAGTTCTGCGTGATTTCTTCACGCGCAGCATAATCAGCATCGTCATCGCCTTTGTTTTCGGCTTTATTCCCGGTTTTGTGACTATTAATTGCCGCATGCAAGTGACGCGAACAGCCTGAGGAAATCAAGGATATTCCACTCAGAACAAGAATTGTTATCAGGATCGGTTTTTTCATAATGTTATCTCCGCAATGAGTGACAAGCGGGACGCTTATCGTACCTTTCAATACGCGAATCGGTGAGATGAAGTTCCCACCGATTCGCGTGGCGTAAACTTTTAATTTGCGCCGCTTTCAAAGCTGTCAATTGACTCGAAGTCGAACTGTATATTTCATTTGGTTTCCCAAAAATCTTGAGTAAAGGTAGGCAGCGCGAATTAAAAGTTTACGCTACGTTGAGAGCCTGAACGAGCCGTTAAATATGCCGCTGCCGTCAAAAGCAGGAACAAAAATGCGACCAGTAGATTCGGATAAAATACTCGTCCTGCCAGATGTGGAATGGTCTCTGGATTTCCAGCCCACATCGTAGCACTCGGAAGAAAAAAGGTAATGTAGAAAAGTGGTGTCCAGAAAGATGCTGAGATCAGCGCCGCAACTTTGAGCGCGACTTCAGGCTCTTTCGATTCTCTCCAAAGTAACCAGACTCCAGTTGCTGACACGCCCGCGAGCATAAACAACAAGAGTGCACCGTGAAAGCGCGCATGTGGATGCCAGGCCGGGTTTAAAAGGTGATTACTGCTCCAATCCAAAATAAATGAGAGGATTGCACCAATGACCAGCACCAAAGTCATCATCACTTTTCCTAGTTTTTGCCGATTCATTTGATGGTTCCTACGTGTGGCGTAAACTTTTAGTTTGCGCTGTTTTCAATGCTGTAACTTAACTAAAATTCGAGCCGCGTACTTCACTGGGGTTTTTCTAAGCCTCACGTGAAGTACGCGATGCAAACTAGAAGTTTACGCTACAGGGTTACTGGTGCAGCGCATTGCGAATCATACCGTGCATTGCCATTGAGCCTGGCACACTCAGCAAATCGCCTAAATTCAGCGCACCTTTTTCCGTATTCACAGATAACGTGATGCGGTCTCCGAATGAATAGGCATAGGCTAATGATGGCGCATTGCCTGCGAGTGCGGTGATGGCTGCGACGTGTCCATCTTTCATGTTATCGTTGATGTTGCCCAAATTCTTCGCAATCGGATTCACGATTGGCGCGAGATTTTGGTAGAGCATCGCCGAGAAATTCGCCTGCTTATCCTCGGGCAACGAAGCGATGAAACGCGGTGAAGTAATCAGTGTGCTGCCGGATTCAGCGTAGCGAATCGCCCGATCAATCAAGGCTATACTTGGTGTCGCGATCAAATAGCCTTTGACATACGCATAATTAATTTCGACCGGAAAATCCAGCGATTTGATGACGTAAAAAGCCTGTGTGCCTTGTTCAGATTTCGTTAAGGTGAAACCTTTCTTACCTGATTTCTGCGCTTCACGATTAATTTCTTCGACCGTATGTTCCAGCGTTTGTTGCAGACGGGCTTGGTCATAAACTTCGACAATGATTTTCCACGATGGCGTAGGAATCACTGGACCGTCAAGCGCGAAAGCGAATTCACCACCAAGCGGAGCCGCGAGGTCATTGCGGACATTGACGCCGTGTTCGGATTCAAATTTTGCCAATTCTTCTCCGAATTTTGGCTCAACCGCTTTCAGTGCGTTGATTAAATTATCAGCCATCGCGCCAGGGTCTTTGACGACGAAAGCCCCGACCACATTGGCGTCCGGTGAAATATATTTCAGCGAACCCATCGGCGCAGGTTGTGCCAACCACGCAGCGACGCCTTTATTGGCTTCGGCAAAAGTCAGCTCCGCGCTGTTCTGTGATTTGCCGTTGCCGTCTTTAATTTCGGCGATGAAATGTTTGAGATTTAACAAGCCTAATTCCTGATGCGCAGCATTGACGCCCTGATTTTTGCTGGTCAATTGCGGCGCGATTTTTTGCAAATCAGCCGCGACAATCAGGCTCGTACCTTCCTGATAACGTCTGGCAATCGAAGCGTAAAACGAAGTCGCTTTGAAATTATTTGCCGCTTTCAACGAAACCGCCAGATGCTGAATCGAAGTCAATTTTGGTGAAGCAGCCAGTAAATCTCCATTCATCCACACGAAAACATCTTTGCCTGCTGTGGCTTGTGCCGTCGCCGGATCATCAACGATTTGCACGGGAGAGTTAGCAATTTGCTCCAACGCAGTTCGTAATCCATCAGCATTGCGAAGTTCGGCGATGATTAATGGTTCCGTTGGATGACCAAGATTATCCAGCGATGAGCTAATCGAAATTTCTTCGCCGAGATATGAACCGTACTCACGGACGTGTGCGAACAATTTATCACCTTCGCCCTTGTTGTTATTTTTCCACCACGATTGCAATTCAGGATTCTGGTCAATGCGTTGTTTGACTAATGAATACGAGGCATTCAGCGTTTCGCTCAGGTTTGGCAACGCGACATAAAACACGGTGCTTTCCGGCATTGTATCTAAAATCCGCGTTGAATAACGCACGCCAGGGCGCGGCAAAGCGGCAATGTCTTTACGGAGTTTTTCAGCTTCATCCAGCAACTGTGAATAGCGGGCTGAATCTTTGCTCCACGACACTTCAGTTTTGATTGGCAACGGCTCAATGCTGGGGCTGGTAGTGACCTGATCGCCCGGTAATAATTTTGCATCTTTGCTGTCATGTTCGACGTGAACTTCACCTTCGACGACAGAGACACGCGAACCTTTGGTACCGTTGTTGACAGAAAAAATTGTGCCAATGACTGAGACTAAAGCATCATTTGTTTTGACGTAAAGATGTTTATTTTTCTGCTTCGCGGCCTGCACGATGACGTTGCCCTGATTGAGGTTGATCGTCGTACCATCGGGATTATCGGTCAACGAAAATTCTGAACGCTCGGCCATTTCGATCAATGATCCATCGGCTAATTTGACGACGGCAGTAGAGCCTTTCGCCGTGCGCAGTCGTTCGCCGCGATTAATTTTTTCACCGGCTTTCAGTGGTGTATTTTGCGTATCGTTGACGCGGTAAAGGCTACCGTTGGAAGCCATGACTACGGCATTGAAAACATTGAAAGTATTAATAAATCTTTCCAGAAATGGCCACGAACCTAAGCCGAGTCCCAGCACTAAGACCGCTGCAAACGCGAAGCGAAAAGCTGGTTGCTTGAAGCTGAACCACGAATTTTTTGTCGTCGTCACAACTGCCGTTTGCTGGTTGGCGGTAGCGGTTCGCGCCGCCTTTAATTCCTTGCGGCAAGCGAAGCATTCACGGGTGTGATCTTCAAACAACATGACCCGCGCTGAGGTCAGTTGCTGGCTTAAATACGCCGGAATCAGTGATTGAAAATCATCGCAGTTGCGGAGGTGTTCCGCCTGTGCTGTTTGTGTCGTTGCCATAATATTTTCCTCATTTGCAACGCGTGCCCAGACGCGCTCAGCAGTATTTTTGACAGCCAAAGGGTCAATCGCTTCGTAGCGAATGTCGTTCAGCGCTTCATCTAAAATTTTGTTTGAATTCTTCATAGCGTTTTAGTTTCGATAAAAAGTTTTGAGTCTCTCGTTTCGAGTTTCGAGAGGAAGTTTTTCCTACCGATCACTGCCCACCGATCACCGACCACCATTCCCCAGCCTTTTCCTCAACTGCGCTCTCGCCCGATGCAACATGACGCCGACGACTAAATGCGAAGTGCCGAGAATTTGCCCGATTTCCTTATTGTCCAAGCCTTCAAAATATTTCAGGACAAACATCTGCGCGGTTTTTTCGCTTAAAGTTGAAATTTCTTTTTGAATGATCTGGCGTAGCTCCTGATCGGAGTGCAGCGCTTCGGGATTTTGATTCGGACGGGTTTGAAAATTATCGGAGGTGACATCATCAATGGAAATTAAAGTATTAAGGCTGCGAGTCCGAACGATGTCGAGCGAAGCGTTGATGGCTGCGCGGAGCAGGTAAGCTTTTGGATTTGGTTCTAAGGCAAATTCTCCTGACCGACGCGCTAAGCGCAGGAAAATCGTTTGTAAAACGTCTTCAGCGTCATTCGTGTTGCCCGTGACGCGGTACGCCGTGCGGAAAATCTGGTCGTAATGTTGCTGGAACAGGCTCTCTAACTGGCTCTGCGGCGCGGGTACAGCGCGTAAGTGTGTAGCAGTAACTGGCATCTCAACCTCCTTCATTTTTCCTTCTCCACTGACGTAAACGTAGGCTGAAGAAAATTATTAACAGGAGGGGGGATTTTTTTGAAAATTATTTATTGAATGGTGATTTCGATTTCAAAGTTCACTTTTCCTTCGGTCGCAAGAATGCTGAGCCGATAATCTTTCGTCGCAGGCAGCTTGAATATCAGCTTTTTATCTACTGCCCGATCAACTCCTTTTTCATCATCAAAGACAGAAATGGCAGCGCGAGGCGATTGCGAAAGAATGCGAATCGTCATGGTTTGTCCGGCAGCGCCTCCGATTAAGTATGTTTCATTTGTTTTGCCGATGCCTTTGATGATGGTCGAATTCGCACCACGGGCGAATTTCACGCGCCGTGTGGCTGAACCGTCATATTTGTTTTCGTAATCATCTCTGACTGGCTTACCGACTTCAATTAATCGTTTGCCTGTCAGCTTCAGCGTATGTACCTCAATATATTCCGGGCAACACGCACCCTGATTGCCGCCGTAGCGCGACACTTTCAAAAACCCTTTGACGAATTTGATTTCGTGAATGCCACCATCAGCGCGATCTCCTCCACCTATTTCTGCAATCGCCACAGGTTTACCATTTTGATAACGATAGACGATCCCTTCAGTAAACCTCCCTGTGCCGCCGCCATTACACATTGTCTCGACGACGGCTTCCTCAATGCCATCGGAATCAAGATCGCCAAACGTGACACTACGAACCTCAAAGGAATATTGCTCATCAGCCGTTTTCGCTTCGTACTTTCCGTTTTTGACGCGGATCGTTTTCGTTCCTTTGGGCGTATCGAAGCACGGTTGATAATTGAAGTTGCGGAAGTCAATCTGGCGAATGCTTTGCGCGAGGCCTGAAATTGAGAAACATGAAAGCAGGATCGCAAAGAATAAAAAGCGTGGTACGGATTGCATAATTTTTTCTGTGTTAAGAGTTAAGAGATGATTGGTTGAATGACATTCCCGCCAAAATCCGTCAATCGTTCGTCGCGTCCATTGTGCTTGAAAGTCAGCTTCCACTGATCTAATCCCATCAGAAGCAAAATCGTCGCGTTAATGTCGCGGGGATGGTAACGTTCGCCGACAGTTTTGAAGCCAAGCTCATCCGTTTGACCAATCGTAGTGCCGCCTTTAATGCCTCCGCCCGCCATCCAGATGGTGAAGCCTTCAGGATTATGATCGCGTCCTTTGCCGTTTTCGCTGACGGGAGTTCGTCCGAATTCCGAAGCCCAGACGACTAATGTTGAATCCAGCATGCCGCGCGATTTCAAATCTTTCAGCAACGCGGCAATCGGCTGATCCGTCCACGAACACATCTTGTCGTGATTTTCTTTGATCATGTCGTGCGCGTCCCATTGCGTACTGACAGGGCCGCCGCCGGAATACAATTGAATAAACCGAACACCGCGTTCGACTAAACGACGCGCCAGCAAACAACGCGTACCGAATTCTTTCGTGTGCGGCGCGTCAATTCCATACAGCTTTTTTGTAGCCTCGGATTCTTTGCTGAAATCTACGGCTTCGGGTGCGTGTTGCTGCATGCGGAAAGCGAGTTCATAAGAAGCTACGCGGGCGGCAAGCTCACTGTCTTCTGCCGACTGATTCATCTCATTCATCCGGCGCAAATAATCCAGCAGATGCCTTTGTTGTTTCGCGTTCGTGTGCTTCGGTAAATCCAAATTCAAAATCGGAGTTTTGCCGCCACGCAATTGTGTACCCTGAAAAACAGTCGGCAAATAACCATTGCTCCACATCGGAGAACCGCCCTCGGGTAAGCCTTCGGGCTGCGTCATCACGCAATACGCCGGAAGATTTTCGCTCACACTGCCAAGCCCGTATGTCACCCACGAACCAAGCGAAGGGTGCCCGGACAGCACACGACTGGTCAGCATTTGATACATCGCCGGAGCGTGCACAAAACTGTCGGCGTAACACGAACGGATGAACGCGATGTCGTCTACACAGGTGGCGACGTGCGGAAAAAGCTCAGAAACATCAGCGCCGGATTGCCCGTATTTTTTGAACTTCCATTGCGAACCGAGCAACGGCGTGCCCTGCTTGACGAATTGCCCTTTGATTTCGCCAAACGATTTCGGCATCGGCTGCCCATTTAATTTGTCGAGGACTGGCTTGGGATCAAAGGTCTCCATCTGGCTCGGAGCGCCAACCATAAATAGGTAAATCACGGCTTTGGCTTTGGGCGCAAAATGCGGAGCCTTCGCGGCGAGTGGATTATTGGCTTGCGGATTGGCGGTGATTTCGTGACTCAGCAAAGCAGGCAACGCGAGCGCGCCAAATCCATTAGCAGATTTCGTCAGAAATTCACGGCGCGATGTAGTGATAGGAATATGTGATTTCATTCATGCCTTTCAGGAGCCAGGGAGCGCAGGCGGCTCGCCTGCGGTTTGCGAGCGCAGCAAAGCAAACCTTCTTGCGCAGGAAGTAGCTTACAAGAAAACGATCCGTTGCGTAAGGCGGAAGAGCGCAGTTCCACGCGCTCTTCGCAGGCGAGCCGCCTGCGCTCCCTGGGGTTGGTTTGACAGTTACTCGGTAAACATTTATAAATTCTTTTGATGAGACAATGCCCCACGTCACGTCTAACTTTATTCCTACTTGGTTTTTTTGCGCTGAGCGTAATGCTGCGCGCGCAGTCCAAACCTTCCTATCCAAAATACACGGCTCACGTCAACGATTTTTCCAATGTTATTGATGGCAATACAAAATACCATCTTGAGACAGTCTTAACGAATTTCGAGAAAATAACAGGTGCGCAAATCGCGGTCGTGACGATGCCGACGATTGGCGATCAGGTGATCGAAGATTATGCGAATGGACTCTATCGTGCCTGGGGACTCGGAGCGAAGACGGGAGCCAATAAAGACAAGGGCGCGTTGATTTTAATTCTGACGCAGGATCGCCGTTCGCGGATGGAAGTCGGGTATGGGCTGGAAGGCGATTTGCCGGATGGGTTGGCTGGCGAAATGTTGCGCCGCATGCGTCCAAGCTTTCAGGCACAGAAATGGTCAGAAGGAATTAATGTCGGCGTTCATACGCTGGTGGATACACTCGCAGAGAAGTGGAACGTCAATGTTGAAGGCATTGATCGCCGCTACGCCTATTCATCACAGCCGACGGAACCTGAAATCCATCTCAGTCCGGCAATGATAGTTTTCGGGATTATTTTCCTGCTGTTTCTGTTTTTTATCCTGAGCCGTGCAGGTCGCGGAGGTGGCGGTAGTGGTGGCTCAGGACGTAGCAGCAGCGGATGGTGGGCAGCGCCGATGGTCCTTCATCAGGGCGGTGGCGGCTTTGGCGGCAGCTCCTGGGGAAGCAATGGCGGATGGGGAAGTAGTGGCGGCGGCGATAGCGGAGGCTTTGGCGGTTTCGGCGGCGGTAGCAGCGGCGGCGGCGGAGCCAGTGATAGCTGGTAAAAAGATTGAAAAAAAGGCTTAACGCAAAGTGACAAAGAGATAAATGATCAAGGCGCATCACAGACTTGAATTCTCTTTGACCCCTTGCCTCTTTGAACCTTTGCGGTGAAATTGTTCAATAGCTGGTAGGAAATAGTCATGAATGAAGATTTCAACGACATTGTCAGCCGATTAAAAATTGCGCATAGCGGCAATCTGGTTTCGATCATTGTCTATGGTTCGGCAGTCGCTGCGCCCGGCAATGTCAACAAAAATGATTACCATTTGCTGGTTATCACGAATGTTTTGACGGCTGAAGATTTGAATAATGGAAAAGCGGCAGCCAGGACCTGGGTTAAGGCCGGATACGCTTTGCCGATTTACTTTACAACGCAGGAATTTTTAGCATCCGCCGATGTTTTTGCGATTGAATTCCGCCACATGAAGCGCGCTTATCGAGTGCTGTACGGCGAAGATTTATTGACTAGAATTCATCCAACCAAAGCGCATCTGCGCTTACAGGTTGAATACGAAATGCGCGGCAAATTATTGCGGTTGCGTTCGCTGTATTTACCTGCGAGCGACACGACCCAGAGTTTGATTCAATTAATGTCTGACAGCGCGTACAGCTTCTCGCAATTTATGCGTCCGGTGCTGGAAATCCTGGGTGAAGACCCTCCGCTCAGCCGTTTGATGGCAGTGCATCAGGTGGGGGAAAAGCTGAAGCTGGATACTTCACCCATCGAAAAAATTCTCCGGCTCAGAGAAGTGGGAGCGCCACTCACGGAAACGGAAACAAGTAAATTATTCGCCAGCTACATTGACTGTATCTCTCACGTCATTGCAGCCATTAACCAATTGTAAAAAACTATCGAGGAGGAATTATGGGAAAAATTATTCTGGGCATTTTAGCTCTTTTATTAGTAGTGGTGTTGGGCGTCTTGATGTGGGGAAAAGGGATGTATAACGGGCTGGTTGTTTCGCGCAACAACGTAGATAGTAAGTGGTCACAAGTTGAAAACCAGTTACAGCGTAGAAATGATTTGATTGGAAATTTAGTCGGCACAGTGAAAGGCACTTCTAAACAAGAGCAGGATGTGTTTGTGAAAATAGCTGAAGCGCGGTCAAAGATGCTGTCAGTTCCCGCTGGGGACATCGAAGGCAAAATGGCTGCTGACCAAAAGATGACACAGGTTATGCGTGATGGCGGATTGCTTGGTTCAGGTGGACGTTTCCTGAATGTCGTTGAGGCATTTCCAGAGCTAAAATCCAACCAGAATTTCTTGAAATTGCAAGATGAATTGGCAGGCACAGAAAACCGTTTATCCATTGCCAGAAAAGATTATAATGAATCTGTGACTGGTTATAACAATTCGCGTCAGGTCTTTCCGGCTGTCCTGATTGCCGGAATGCTGGGCTTTCAGGATAAGCCATTCTTCAAAGCGGATGCCGAAGCGAAGACGGCTCCGAAAGTTGATTTCAGTAAATAGGTTTTTAACGCAAGGGATCAACGGGACAAAGGATCAAAGAAGAACAAGCTGTCAGACAGTTGTTTTCCTTGAACCTTTGTCTCTTTGACACTTTGCGTTGAAGAAAATTTCAGAAAACTCCTCTCTTCCAAGCCATTTTTTAACAAAATCAAAATGATCGAAAATACACTGTTATGTTTTAATCCTTTTTGTCATTAGTAAATGTAGGAACAAATAATTTTTATAATGTGTTGCTTCAGCCAGATTTCGCTTTGATTTTTTATTTCCGACCAATTCACGAATTCTGACCGCAAAGGTGAAATTCATTCAGGGTTAATAAAGGCACACCTCTTCCCTGCCATTGCCTAATTATGAAACAGGAGTATGCTCTCAGTGTCAGATAAAAACTGCCTGACATCCTCATACAGCCATTAAGATTGAATTTTCGGAAAGACCTGCTGACACAAGGTCAGGAAAAATGCTCCCTCTCCCCAATGTTGTGAAGCTTGAAGAACTGTGTCTAATCGTAAGTAGGCACTAACCTGAGATTAATGAGGAGGAAATAAAAAATGAATGACGAAATTGCTTTTATAGAGCTATCCGCGCTGCTGACAGGACTCTATGACCAGCTCCTGAATGACCCGGAGGATCGCACTCTCAATCAGCCTATCGCCAAAGAATATGCGCGGCGATTACATGGGACATTTTTGGAAAAGTTTACCGCTTTACTGGACGCCTACAAGGTGTTAGCCGGAGCCAATCCAAAGCCGCCGATTGACGATGCGCTGCTGACCACGCTCCGCGCTACGCCAGCATTTATAGCGAATGAAGTGGTTGCCAAACAGATCGTGAATATCTGGTATTTGTCACAATTTATGGACGGAACAGAAGTCACTGACGGTGGCTTCTATGAAAAGGGTGCTGTCTGGCCTTTGATAAAAGCGCATCCGATTGGGTTTTCAAATCAGCAACACGGTTACTGGACTGCCAAGCCATAAGCGTAGGCAAAATTTCAGAAAAAGGAGTTCACTATGAATAATCACTATGACGTTATCGTCATTGGCTCTGGTGTGGCCGGAGCCTTGACCGCCTGGAAGCTATCCCAGCTTGGCGACTATAAAATTCTTGTGCTTGAGGCAGGCAAGAATGGAATCACTGATGGTCAACGGCTTCAGTTTCACCACACGATGGACACGCAGGGAAACCGAGGTACGACAGTTGCCCCTTATGCTGATCTGGAGAGCCGGAAATTTGCGCCTGTGGCTGAAAACTCACAACGCGAACTCGCCGACCAAAAGAATGATCCCAACAATTATTACGACTATCCCGCAGCGGCGACGCCTCAGACGGACGATCCATTCAAAGCAAGTTACAACCGTATGGTCGGCGGTAGTACCTGGTCATGGCGAGGCAACTGTCCACGCTTTATTCCCAGCGACTTTCGACTTAATACGGCATTTGGTGTCGGGCGAGACTGGCCGCTTGATTACAACGAGCTTGAACCCTGGTATTCCCAGGCTGAATGGGAGCTGGGAATTTCCGGGAATCATCAGGAATTTGACGGATTACATGGCGGGTATCGCAGTCAGCCTTTTCCGATGCCGGGGATTCCGCTTGGTTACAGCGACTCCAAAGTGAAAGAGCGGATTGACGGGAAAACGGCGCGGGGCACAAAAGTTCATGTTGTGACTACGCCACAAGCACGCAACTCTACCATTTTCGATAATCGTCCTGCGTGCGAAGGACACTCGAATTGTATTCCGCTCTGTCCCATTCAGGCGAAATACGATGCCACCACGCATCTGCGCCGCGCCCTGCAATCTCCACATGTTGAGCTTCGTACTTCGGCAGTCGTGACAAGGATCAAGAAGGGAAAGGAAGGTCTGGTCACTAAAGTTTATTACAAAGACTGGAAATCCAGTGATGTCATGAAGGAGCATTCTGTCAGCGGCAAGGTTATTGTGCTGGCGGCGCACGCTATCGAAACGGCTAAGATTTTACTGATGTCGAAGGGCTTAGCCAATTCAAGCGATCAAGTAGGACGCAATTTGATGGATCACATTCAGTTCGAGTTGATTGCCTCTTTCCCGGAACCCATCTATCCATTCCGGGGACCACAAAGCATTGCCAGTATTGAGGACTTCCGGGATGGAGCTTTTCGCCGCCAGCGAAGCGGATTTCGAATGACCATCGGTAATGATGGCTGGGGGCGCACCGGATCACCAGCTACCGTGATTGATGGTCTGCTGTCGCAAGGAAAATATGGTTCGGCGCTTCCGGGTGCCATTGCTGACCAGATTACAAAAATGCTGCGGCTGAGCTTTTCGACCGAAATGCTCCCGGAAGCCGCGAATCGCATTGAACTTTCAGAGCGGAAAGATGCGCTCGACATCCCTCGCCCTAAATTCACTTTCAAGATTGGCGCGTATGTCGAGGGTGCGCTGCGAGAAGGATTAGAGACAGCCAAAGAGCTTTTCACGCACATGAATGCAACGATCAGCCCGAAGGCGAAACCGCTCGACAATCCGATAACCGGACGTGTCAACTGGAACACTGCTGCTCACATCATGGGGACCACGATCATGGGTGATGACCCAACTGATTCTGTGGTTGATCGTTGGGGGCGGACTCATGATGTGCCGAATTTATGGATTGTGGGATCAAGCGTCTTCACGAGCAGTTCGACTGCCAATCCAACTTTAACGATTGCTGCGCTGACCCTGCGGACAGCCGCCGCAATTCATCGTCAATTTCAAGAAGGAGAATTGTAATGCCATATCGAATTGTCAAAGGTGAGTATGAAGTCAAAGGAGCACAACCCGACGGAGACTCAGTGCATTTTCGTCCAACCAACCCTGAGTTTCTCAAAGGGTTCCCACAAGGTGATGCCAAGATCAGTAAGACGAAAGGAACGTGCCAGCTTCGCATGGAGGGTCTTGACGCGCTTGAACTGCACTTTCTAACTCCGGCAGATCACCAGGAAATCGTCGCTGCACGCCGCGCCAGAGATACGCTACTTTTCAATATTTTGGGCTTTCAGGATGTGCAGTTCAATGCAAATGAAACGGCCACGTCTTCCGTCCCACAAACCATTAGCGGGTATATCCTGACCAATGGTTTGGATAATGGTTTGAACCGACGCCCCGTCGCCTTTTTGTTTACAGGTGCGACAAAACGTGTGGATGGTTCTGATGTTTTTGTCACGCAGTCCATGCTCACGGACAGCGTCAACGCCAAATTGCTGGCGGCGGGCGAAGCGTATCCCTTGTACTACGACAATCTTCCGGCTATTTTGCGCAGCTTCCTGACAGGAATTGCTGCGCCAGCACGTGCGGATGGGCTGGGATTGTGGCCTGCCGATAAATCCCTGAAAGGAATCAAAGCGACTTCTAATGAGGATTTGAAAAAACACGTTTACTTTCCCAAGCTCTATCGTCGGCTCAAGGATTATTTCGTGAAAACAGGGGCGACTTCTTTAAGCGGATTCGATGCGTGGGTTCGCGCTGATCCGAAGAAAGATGACGTGGTATTTATTCTTTCAATTCAGGAACTGCGTCACTTGCATAGTACTTACAAGGTTTCCGGCCAGCGAATTAAAATGCTCTTCCCGCCGGAAGACCTCGTCTTCAAGAGTGTTGGCTAATCGGTCGCGCTGATGACACCTGCAGGTAAGTATTCTCACACCGGAGCGTACGCCATAGGCTTTGTGGTTACTCCCAACGCTACAGCGTACGCTCGGTGAACATTGAGGCTTCTCGCTTTATGATGACAGATAAAAAAATCAAAATGACTGAAAATAAACTGTTATGTTTTGATTCTTTTTGTCATTAGTAAATGTAGGAACAAATAATTTAAAAAATGTATTGTATCAGTCAGGATTCGATTTGAATTTATTTTGTAGTAATTAAACAGCCATGACCGTTGTCGTCCACTCAGCATTTGGCGCGACTGGTTGAAGAAACAATTCTCCCCAATTTTGACATTTTGCAGCACTGTAACCTTTAACTCGAACACCTTAACCCTTTTATTTATGACAACTTAGGGGAAATGCTTGGAATCGCTAAGTATTGCAATAAAAGGGCTTAATAACTATTTATGCAACAACGCCTAATTTTTTAAGGCAGTCTTTTACGTGTTCGTACTTAAGCCAGTCTTGAAGTGCGTACATAGCGTATGTCTGCCTAACCAATAGACAGTAGAGATGTGGGGGGATCTGCGTCTTGTGTTGTCAATCTCTCAATAACGAGGAAACAGCTATGCCAGAATTATGGATTCAACTTGAAAACAGGCCATGGGACACTATGCCGCATAACCTTGATCGAATGACGGGCCAATCAGCGCAGGACATAACCGGCAAAGCCCCGGAAAATGTCGTGATAATTTCACCCGGCACGGGAGTGACAAAAACAAGAAAGATGTTTGCGCCACTCCGGGATTCTTCCGGTAAGGTGATGGATGCTCTCATTTTCAGAAGATACAAAGCCCCGACGTTGCCGGATAAAAGCGATGCGTGGACAATCCCCGATGACCGCAAGGTCAACGCTTGGGATCGCAATGAAGTAGACCCGACTGATAACGGCACGATGGGGACGATTCCTGGCCCTGTGATTGAATGTAATGTGGGGGAAAATGTCATCCTCCATTTTCGCAATCTGGACATGAGGGCGACTAAAAGCTTGAAAGCCAGAGCACATAGTATTCATCCGCACGGTTTTGTTTTCCAACCGACCTCCGATGGTGCATACCCGCTGACTCCGGCAGATGCTTCACAACCAATTCTAGCTAGCGAAAGAACTGCCTGGGACAATGTTGGTGTGACCGGACCGAATAAAATGGGAGATAGAGTTCCCGTAATGGGGACGTTTGATTATCATTTTGAAACCTTTAACTGGCCTACCACCGCTGGTGTCTGGCTCTATCACGACCATTCGATTTGCGATATGGACAATGTCAATCTGGGTGCCATTGGAATGGTCGTCATTCATAACAACAGTGATACGGATAATGATTTTGTGGTGACAGCGGCAGATTTGCCGGATGGGAATGTGAACGGCTCACCTGTTAGATTTCAATGTACGCCATTTACGGATCGAATCGCGGTAAATCCAGCCCTCCTGAACCATCTGGGGAAAGTAGATAAAGCTGTCCATGATTTGATCCCACATACCCATCATCACGAAGATGAAGCCCCGCAACCCAGTCCGAAAACGCCAGCACTGGAAGTGCTGCCGACGCAGGTATTCAGCCCGGACTTGACCAGAATCATTCAGCAGGGCGAAGTGTTGATGCATTTAAATGTTGATCTAACCGCAATCATTGGTCTTTGTAATTTGCGCTATAAAACACCACCAACGAAGGCACAGTTTCTCCAATTGTTTCATTCGCTGGATGGTGCGCCAGGTCAATGTATTAATGGTCGAACATATTTGGGGAATACTCCCTCAGTCGTGGCCGGAATTAATACGAAAATGCGCTTTGGTGTCGTGGGGATGGGGTCGGAATTCCATACTTTCCACATTCACGGACATCGTTGGATTTTACCCGGTCCGAGTGGAGCGACTCCAAATACGATTCAGAATAGCTCGCAAAATCACCCTGTCTCGCAGTTTGAAGATACGCGAACTTTTGGGCCCGCTAATTCCTTTGTGTTTACTATTGAAGAAGCAGCCGGAAGCTTTATGCGGGCAGGCGGGCCGAGTCCCAAGCTCTCCAAAGGGGAATGGCATATGCACTGCCATGTTTTGCAGCATATGATGATGGGGATGATGGGTTCCCTCTTGATTGTAGAAGGCGGTGATATGGCAGGCTTTCTGCCCGTCGGTGAGGTCTGCGACAATCAGGTAGTAGCTCCTGACAATACCATTGTGGTCAAGAACACAGCTTTTACTCCTAACAATTTGTTAGTTCCATCCGGTGCTACCATTACCTTTGATTTTCAGGAAGCTTTTCATACTGTCACTACGGTCAGTAAGACCGGAACCATGAATGCCATTGAAATCAATAATGGAGGCGGTCCGGGAGACGCGATTCCAAATGGTACTACCAGAACGGTCGTTGTTAGTGGTGGGATGGGCGATAAGGTGAACTTTATGTGTGGGATTCATGGCAGTGGCATGTCTGGGGCTATCACTATTTCAATGTAAGAGAACGTCACCCGTCAGAATATCCGCAGGGACTTTTGACGGGTGATTAATTTTTTTCGCCTCATTTTAAGACGTGGAATGTGAACCCCAAACTCTAGGTAGTGTTGACAAGTTGAGATAAGATGAATGAATGCAAACAGTAAAGCTAAGTGATGAGCAATGGGCGAAGATGGTAGAATTTTTACG
>JAYVRW010000188.1:0-5266 GCA_043775925.1 Blastocatellia bacterium
TAATTTCTAATTCTCCTTCAGTATAGGCAATTCGTACTGCATAGTCTGATTCAAGCTCAGCCAGCAATTCTTCGTAATCGTCCCAACTGACACCGTACAATATTTGAGATTCGCCGACTGCCATTGAATCAATCAAAGTCAGCGCTCTCTCTACATTGGATGAAATAACTGCTGTATCCATGAGTACCTCATTTACTTTGGCAGAGCCTCTTGTCTGTCTTTCTGTTTCGTCTGCCGCTCAAGATTTAATTTATTCACAATCGCCTGTTCACGATCTCCATCAGCTTTGCGTTTGAGACGATAATACACTGTCGCCAGCATCACATGCGCTTCTAAAAAATCTGGCGCTTCTTTGACTAATTTTTCCAGCTCAACTGCGGCTTCGTTAATTTTCCCCTGCCCGATTCTAATCGTTTCGATGTAATAACGCGCATTCGGTTCGCCGGGACGTACCAGCAAAGCCCGCTGGAAATATTTCAGGGCTTCCGCATGATTTTGATCCTGTTTGAGAATTGTTCCCATTTGTAAGTTCGCATCAAAATCGTTCGGATTATTGTCGAGTTCCTGACGATATTCTTCTTTCGCCAGATCGGTATTTCCTGTCATCGTGAGTGCGCGTCCATAGTATGCATGCACGGTCGGCAGGTTTGGATTGAGCTTTGCCGCTTTCTCAAATTCTTTCACTGCATTCGCATAATCTCCCGCCAGCAAATATGTCGTGCCAATCATCATCCGCGCTTCGGCAGAGTCGCCATCACGCATAATTTTTTCAATTTGCGCTTGCCCTTTCTCAACCTGCTTTTCGCGCAGATACGCTGTGCCGAGCAGATATGCCAGACCTTTATCTTTTGGAGCTTTGACCTCACGCAGCTCAAGCATTGCGATGACTTTTTGATATTCGCCCATCTGCAAATAACAATCCGCCAGCAGTAAAATAATATTTGGCTGATCGGGCTGGGCAGCCATTATTTTTTCGAGTTCTTTGGATGCGTCAACGACACGTGCAGTTTTGTAATATGCAACCGCCAGATTGAAGCGGATGCCGGGATTACGACTGTCAAGCAATAACGCACGATTATATTGCTCAATGGCTTCCTGATAGCGTCCGAGTTTTGCCAGCGCCGCGCCCAGATTGGAGCGCGCATCCGTCCGGTCAGGACGCTGTGCCAGAAATGATTGATACTGCTTAATTGCATTTTCGAGATCGCCGGATTGATGAAGCTGAACAGCACGCATGAAGATTGCGTCCGTAGCGGATTTGGGAGGTTGTGCGTTGAGCGTCGCGGTCAAAACCAGTATGCTCACCAGAAATTTTATTTTGATTAGCATCTTCACTTCCGGCTAATTTCGTTCTTGAAGTCAGATTCATATACTGACGAAAAAATAGGGCGCTGACAAGCAGCGCCCTATTCTAGCATTTAAAATCACCTTGAGCTTAGAAGCTAAACTTCAACCCTAAAGTGATGATTCGGCGACCGAATTTATTTTCGGTATATTTTCCAAAGTTAGCTTTCGTCGCAGCATTGGCGACCAGTTTTGGATTTGCTGAATCTGGATTATCGGTTTCATACACGAGTCTCAGATTATCTTCGACGAGCGACTTCAATGGATGGTTGAAGAAGTTATTTGCTGACAGTCTGAATTGGAGTTTCTTGGTTTCCCGAATACTGAAAACCTTCTGTAACGTCAAATCGTGTGCGTTATACATCGGTCCTTTTAAATAAGGGAATGAATAAACGCCCAACTGACCTGATGGTGGTGGTGCAAAACAACTTAAATTCGCGTACTGATCCTTGCTTAATCCCTTGCGAGGATCACAGGTCAGGATTGGTTGAACGGAAGTTGCATTGGATCCAATGACGGTTGCGACATTCCCTGGATTGTAGATCGTAACCTTGTCAGTATCTACCTTGCCAGCACAAAGTGCAGAATTGGCTCCGGTTTTGGCATACTTACAAGTCTGCTCCAACGCGCCAGACAATCGGAAGTTCACACTATTAGCCTGTAGCGGGTAGCCACTGGCAAATTGTGAAATACCAGACAGCATCCAGCCATCCAACACTGCTTTGGCCACAATGTTATTGGTCTTGAGATATTCTTTCGCAAACTTCGGCAGCTCAATCGTATACGCAAAATTTAAGGCATGCGTACGGTCATAACCAAGAATTCCGTAGTTGTGTCCACGTAAATCAAGTTGGTCAGAAGCTGCGCCCTGATTACCACCGTTCTTAACACCTAACGTCTTCGAGAAGGTATAGGAGGTCAAGAAGTTAATTTTACCAATCTGACGGCTCAGCGTGAATTGTGCTGAGTTATAGTTTTGGTAAGCAATATGGCTGACAATGTTGACATCACCAAAACCCTGGAAGGGTCTGAAGGCATCACAATTATTTCCAGCTAAGGCCGCCGCTTTACAACCCGCCGTATTCAGCGGTACGAGGTTGATATTCTGTGTGTAAAGCTGATCACGACTGCGATTACCAACATAAGCCGCTTCCAGGCTTAACGAGAATGGTAAGCGTTGCTGAATGGTGAAGCTATAGCTATCAACATAAGGCTGCTTATCATCGCCTTTCGCTAAGGTCTCAAAGCTGGTAGCAAGATCAGCCGCAGCGCGTGCTGCTGCTTCAGTGGGATAGCGGGCATCAATGGCAGCAAAAGTAGTAGCGCCACCGCCATTACCGGTGCGTAAGCCTAACGCCGTATCAAGACCGCTGGTTAATTGGGCGTCGTGATAATATGAACGTCCAAATCCTCCACGTAAAACTGTCTTACCATTCCCAAATAAATCATAGGCAAAACCTAAACGCGGAGCGACAAATAATGCTTTCGTTGGAGCGCCCGAAAGCGGAATCTCAGAATTCTGCTTATTGAATAAAACTCCTGATTGGACACCAGTTGTTTTATTTACAGGCGTGGTCTTGTTAAATTTCGTCGCATCAAAAACTGAGAAGCCAGCACCTTCACGGTCGTACCATTTCCCTAAATGATAGAAGCGCGCCCCCAGATCAAGGGTCAGGCGACGATTAACTTTCCAGTTATCCGAAACATAAAATTCGGTAGTATTGAAGGCAATATTGTGAAGAACGTTTTTCGTTGACTCAGAATAGTCAGCAATCCGTCCAAGCAGAAGATCTGACAGCACGTTGCCGCTGGAGTTTCCACCCCAAGTGGCGAAAGCAGCAATACCATTTGAATTGTTGTTGCCGGGTTGGTTGTTAATGATGTGTTCGTAATACGCACCTGTTTTCAAAGTATGCGTACCTGCCACCTTCGTGACGTTATCCGAGAAATTCGCCAGATGCTTCGTCGCAAAAAGAATTGGATCGAACCCACCTGGATTGAATAACGTCGGGCCACCGCCCCACGACGTAATGGAAGGAATTTGATCCAGCCCATTCTTGAACAATCCTTTGAAGGGGATGCCCAGAGCAGTCTTGGAAATTTTCTTCGGATCCTCAAACTGGTTCGGGAAATCAATGAATGAATATCCAAACACAAATTCATTGGTGAGTGTTGGCGTAAAGACCTTGGTCAAACTAGCGCTGACTGAATCGGAACGATTCGGCGCGACAGTCGCGGTCGGATACGGAACCTGCTCACTATTACGCCACCACAAACCAATCGGGAAATTCTGCACTTCGGTTTGGATGTTGTAGCGCGCATAGAACTTCGTGCTTTCACTAACGTTGTAATCAATCCGAGTTAGCGATTGCTTCATGTTTTGATTCAGGGTTAATGAATTAACGTAGTTGTATCCAAAAGGAGTGGTCGCGGGATTGGCATTAGGGAGTGGTAATAAACTGGCTAAGACCGAACCAGTTTTATCAATCGCTGAAGCCGCCAGCTTGTACGGGCCGCTGCAATAAGAAGCCAGTACCAATGGCGCTGCCACAGTTCCTGGATCACAGATTTTTCCGTTGACCTGATCTGAGCCAAGTTTACTAAGGTAGGTCAAATCGCTAAAATCGCCATTACGCATTGCTGCGGTTGGCACACGTGAGCGAACCAGTCCGGTATCAAGCGTTTGTTTGTAAAACTCAAAGCCGGTAAAAAAGAACAGTTTGTCGCGGTTTTTATTAATACCAGTACCAGGGATTAAAATTGGCCCGCCAATATTAAAACCAGGGAATTTGTAATCATTCTCAGGGCGAGCCAGTTTGTTCTGATTGTATGACCAGTCATTCGAGTTCAGATTGTAGTTACGGAAATAGCTGTAAGCTGATCCGTGGAAATCTTTACCGCCGCCTTTGGAAATAGCGTTCAAAGTGACCGGGCCTTTGGAAACGTCAGCGCCGAAATTCGAGGTGGACACCTTGAATTCTTCGACCATATCAGGATTAATATTAATCGGAGTAGCGCAGTTGCAACCGGGATCGGAAACGTGTGCGCCGTCAGCTACAATATCCAGCGCTTCCGCACGAGTACCGTTGGCAGAAAAATTTCCGATAGCGCTTTGTTTGCCGCCATCACCGTTACCATTGATACCAATAGCTTCACCGTTGTAACCAGGCTTGTTATCCAAACCAGTGATTGGGGTGAATCCAGGTAAAGCTTTGATTAACTCAGTCGCGTTGCGTCCGACTAATGAAAGGTTGGTAATTTGTTTGTTTGTCAGTGTCAGGCTCTTCTCGCCATTGTCTACCGGTGCAAGCTGATCTGCGCTGGCAGAAACATCTACCGATCCGGCCACGCCTGAAGCGCCCAGCGCAATATCAGTAATGGTACGGCGATCACCTGCACTGACGCGTAGTCCAGTGCGTTCCCACTTAGCAAATCCTGAAGCCTCAATCGAGACCTTGTATTCGCCGGTTGGGACAGAAGCGAAAGCGAACACACCGTCAGAATTACTGACAGTACGTCGAATATCGCCTGTATTGGCATTCGTTAAAATAATATTTGCGCTCGGGATGACTGCACCGGTTTGATCCAGCACGGTTCCCGATAATTGCCCGGTCAGGTTCTGTGCCAAGGCACTAAACGAGAGAGCAAACGCAAACAGTAAACAAGCAACTAACTTCCCTGCTGTTATTGTGCGTTCCATAAAATATACTCCTGGGTTGGTAGGATCAGCGTGACATTATTATTTCAGGTCCATCTAACCCCAGACAATCTATTCTCGACTTGCTGGTAGGCAAAACACCAGAATAGACAAAAAGAGAAGCCCCACGACCTCGTTTGACTCAAAATTATTCAAATCAGCGAAATTCCCAGCAAAGGAAGGTATGATATATTTTTTAATGCTGATGATACTTAGCCATCAGAT
>JAYVRW010000189.1:0-19598 GCA_043775925.1 Blastocatellia bacterium
TGAAAAATTACCAGAAAGCACCGAAGCCATGATCTATCTCGCGATGACTAGAATTCTCGTCAGGCGTCTGGTTCCTGACTTTTCAGACTAGCTCTGAGAGTAAAAAATCCTCTTTGGGTCGGTCACATAAAAAAAAGCCTGCTGTAGCACAAGGCAACAGCAGGCTTAGTAAGTTTAAGTAAGAATTACTTAGAACGAATAGCGAAGTGCAACCTGCATTTCGCGCTGACCGCTCTTGGTTGTAACCTTACCAAAAGTGGTTGCCAGATTGTTTGGGTTAGTGTCAACTCCGCCCCAATTTGGATGATTCAACCAATTGAAACCTTCTACTACAAACTGAAGCGCATGATTTTCTTTGATTACGAACTCTTTCGTCAGACGCAGATTATGATTCTGGAATCCCACGTTGTAAAAGAGACCGCGACCTTTTTGATTTGAGATTGTCCCCAAAGTTGGTTTGGTGAAAATCGCGGTGCCACTCGAAGTGAGTGGATTAAACCAATAAGAAGCATCTGTATTGTTGTTTGCGTACTGAGCTTTAATTTCAGGTGTCTGCGAGAACAACCAGAGTTGTGCACCGCTACCCGGTCCAACACCTGCAAAGTCGTCACCCGTACCAATGGTGATGGGGTTACCCGTCGCCATTTGGGAAACGCCGCTTGCGACCCATCCGCCCAGCAACTTGCCGCTCAACTTGGTTTGATCTCTGAAGATCGGCAGTTGATAGGCAAAGCTGATGACAACCTGATGACGGCGATCAAAGGTAGACGGCCCCCACAGATTCTTGACATCGTAGGCATTCGGAACAACGTCACGTTGTGCTGAGCCATCATCTTGTGATTTGGATAACGTATAGGCAAAGCTATAAGCTAACCCTTTAGTAAAGCGACGTTCCAATCCAACCTGGAAGCTGTGATACATAGAATTTGCATCATTGTTGGTAACGCGGATGATATTGTAGCCCTTATATGGACGCAATGAGTCGGGATTGATACCAGGATTCGCTTGGAGTGTTCCGACAGCTAATTGGTTGATGTTGCGTTCACGTTGCGCGTGTAAACCACGACGACCAACATAGCTAACTTCAAGTTTCGAGGAAAAACCGATTTCTCGCTCGAAGGTTCCATTCCATGTCCACGCTTCAGGATTTTTGAAAACCTTATCCTGTGAAGTGATTTGCTGAGTGAAGATATTTCCGGCTTTGCCACCAGGATTGTCCACATTACCATTAGTTACTGAAACTGTTGGTTGTAATGGAGGATTACCGCCTAAGAAGACCGAATCGCTGACGCCTAAACGTGTCATAAATCGGCCAATACCTGCACGAAAGACGTTCTTGTCATTAATCGCGTAAGCTAGACCAGCACGTGGTTGGAACGTATTTTTGTGAATCTGCGAGAACGATTTACTTTCGCCACGGAATAGGAAGTCGAATTGACCAGTAGTCGCAATTGCAATACGACCAGGGCCTTTCGCTGCATCAGTCCAGCCGCTGCCGGGAATGACCAGACCATTATAAAGTGACTGTAAGTTGGTTCCACTTGAGGTGATGAATCCAGTTGTCGGACTAACCGTCGGGGCTTTCGTCGGGTCGTAATACTTGGAGTCAAAAACAACCATGTTACGCCAGAGGCTATAATACGGTTGGATAATGCTTTGACGGATACCAGCTTCTAATCTCAGTTTCGGGGTTGCCTTCCAGGAATCCTGTAAGAACCACTCAAACATGTGACCACGATATGGTGTGTATGAGCGGTCGCCAATTTCAGCGTAAGTGTCAAACAAGCCAAGCGCTGCGTTAGCAGCAGCGACGCCCGTTTTTCCATCAGACGCAGAATTAGAAAACACGAAACGTCCGTTCTGATTGTTCGTACCACCCGGCGTACCAGCAACGTTAATCTGGTCAAAATCGTTCTGTCCGGCGCGTTCGATATAGCCACCAAATTTGACTGTGTGGCTGCCACGAATGTTCGTCCAGTTATTATTGAGCTGATAGATCGGCCCTTTTGAACTAGACGGATAGGGGCCGCCATCAAGACTGCCGAAAAGATCAAGACCGTCAACGGTTGGAATCTTGTCTTGAATTTCTTTTGGCGAATTAAAAATGTATGGATAGTTGATGCCGTAGTTGCTACGTTTGTAACGATCACCAGTTTGGTCAACATAAATGAAAACTTGATCGCGGCTGCCTGCTACTAAAGTTTCACTAATCCAAGTCGGCGACCAGGTTTTTGTCCAACCAATTGACATCGTTTGGTTGGGACGATTAATAATTTGTGGTGCACGATCAGTTGCGCCACGGAATGCACTCACATCAACGAAGTGATAGAGAGCTAAACGAATTTTGAATTGATTACTTTCATTCGGCAAGAAATCAATATTGACGTTTTCTTTACGCTGGTCGGTACGTGCCGGACGGCTTTGGAAGAAGTTCGAACCAGCATTAAAGAAGCCAGGAATTGGATCAGAGAAAGCTTTGAGCAATGCCAGACCGTTTGCGCTTAAACGAGCGGTTGGAATTTTATTAATAACCCCACCATCATTAAAGCAAGCGGTTTGATCAGTTGCACTGCAAGCACCTGTTTTCAGTGGGTCTTTGACGAAGCGTGTAACGCCAAGATTGGCGTTGTAATTCGGTCCACCAGGAAAGAGTTCACTGAAATCACCCACTCGCATACGAGCAGTTGGTACACGATTGATGATATTGCTGGTTTGACGAACCTTGACCCACTCCATGCTGTAAAGCCAAAAGAGTTTGTTACGCTCTTTGTTGAAGCCAGTTCCAGGAATGACGACTGGGCCGCTCAGGTTAAATCCGAACTGATTGTAACGGAATGGATTCGGACGACAGGCAATATCTTTCTTGAAAGCTTCATCCGTGCAGGGACGGGCTGGGTTATAGGTACGGTTACGATCCCAACTGTTGGTGTTGAGCGCCGCGTTGCGCAGATACTCATAGGCAACGCCGTGAATATCCTTGCTACCGCTTTTCGTAATGATACGAACCTGTCCACCAGCGGAACGACCATATTCCGCGTTGTAATTGGCAGTCAATACTTGTACTTCCTGCGTTGAGTCCACATCCGCAACACCGATGCTGGTTCCATTAGAACGGGTACGAACACCAACTGCACCGTCAAAGGTTACCAAGGTATCTTGGGTGCGAGCACCGTTAATAATCAAGCCTGCGGTGGTCAGACCGAAGTTGTTACCGCCGAGTGAGCCGCCGAGGACGCCTGGTTTCAAAACTGCCAACAATAATGGATTACGTCCATTGAGCTGCGTGTTTTTAATAGTCAACTCATCAACCAGTTTTCCAACTGTAGCAGTTTCTGTTTGCACTTGCGTGTTGGTTGAAGTGATATTAACAACATCTGTTAACTGACCTGGTTGTAATGATGCGTCCGTCGTTGCTGGAACGTTAGGATCAAGTTTTTTTCCTGATTCTTTATACAATTTAAAATTAGGGGCTTCGATGGATACGGTATAAAGACCAGATGGTAATTGGGTAACAACATAGTAACCCTCACCGTTGGTTGTTGTGCTGCGTTCAAAGTCTCGAGCTTCACTTTTAACCGTGACTTTGGCATTGGCGACAACTGCGCCTGTTTGGTCTCTCACGAAACCAGAAATTTGCGTGTTGTCAGATTGAGCGAACGCGAGCAATGAACTCAGCGTCAGGCTCAAACCGAAAGTCATCACGCGTGCCAACATCTTGAGTTGGTTGATTGTCATTGATGTACTCCTCTTTAAGGTTGGTTGGTAGAATTTGCGGTACTCATCGGAAATGAGCAGTCACGAATTCACGAATAATTCATGAACAATTTAAGTTCGAGGATAAACTTTCAGCCCAGCGGTGCTAACTGAGTCTGCCATCGGGGAACCTGAGAGATGGCGATTTTTTATGTGGATCTCGTCAGCTTTAGGCATTATCTACACTGGTTTGACCAAGTGTCAAGTCACGGAGTATGCTTATCCCCTTCGCTGAGTATTTATTCACTCTTTTTCACCAGTTATCGGAGGTACAAAAATAATGTCTGATCAGAAATCACGAAGAGATTTTCTCAAGCAAGCAGGTGCGTTATCCGCTGCCAGCGGGGCGCTGCTTTCAATCCCAACTTTTGCACAAACCACTAAAATCAAAAATATTCTCGCGCCCGGCAGAATCTTAGGCGCGAATGACCGCATCAATCTTGGCTGTATCGGCGTCGGTGGACGCGGCACAGGCGTCATGAAATGGGCGATTGAAACAGGTAAGACTACGCGTCCGGCGGATGTCGTCGCGGTTTGTGATGTCTACCAGAAACGATTGACGAATGCGAAGACCATTAGCAACGCTCCGATGGCGACGCTGGATTACCGCGAAGTTATTGGTCGCAAAGATATTGATGCGGTGATTGTGGCGACACCGGATCATTGGCATGCGCCGATTGCGATTGCTGCGATGCAGGCGGGCAAAGATGTGTACTGCGAAAAGCCGATGACGAAGACCGTCGAAGAAGCCAAGAAATTTACTGAAGTTGCCAAAGCGACGAATCGCGTGGTGCAAATTGGTTCACAAACGACTTCCAGCGATCAATGGTGGAAAGCGCGTAAAGCGATTCAGGATGGAATGATTGGTGATTTGTTGATGAGCCAGGGGTCATACCATCGCAATTCCATCGAAGGCGAATGGAATTACACCATTGACCCGAATGCAGGGCCGACTGGTAAAGGCGATGATTTTATTGATTGGAATATGTGGCTTGGTTCTGCCACGAAACGTCCTTTCAGCGCCGAGCGATTTTTCCGCTTCCGTAAATATTGGGATTATTCCGGCGGCATTGCGACAGACCTTTTCTATCACGTCGTAGCGCCGCTTAATATTTGCTGGGGCGAAGCGCAATTCCCGTACAAAGTCATGGCGTCGGGTGGAACGTACGTTTTCAAAGACGGACGCGAAGTGCCGGACACCTTCCACTTGATTGCTGAATTTCCCAAAGGACATTCACTGATCCTGAGTTCTTCCATGGCGAACAGCCAGCATATTCCCGGATTGATTCGCGGACATGAAGGAACAATCATGATGGTTCCGCACGGACAATTTGAAGGCAAAGTGGATTACATTACCGCGACTGCCGAGCGCCAATTCAAAGATAAATTCGTAGCGAAATTTGGCTCGGCGGAAGTCAAACTTGAGACCGATAAAACCCGCGAAGATCACATGCAAAATTTCCTGCGTTGCGTGAAGACACGTGAAAAAACTAATCTGGATGCACCGACGGCTTATCGTGCGATGACGACGATTGGGATGGCGGTAGAGTCATATCGTTCGGGCAAAGTTTTGTACTTTGATGAACGCAACGAACGCGTGGTGGATCGTCCGCTATCTTCGGTAAAGGCATAATGAGTCCAGAGAGTTGAGCCGGAAATAATTCCGGCTCAACTCAAGAGTCAAATACTTTCTTGAGCAGGTAAAAAATATGGCAGAGACAATTTCAGACGTACCGACATCGTCCGTGCCAAAAGCTTACGCATCATTGTCCTGGCGTGGTTATCCGCAAGAGGCGCGACAACGCCTGTTGGCGGAATTAGCGGATACGGGGTATATCTTTCCGCAAACCGAGGATGATTTGCCGTACGATGACGATACTCCTATGGAAACTTTCCGACATTACGCGCAAATGTCTTTGTTGATTATGGCCTTGAAACATTACTGGCGTGATCGTCAGGATGTTTATGTAGCCGGCAACATGTTTGTTTATTTCAGCCCGGATCAAACACTCCGCTATGACTTTCGCGGCCCTGATTTTTTCGCTGTCACCGGAGTAGAATACCGTGAGCGAAAAAGCTGGATTACGTGGAATGAAGGTAAAGCTCCAGAAGTTGTGATTGAACTTTTATCGGAGAGTACGGCGGAGCAGGATCGAGTTGAAAAAAAATTGATCTATCAGGATCAGTTACAGGTGGCGAATTATTATTATTACCATCCGTTCGATTATGAACTGGCAGGCTTTGTGCTGCGTGATGGACAGTATGAAGAGTTAGCCGTTGATGAAAAAGGCGTCTTGCCGTGTCCGCAGCTTGGTTTATCGTTGGTGAAATGGCAGGGAAAATTTTTGGATATGGAGGCAACCTGGTTGCGATGGGCGAATGAAGCAGGCGAACTTTTATTAACTCCTGATGAAGATGGTGAGCGCAAAGCTGTCGAGGCTACCAAAAGGGAAATCGAACAGTTGCGACGTGCCGAGCAGGAAACACAACGTGCCGAGCAGGAAGCGCAGCGTGCCAAACAAGCCGAAGAATTGTTAGTGCTTTATCGTGAGAAATTTGGAGATTTAAAATAATTTTGGAGACTTTAATATTCTATGCAAAAAAATACTATTCTGGGTTTTTTGATGATTGGGTGCTTTGCTTTCACTGCATTCGCACAAAAGAACAATGAACTTTCCAAAACCGAAAAGAAAGCTGGATGGAAATTATTATTTGATGGCAAAACCTTCCAGGGCTGGCGCGGTTTTCATCAGGACAAAGTTCCAGTTGGCTGGATTATTGAAGATCATTGCATCAGTCGCATTCAAGCCAAAGGCGAACTCGGCGAGGCTGGCGGAGACCTCATTACCAACGAAGAATTTGGAAATTTTGAATTGTCGCTCGAATGGAAAATCAGTCAAGGTGGCAACAGCGGGCTGAAATATTTAGTGTCCGAAACGCTCCCGCCCAAAGGAAAATCCGCGATTAGTTTTGAGATGCAGGTGCTGGATGATGACAACCATCCCGACGCGAAATTGGGAATCAATGGTGATCGCAAAGCCAGTGCGCTTTACGACATCATGCCGCCGAACAATAAGAAAAAATTAAAACCTGTCGGCGAATTCAATCAAATTCGTTTGGTAGTCAAAGGCAATCACATTGAGCATTGGCTGAACGGCGAAAAGGTTTTGGAATACGAGCGCGGCAGCGAAGCCTTGAAGGCATTGATTGCGAAAAGTAAATTTAAAGACCAGCCATTATTTGGAACCTTTGCGCAAGGTCATCTTTTGTTGCAGGAACACGGTGACAAAGTCTGGTATCGCAACATCAAAATTCGTAGTTTGAAGTAAATCAGATGGCAGAAGCCCGACTGTTAAGGAGGGCATCAGTATTCTGGAAATAGATTCCACTGTACCGACGCCCTTCTTAACAGTCGGGCTTCTGCCACAAAACCTTACTCGACAGAATCTACAATCCCGACAATCGCAGAATCAATCGCAGCTCCGGCTTCGCCCGTAGCTGCGGTTGAAGCTCCCCATCCTTCCTGCACCACAATCACGACATCGCCTTCGCCAGCATCTACACTATCAAGCGCGAGCATCGTACTGCCACGCGAAGTGCCATCAGGGTTGATCGGTTGCACCACCATAATGCGTGTACCTTCGTACCGCGAATTTTTGTGCGAAGCGACGACGTTGCCAATGACTTTTCCGAGAAGCATAAATAGTTAAAGGAGCGACAGTTTAGGGAGCAGGGATTAGCGAAGAACCTCTCCACGCTTTCCTGTTTCTACGTGTTTGTCTGAATCAACAATGCCAACGATGGTGCAATCGGTGGGGACTTCGCTGCCTGAAAACGGGAAGCTGGCTTCTTTGCCGCGACACCAGAAAACCAATTCGCCGACGCCGGCTCCAACGGAATCTACGGCGACTAATGGTTTGCCCACTGGAAGTAATTTCGCATCCAGCGTTTGCACGACCATCAACTTGCGCCCTTCCAGCGTAGTGTTTTTGATGGTTGCGACAACATTTCCTATCACACGAGCTAATTGCATAATTTTTGTGCAGTTGACCCACCCGCTACCGCAGATGGTACTGACCCTTCCGAGCAACGATACGAATTCGACGATAATCAGCATACCATTGCCCGTCGTGATACTGAACGGCGCGTAGGTTTGCTTCGGCTAAATTGAATGCTTCGGTGCGTTGGGCTTCGGATAAATTTTCAGTTTTCATCGTCCCGAACATACGGAGCCAGTTCAGCATTCCGTCTTCGCCGTCTAATTTTGTAGGACGATCAAAGAGCCAGGCCTGTTCGACTTCGAGTCCGTATTTCTCAAGCACGGGAGCATATTCGCCAATCGAAGCGTAATACATTTCGCGGCTTGGCTCGGCAATTCCCATCTCTTTTAGTGAAGCTTCAAGCGCAGCCATAATATTAGCGATGTTGCGCTTGCCTCCGAATTCGACAATCATCCGACCGCCTGTTTTTAAGGCGTTGGCGATGCACTGCGTAGCCGCTTCAACATTTGGAATCCAATGAAACGTCGCGTTGGAAAAAACAGCATCGAATGGTTCGCCAAAAGAAAAATTCGTTGCGTCGGCTTCGATTAATTCCAGAGTTGGATATTCGGCGCGAGCCTTTTCAATCATCGCGGCGGAAAAATCCATCCCGACAATTTTCGCGCCCGAAGACGCAATTTGCGCGGTCAAATGTCCGGTTCCGCAGCCGATGTCAAGGATGCGTTCACCCGCCTGCGGCTTGAGCAAATCTAGTAATTCTTTGCCGTATTCATAGACAAAAGAATGCTTCTGATCGTAAAGCGCTGAATTCCAACTATCATTTATCTTCTCACTCGCCATTGGTATTTCCTCAATGCAAAGTTTATCCTGTCCGATCTTGAATTTTGAGATTAACCGAAAGGATTTTGATAGTGAAGCCAAAAGCAATTATCTTTGATTTTAACGGAGTGATCGTTGATGACGAACCGCTCCACCTTGAATTGTTCCGCAAGATTTTAAAAGAAGAATTTATTTTCTTAACGGATGAAGACTACCACGAAAAATATTTGGGACTGGATGATCGTGGATGTTTTACGGCGGTGTTGTGTGATAATTCGCGCACTCCTGATGCCGCTGATGATGTTTTTATCCAAACGCTGATTGATCGCAAAGCCGAATATTACCGCGAAGAAATTTCCCAACGAATGCTGCTTTTTCCAGGCGTTGTAGATTTGATCAAACGCCTCGCAGAGCAATATCCAGTAGCGATTGCCTCTGGTGCGCTACGCGGTGAAATTGAATATGTGCTGGAACATGGCGGCATTCGTGATTGCTTCAAAATCATCGTCGCGGCAGAAGATGTGCATGATTGTAAGCCTGATCCTGAAGGCTACGACAAAGCTTTAGAGCAGTTGAATTATGTTCTGAATACCGAAATCCAACCATCAGAATGTATGGTATTTGAAGATTCCGTCGCAGGCAGTGAAGCCGCCAAAGCTGCTGGAATGTACTGCGTCGCAGTGACCAATAGTTACGGCGCAGAGCAGCTTTCCGCTGCGGATTTAATTGTGACAACGCTGGAAGGATTTCAAGTTTAGAGTTCACGCTTCAGCGTGCCAAGCTAAAACAGGCACGCTAAAGCGTGAACTCTGAACGTATCTGAGCGGTTATTTCTTCAATGGAAAGGGAGTGGTCGAAGCGTCAATTGATTTGACGAATTTGACCAGCGCATCAAAGAACAACGGATTATCCAACATGTCATTTGCCGGATTACTCAGCCCTGCCTGACGATGTGGTTTTTGCTTTAGAAGTTCTTCAATCGTTTGCGCCGAACCGTTATGAAATAATTCACCAAAGGCGTGAACACCCAATAAAGACGGTGGATTGAAGCCATCCGCGCCAAGCGGAGCAGCTCCGTTTTGACGAATCTCATTCACGGCTGCCGGGTTAAAAGTCCCGACCTTTTTCAGGAAGCGGATTAACTGTCCATTGACCACTTCGGTTGGCGCGGGAGGAGGCGTAAAGTCACGGCGACTGACTGACCAGCCTCCGCCGGAGTGACAATTTACACAGCCCATCTGCTCGAAAACCTGTCGCCCCAACGCAACTTCCTGACCTAATCTCGTCCAGGGTTTGACCTTCGAGAGCGGAGAAATCGGCGTCCGAATTCGCGCTACATATTCTGACAAAGCATCTAAGCCTTTGCTGCGCCCAGTGTTCGCCAGCGCAAATGCATTCAGCGTCGGGTCTTGCGATCCATCGGGTAATGTAATCAATCCGAGACCACCGGAAACGCCACGCATATTATTTTCAAAATCCTGTACTTCATCAAAAATTGCTGAATAATTCAGTACTTTTTGATCGGCAGGATTGCCGGGGTTAAATGACCCGTTTAAATGAACGGAACGCCGTGGGCCAGCTCCGAAAATCCAAACGACGGCATCGGTGGTTCCGAAGGCGTGACAGGAAATACAACCGCTCCAACCTTCACTGGAAAGGCGTTGTCCGATCACGCCATCGGCTCCAAGCTGCGGCAAATTCACTCCGGTACTGCTGTGAAAAACTGCTTTGCCGATTTGGACTTTGGCTTCCGACGTTCCGGCTGGCGGCAATGGTGCAGACCGCACCAATGATTTTACGGTATTCGTTTCAAGGTTGATGATGCTGACATCGCGCGAAACTTCATTCATCACGTAAGCCCGCTCATCCTTACTGTTAATGACGATGCCTCTGGGGTTTTGTCCAACGGCGATGCGCACAACTTTGCCGGGATCGCCCGCTTGTTTGGGTGCGTTGATGGAAGGCGTACCGTTTTCGTCGAGGACAATTTTGACGACGATATTCGCCGCCGAAGCGACAACATAACCTTCATTGCTGTTGTGCTTGAACGCGATGTGCCAGGGAACTCCGAGAAATAATTTATTGGGGCTGGCTGGTTCAAACTGAATTCCACGATTCATGTTGATCGTTTGTTTTTGTCCATTAAGTTCCGCTTCTTTGTCCTGTTCGGTATCAATGACTGAAAGAAACGCCTGCACATTGACGTTGAAGCGCACGGGGCCATCGGGCGACGCGGCATTATTTGGCAAATACGCTTTGTTTCCTTTGATGACTACAGCGTTCAGGAAATTCGGAAAGGCTCCGGTCGTGACAAAAAATTCTGCCGGAGTTCGCGCCGGAATTCTTTGTAACGCGGAACCATTTGATTTGAATCCCGTGTCAGCCATCGGATTCAAAATAACTTCTTTGACTACTTTGTCGCGGTCAGTGGAAATGACGGTGACGCGACCTTCTTTGTAATCATCCGCGCCGATAATGGTCCCCGGACGGGTGGTGGCAAAAAATTGTGTGACGTAAACCTTTTCATCGTAGTCGTCATTATCACCATCATTCGTAATCGCAATGCCACGCGGTTCCAATCCGACCTTGCGAATGGTTCTGATGACGCGCCATCGTTCAGGATCAATGACGGAAATATCATTCGAACGAGCATTCGCCACATAAAGTTTTTCACCGTTTGGCGTGAATGCCAGACCGTAAGGCTCAGTGCCAACTTCGATAGTGGCGACGACGCGCGGATGATCGGCATTGGCACGAATGACGGAAACAGTTCCGCTGACGGTGTTACTGACTACCACCCATTTATCGTCTGGAGAAATAGCCACATTGTTTGGTTCTCGACCGACACGAATTTCAGCTTCTTTGATATTGGCATCGGCGGCTACATTGATGACAGAGACCGAGTTGTTATCGGGATTAGCGACCCAGACATATTTATCATCTGAGGTGATGGCGATTGGTCCCGAAGCTGATGGCGATTGATTTTCGGCTTTTTTGTCGTGAGCTTGTGCGATGGAACGTTCCCCACGGGGTAGCAACACGGCTGCGCTCAAACCGAGAAAGATCAGACAAGCGATTAGTTTGTAACGAGTATTCATTTTCCCTCCTCATAAATAATTAGAAAGGAGAGTTGATCTCCGATAGAGCCGGATGGCAAAAGTAACCTCCCCCAAGCTTACTCCGCACCACGACGATCTTCATTTCAACTCTCCCAGGTTAAAACGCGGCAGCAACAATTCGATTACGGCTTTTCCGGCTTGAGTTTATTGGCACAAACCGCTAACAGGAGTTCATGACCGAACCGTCACACTAGTTGTCCAATGCCTTGCCAACGATTAGAATGTTCGTGGTTAGAGAATACTCCCTCTTGACTCCCTAAATCCCGAACGTCTTTCGCCTGCAATTCACTGGGCGTTTTGTGATACGGAGAATGCACTAAACTACCGAAAAGAGTCTTGAAGTTAGATTGAAATCTTTTTGAGATTTTTCTAAAAGAAATATGAAATCCCCTAAAGTCCCGCCAAACTGTCATTTATATAGGTTTGGCGATTTTGAATTGATCCCTGATGAGCTTCAACTACTGTGTCATGGAAAGCCGATCCAACTCACCCCAAAAGCTTATGAAACCTTGCTGGCATTGGTTGAAAAGAGCGGGCACGTCATGTCCAAAGATGAATTAATGGAAAGGGTGTGGGCGGACACCATTGTCGAAGAATCAAACCTCGCGCAGAATATTTCAACGTTGCGCAAAGCCCTCGGTGACGATCAGCAGCAATTTATTCAAACTGTGCCAAAACACGGGTATCGTTTTGTCGCTTCGGTCAGCATTTTAGCTTACCATCCCGGCGAAGCGGTGACTGAATCACCAGAGGCAGAAATCCCCGAAAATGTTGAGAATAATCAATTGATGGCGACTCCGCCGGCTTCGCTGGTTACTGCCGAACCGCGAAAGCTTTTACCCTATCAGTTGACGATAGCAATGATGTTTATCGTTGTGCCAATGGCGATTGCCTATTTTACTTTTTGGCGTCAGCCGCCGCCGAAACCTGCTCCGTCAACAGCGCTCTCACGTCAGCTTGCCGTGCTTCCTTTTCGTAATCTCAAACAGGAAGCTGAAACGGATTTCATTGGGTTTTCTCTGGCAGATTCGATTATTACCAAGCTCGGCTACGTGAATTCATTATCGGTGCGTCCATCTTCCTACATCGAAAAATTTCGCCAAAAAGATTTCGATCCCAGGCAGGTAGCGATTGATCTGAATGTGAATACCTTGCTGACCGGAACCTATATTCGTGAGGCGGGTGATTTAAGAATTACCGCACAATTAATTGACATTGTGACGAATGAAATCCTGTGGAAGGAAGCACTGGATTTGAAATATGAGAATTTAATTTCAGTGCAGGATAAAGTCGCGCAACAGGTCATTCGCGGATTAAATCTGAATCTGACTTCGGCTGAAAACGAACGCTTCCGGCGCGATTCTCCGACGAACGTGGCAGCGTATGAATATTACCTGCGCGGCGTAGATTTGTACGCCTCCAACGAATTCAAGCTCGCGGCACAAATGTTGGAACAATCCATCAAACTGGACGGGAACTATGCGCAGGCCTGGGCGCATCTGGGGAGGGCACACACCGCCCTTGCTTCCTTCGATTTTGGTGGAGAAGAATTTTATCGTAAGGCACAATCCGATTATGAAAAGGCGCTGGCGTTGAATCAGGATTTCATTGAAGCCCGAATTTTCATGGCGAATTTATTTACGGATACAGGTCGTCCTGAAGAGGCAGTTCCCTTGCTGCGACAAGCGATTGCCGACAATCCGAATAACGCCGAAGCGCACTGGGAGCTTGGTTATGCTTATCGTTTTGGCGGGATGCTGAAAGAATCTATGGCGTCCGGTGAAACTGCGCGTCGTCTCGATGCGGCAGTCAAACTGAACAGCTCGGCGTTCAATAGTTATTTTTACGATGGACAATATGAGAAATTTTTGTCGAGCCTGCCGATGAAGAATTCGCCCGGATTCATTGTGTTTTATCGCGGTCTCGGCCATTACTATCTGAAGCATTACGAAGCAGCAGCAAAGGATTTTGAGCTGGCTTATAAGGCTGAGCCGAATTCAATGTACGTGCAAATCGGGCAGGCTTTGCGGCTGAAAATACGACAACAAACCCCACAGGGGTTAACCTTGCTCCGCGAAGTCGAAAAACAAATTGAGAGCCGCAAAGTGACCGATGCCGAAGCTATCTACAAAGTCGCGCAGGGCTTTGCCGAACTCGGCGATTCCAAAGCCGCGCTGCGTTTATTAAAGCGAAGTATTGAAGGTGGATTTTTTTGCTATCCGTATTTTGTGAATGATCCGTTGCTGAATAATTTGCGGAGTGAACCGGAGCTGGCGAAGGTTTTAAGTCTGGCGGAGCAGCGACATTTAGCGTTTAAGAAAAAGTTTTTCTAAGGATAATTTTGACAGGCGGGACACCTATCGTACCTCAGCGCCGAATTGTGATGCCGTTTGTTGCTTCTTTAATTACACCTTTTTCCCACGCAACTTTTCCGTTGACGATGACAGTTTCAATGCCTGTTGCCAGCCGATTCGGATGCGCGTAGGTCGCACGATCCTGAACTTTCTTTGGGTCAATTAAAACCAGGTCAGCAAAGGCTCCAGCGCGAATGATGCCACGATCTTTCAGGCCGAAAATCTGTGCTGGATATGAGGTCATTTTGCGAATTGCTGCTTCAAAAGTCAGCGTCTGATCTTCGCGGACGAAGCGTGCTAAGATTTTTGGAAACGCTCCGTATGCCGCAGGGTGCGGAATGCCCCGTCCGTATTCTTCAGCATCCGTGCAAAATGCGCCGAGCGGGTGTTTCGCGTATTTGCTCAATAATTCACGGGAATCATGCTCGCCACTGACTTCAAAAATTAACATTGAAATTTGTCCCTGCTCGGCGATGATTAAATCTGAAATTGCATCGAAGGGCTGTTTATTGGTGAGCTTTGCCAGCTCTAATAAATTTAATTTTTCGTAACGCTTATTTTTGCGACTGGCAACGTAGCCGATATAAATTTCTTTCCAACCCGAAGCGCGCACCAGATTGTGGGGCCATCCATCCGGCTGACAACTGGATTTTTGTATCTGAATATCACGTCGAATTTTTTCCCGCGAAGCTTTGTCCTGCAATCGTTCGATTAATAAACCAACTCCACCTTCCAAAGCCCAAGGCGGATAAATCGCAATCATCATCGTCGCCGCTGCTGTATAGGGAAACATATCAAAACTCACGCGTAGCCCTTCACGCACAGCCTTTTCTTCCATCGCCAACACGCGATCAATCTTCGACCAATGCGCCCGCCCGACGGCTTCGTTATGTGAGTGATGAATGCGAACTCCGGTGGTGCGAGCCACGTCTAATAATTCTTTGACGGCGGGAATTAAGGTTTCACTGGAACCGCGAATATGGCTCGTATAAATGCCGTCGTAAGCCTTGACGATCTGTGCAAGCGTTTGTAATTCATCGGCTTCAGAATACATTCCCGGCGGATAAATTAATCCTGATGACATTCCGAGAGCGCCGTCTTTCATTGCCTGCTCGGTCAGCGTTCGCATTGATTTCAATTGCGCCCGTGAAGGCTTGTCTTTGCTCAAGCCCATCGCTGAAATCCGAATCGGACCGTGCGGAACCAGCGTCGCCACGTTCATTACTACGCCGTAACTGTCTAAATAATTCAGGTATTCGCTAACTGTTTTCCACGCCCATTTCATCGGCTCTGGCGTCATCCATCCATTGACGGCGCGTAAAATTTCTTCGGTTTCAGAATTGGCGAGAGGTATGCATCCAAGTCCACAATTTCCAACAATGGTAGTTGTAATTCCCTGCGATAATTTTCCGCGTAGCAGTTCAGCCTGACGCTGAGGCGCAAGCGGGAAAATTAAATCAGCGTGTGAATGCGGGTCAATAATTCCAGGGATGATAGAAAGTTTTCCAGCGTCAATTCGAGATTTAGATTTGAAATTTTGTAATTGTCCGATGGCTGTGATGCGATTTTTTTTGATCGCAATATCGGCGCAATACGCGGGCTGTCCTGTGCCGTCAATGATGGAAGCATTAGAAATAAGTAAGTCGTCCATGCTCAAATCTTATTCGCCTTTAAATCCTTCAACGGATAAAACGTCCCGCGCCATTCAATGCCGCCCTTCATGACGGTTCTCAAAGCTGCTTTCCACATAATAAAAATCATCAGCATCGTAGCGAACGGAAACCCCAAAGCGTACCAGCGATTTAATCCCAGATATTTTCCACTATCCCAAAAAATCACGACAATCATGATGAGTGTGGCAACGCTTAACCACAGCGCATATCCGCTGGTGATAAAAATTGCAACGAAGGGAAACAAGCAAAATAAAGTCAGCGCAAGGGTTGAAGCAAAGACCAGAAACAAGCTGTAATTCACTCCCGCAAACGCATTTTTCATGAGTCCGTTAATCAGCTCTTTGATGGAGTTGTACCAGACGACACTGATCTCATTTTTGCCCCATACTAGATGCTGGCGACCATTGTGCAGTTTGATTAATTTTCCAAGTTGCAGGTCATCATCAGGGCGCATCGCAATGGGCACGTGTCCGCCGATACTGACATAAAATTCTGAGCGGATAAGTTGAAAAGCTCCAATGCCAATGTGCCAGCGATTAGGTTTATGGGCACGCCAGGGACGGGCGTAAAGCGAGAAAAAAAATCCGAACGCTGTAATAAAAATTCGTAACAGTAAGCTTCGTGTGGCTTGATCCGGCAAGCACGTCACGTGATCCAACCGTTCGGTCAATAAATAATTCACCGCTTTGCTGATCGCATCCGGTTTCATCACGACATCGGCATCGCTGAACAACAATAACTTTCCATTCGTTTCTCGTGAGCCGGAATACAGTGCATAGTTTTTCCCAAGCCAGCGACTCGGTAATTCTTTGATGGTTAGAACGCGCAGGTTATTAAAATCATTCGCCACCTTTTCTAAAACTATTCCGGTCAAATCAGTCGAGCGGTCATTGACTACCAGCACTTCAAAATTTTCATAATCCTGAAGGAGAACGGATTGCAGCGCGGCTTCGATGGTGGATTCTTCGTTACGAGCGGCGATGACGATGGAGACTTTGGGAGGGTTGATGGATTGAAGGCGTGGAATATCTTTCAGGAATTTAATCGTGCGATTGCCGATGATTAATTCCAGTCCGAACGTCAAATAAAAGACGAAGACAATAATACACAGAATGAAGAGAAAAATGCTCAAGCCTGCTTTCCTTATTGAAGGTAAATGGATTCAATCAAGCAGGAATATATCACAAAGGAAGGACGAACAGTTGATGGGGTGAGATAGATTTTTTATGGAAAAGGTATGCAGTGGCCCCGAAACTGCCGCCGCCGAACAACCCAAACTAACCACTACGGCGACAATCAACCGCATACCTTTTCACGTGAATAAGTAATGCGAAAGTCGTGCCAAAGTTCTGAAAAATCTGCACGAAGCAATTTAGCTATTATTTGCAATAGTTTCGGAGCAACTCAAGAAATCGGGCTTTTATTTGTTACGCTGGAATTGACGCTATACGGCAGATTGCAGTGACGAAAATTGGAGCCTCGAAGTCAAAAAAAAGAGTGGCAGGCTGTATTTCAGCCCGCCACTCTTTCATGTTGACCGATTGACGAAACGTCAGATCAGTTAGTTGTTGCGTCGTCCTTCAGATCCACGCGATGGACGTTCGCTGCTGCGCTCCGTGTTGCGCGAAGGCTCACTGCGCTGCTCTGTCCGGGGTTGCGGCGCACGCTCACGTTCCACCTGACGCGGCGCTTCCTGACGTTCCTGCCTGACTTCACGCGAAGGCGTCGGACGCTCTTCACGGTTGCTGCGCGCCGGAGCTTCATAACGTGGAGTTTCGTTACGGGGTTCGCTGCGTGGAGTTTCCCGATTTGGCGGACGCTCGACATTGCGTTCGGTGTTCCGCTCAACATTTCTTGCGGGCGTCTGACTGCGGTCAGGCTCTGCGCGACGTGGTGCAGTTTCCTGACGCGAATTATTGCCATCGCCGAAAGTGTACGGACGATTTTCAGGACGTGACGAACGATCACCACTACGCTCACTATTGCGTCCATTATTCGGCGCTACAACATCAGGCGTACGGTTAATATTTGCCGGACGCTCCACCCGCTGAGTTGTCACCAGCGATCCACGATCAGTGCTGCGAACAGCATTATTATCTGTCCGCGAATCATTTCCACGTTCGACTGATCTGACGGTTCGATCAACCGGGCGATTCGGAACATTATCTGTTCGCAACGTTGGTGTTCCATTGGTGACTGAACCATTCGTCGTTGCTCTGGGTGTTATCACTTCGCCGCCACGCGCAATGTCTCGTGCAATGACCTGACGACCTAGCGCCTGCCTGCCCGCCGGAGTTGCCGCTGGATTCACCTGCGGTGGCTGTTCGCTGCCAGGTCTATTCGCGGGACGGAAGCCATCGCCGCGCACAGTCACGCCTGATCTGATGTCAGCCGTTTGGATCGGCGTTGTCGCTAAATTGGTAGTATTAACCGCGACACGATTGGTATCGAAATGCCGTCCTTCCATCCGCGTCAATCCACCGGGCGCAGAATAATTTCGATACCCGTCAACCCGCGAATTCACGGTATTGTTATTCCCATAAATATTTGTGTTGTTCACAATTGTCGTGCCGTGATTCCCACGATAGTGTTCGCCCGGAGCCAGCGGAATCCATCCGACCTGATCGTAGCGACCATCACTGTAGCCATTGCGATAGCCGTTGTTGTAACCGCGATTATAACTGCCGCCATTGCTCCATCCGAAAAATGTCACTCGTGCCGGAGACCACGACGAAAATCCAAGCGCAATTGAAATCCCACTGGAACGCGGAATCCAGCACCAACGATTACTGGAATATGCCCAGCTACCATAATGATAAGGCGTCCAGCCCCACGGCTCAGTTGAAATCCACGTCCAGCCAAAATCCGAATACCAGCGCCAGTTACCGACACGGTATGGAGACCAGCCAACTGCCACTGCTCGCGGCGACCAAACATAGCCATACTCAGCAGTGTGCCACCAATCGCCGTGACGATCTAAATCATAACCGCCGGGAATACCCTGTGGGATATAACGTGCGCTCAGCGAATCCGCCTGATAATAAAGTTCATCATCGCGCCGATCATTCCAGCGATCCCACGAATCTTTATCCTGCAATTTTGCCAGCCGATAATTGCTGACATCATTGCTTTCAATCTGGACGCTGCGACCTTTTTGAATTCGTATTGTGCCGATTTCCTGATTGTAAATTTCGGCTTCGCCACTGCGGACGTTGATTTCCGTTGTCCCGTCTTCGCGGACGTTAATGCGATAGATTCCGGTTTTGAGCAACGTTACAGCGACTGTTGGCGTGTTGACTTCAAAATATAAAGGATCATCAGAATTTGAATCGCGTGCGTCTACGGTATCGAATTGACGGCGATCAAGGCTTTCAATCCGAATCGTCGCGTTGCCAACCGGCAGCGCAACCTGCGTTACCGCCGCGGTGAATTGTGAAATTTTGAAACTGGTTTCGGAATCCAGACGAACGACGTTGCGTCCGGTCAATTGAATTTCCGTGCGTCCACGCGCTCCGGTAAAGACCTGATCTTTTTCGCCGAGCGGCGTATTCATCGCGGCGTCGAACCAGTTATTAGAATCTTTATCGCGCAGGTAAGAGACTTGTCCTTCGATCAGGCTGATGCGGGCAATCCGCGTTAGCGGCGCTTGCGCCAGAGCCATCAGGCAGAACGAAGCAAGTACGGTGAGTGTGAGTAAGAAACGAGAGACACTGGGAATCAACATGATTGCCTCCATTTGAAAGGGCATTTAATTTCTGGTGCGAGACCCTTTAATAATAGCAAACGCCATACCGGAATGCGAAGGCTACATTTACAGCCTTTTTGAAATTGTTGCCGATGGTGATTACACCAAATGGTTGATTGGATGTCGCAAAAAGT
>JAYVRW010000190.1:0-5211 GCA_043775925.1 Blastocatellia bacterium
GACCAAACCTGCCGACAAAAAAGCAGTTGGCGAAGAACTTAAAAAAGCCGTCGAGGGATTGCAATCAACCTTCGCAGGAATCGGCATCAAAGACACCAAAGATGGGTGGCAAATTACGATTCCCGAAAAATTCCGCGATGGACACGAATCGCATTTTTCTCAAGTTGCGGCGAAGTATTTCAAGTTTTTAGAAGCTGGAAAACTGCCGGATTGGGAAGTGCCGAATATGCTGGCTAAATATTATGTAACGACGCAGGCATTGAAAAAAGCATTGGCGAAATAACGTACAACGGGCAGCCTGCCCGTTGATTTTCGTACACAACAAATCACTTTTCGGGAAAGCGTACCTTCAACAATATTACTCAGCGGGCAGGCTGCCCTGCTATACATTTTTTTGACGTTCGTTCTTCAAATTGCTACAGTATTCATCGCTCCACAGGTTGATTATCCTGATTCACAATATTTCATTTCTCACAAAGGAAACTCTATGGCAAAGGACAAAATTTCACGCAGAAAATTCGTAGCGGGAACGTCCGGGCTGGCGTTGAGCGCGATGATCGTGCCGCGTCATGTGCTTGGCGGCGTAGGCTACAAGGCTCCCAGCGACAAAGTAAATTTCGCCGTCATTGGTTGCGGCGGACAAGGCGCGTCCGATTCGACCGAATTGGTGGCAGCAGGAGAAAATTTGGTTGCGCTGGCGGACGTAGATTTCGGTTACGTAGACCGTGCAACTTCCGCTCGTGCCAAGAATCGTGACGGTTCCCCGAATCCGGCAGGCGCCAAGCTTTACGAGGCGTATCAAAAGGCTGCGCGGCACACCGACTACCGCAAAATGCTGGAAACGCAAAAAGATATTGATGGCGTCATCATTGCGACTCCCGATCATCACCATGCGATTGCCGCCAAAACCGCAATGCAGTTAGGCAAACATGTCTACGTCGAAAAGCCGCTCACCTGGTCAATTCAGGAAGCGCGTTACCTGCGCGATTTAGCAGTCAAAAATCCCAAGCTCATCACGCAGATGGGCAATCAGGGACATTCCAGCGAAGAAGCCCGTTTGATTAATGAATGGGTGCAGGCCGGACTCATCGGCAAAGTCAAAGAAGTGCAAATCTGGACAAATCGCCCCGTGAATTATTGGCCACAAGGCGTCCCACGTCCGACCGCTCCAGCGGGAGCAGGTGGCGGTGGTGGCTACGGCAACGATTGGACGCAGAATAAATTGAATCGCTCACTCGCAGGCGCGATGGCGGGTAGCTATCCCGTGCCTGACACGCTGAATTGGGATTTATATTGCGGCCCCGGCCCGATGATTGAGTATCATCCGATTTATCATCCGTTCAATTGGCGCGGCTGGGTAGATTGGGGTACGGGAGCCATCGGCGACATGGCAGCGCATTTGTTGGACGCTCCGTATTGGGCCTTGGGCTTGACGCAACCGACAACCGTCGAAGCGACTTTCACCAATTTCGGATTAGACGCAAATCGCAAAATCGCGTCTTACCCATTGGGCAGCAAAGTGATCTACCACTTCCCGGCGCGTGGCGCTCAACCTTCCGTCAAAGTCACCTGGGTTGACGGCGGATTAATGGGAGATCGCCCTGAAATCCTGCCTGATAGTGTTTCCCTGCAAAGCGGCGGTGGGACGATTTTCATTGGCGAAAAAGGAATTTTGACGCACGAAACCTACGGCAAAAATCCGCAGCTTTATCCGCAAACATTGATGGAAAAAGCGAAGAAAATTCCTAAGAAATACGAACGCATTATTGCCGACGACAAAGGCAACGCGCTCCATCGCGTGAATTGGGCAAACGCCATCAAAGGCAAAGCCAAACCAAGTTCATCTTTCGATCACGCGACGCAATTGACGGAAACAATGTTGCTCGGCGTGGTAGCGATGAAGGCGGGACAAGGAAAATTAATTCGCTACGATGCAGTGAAGGGCGAGATTACGAACTTACCCGAAGCGAATCAGTATTTGAAACGCGAATATCGAGAAGGTTGGTCGTTAAGATAAGTAAATAGACCTCCGATGTAGCGGATGAAGCGGGTTTACGCGGATCAGTATTCAGATCAGCGTAAACCCGCTTCACTATTTACGAGCAAATTTGAGATTAGAAAGAAGCCGGATCAAGAATTAAAAGATTCTGAAATCGTTTAAAATCGCCCATATTAAAGGTCAGAATTTGCGCTACACCATAAACATTCATCGCAGCAGCAATGCGAGTGTCGTGAACCTGTTTCCCCGAAACTGAATGCATCACAACCAGTTTGCGCCATTCGGCATAAATCGCTGGATGATCGGGCAGGATCGTCAATAGTGCTTCTATTCGAGTTAGTTCCGCATCAGCTTGTGCTGGAGAAAATCTTAAGCCATTGAGCGCAATATCGCGCGTCGCTGCATTCCAAAATTCAATCAAACTCTGATTAAAAACGCAGACTTCCTCACCAGCGATGAGCAGCGCTTTGACCGCTTGCATCGCCACTGGATACATTTGATTTTTTGGCTGGGTGGTGCGTAAGAGAATGTTGGTATCAACCAAAATTTTCATAACATGCTTTCATCAGAATAAAGCGATTCACGGCGATCATCAAGAATCACCGCTTCATTAAAAGAATGGCTCTTTGCCCAGACTTCCCACGCTTCCGCTTTTTGGGTTGGCGTCAGGAATGTTTCAGGATTGAGCGACAGTCGGTCAGAAACTGTTTGTAATAGCTCTTCCAGTAAAATCCCCTTTTCATTCGCTCGCGCTTGAAGATCAAGAATTATTTTCGCAGTATCGGGCGAAACAGCAATAGTGGTTAGTGTCGTATTCATCGTAACCTCAGCTTGAAATAAAAACCTCTTACTCGTAATGATACTCGGTTTTCAGTCACAAGTGAAAATATTTTCCGTTCCCCACAACATGCACATAATCAAAGATTGGATTTTCGTTCCCGCTTTATCAAGTCTGGAAATTTTGAAACGATACCTGATTTTTCTTTAATCCATTGTCGGTCTTTTGCATCTAATTTTTCCTGACGATCTAACGCCTTCGCTACCTGCTTCGGAGCTGGGCCGCCAATCACATTTCTGACTTCCACAAAATTGATCGGACATAACGCCGCTTCTAATTTTTCGCGTTTTGTCTTCAACGGATTTCCTAACACCTCCTGCGCCACGATCAATAAATTATCAATAATTTCAGGATGCGGCGTCTCCAGCGAAGTTAATTTCTTTCCCGTCAAAGCCACCAACCGATGTGCCATTTTGAAGCTGAGCTTTTCTTCGCGCACCAGCGTATCCGCCAGCTCCGTCATCGTCAGAAAACTCCCCGAAGCTTTACGCTTCAATCCTTCGACATCTACGGTCACGGAACTGAGCGCACCAGCTAATAATCCGATAGCCCGCCTGGCATCTACGAACGTATTAAAAACCAGCGGCTGCAAATCATCTTCGCAATCTACAATGTCGCCAAACGGCGTATTATGAACGCTGGTCATCACAGCAACTGCCTGTGAATAGGCTTTACTGAGGATGATCCGCGTATGTTCAAGCGCGACGGGATTGCGCTTCTGCGGCATGATCGAAGACGTTTGCACATAACCATCGCCCACACGAATATACGAAAATTCCTGCATCGCCCACAGCAATAAATCCTGCGTAAATTTGCCGAGGCTGATTGCCGAAGTCGCTACCGCGCTAACGGCTTCGATCAAGTAATCAATGCCGCCAATACAGCCATAAGAATTTTCGACGACGCCCTCAAAGCCCAGTAGTTTCGTCGTCATGAAACGATCAATCGGGAATCCGGTAGTCGTAATCGCGCAAGCTCCGAGTGGATTATTGTTCACCGTTCTGAACGCATTTCGTAAACGGTAAATGTCGCGTGAAATGAATTCAATCGCCGCGCAGAGATAATGCGCCAGCGTAGTCGGCTGAGCGGGTTGCGTATGCGTATGCGCAGGCATCACCGTTCGAATGTGCGTTCGAGCCAATGAAATCAGGGTCGCGCGCAGGTTCATCAATTCTTCGATCAATTGTAAAATCTCTTCACGAAGTGTCATTCGATAGAGCGTAATATCAATATCGTTACGGCTGCGGGCAATGTGAAGCTTGCCCGCGATTTCTTCACCAATCGCTAAGCCTAATTCCCTTTCGACATAAAAATACAAATCTTCAACTGTACCATCGTATTTGGCTTCGTTGATTTTTTTCAGGTCGAGCTGATCTAACGCTTTAAGGATTTTTTTGGCTTCACTGCGCGTGATGATGTTCTGCTTCGCCAGCATCAAGCAGTGCGCGTAGTGGATTTGCAAAAGTGGCTTCAAAAAATAGCGTTGTCCATCCGCAAAATTGTGCGAGAGGACGTTAGCTGCGTAAATGGGGGCGGGAAATTTTTCGTGAGTGATTTTGCTGATGGATTTCATATATTTGTAAAAATACTGATTGTAGGCAGTGCTGTTGATTCGCGCAAATCAAACAAGGAAATATGTGGAAAATCAGTTGCGCCTCGCAGCGCCAGCGGCGCGACATCCTGGTAGAAATCGTTCCACGGAAAAAATAAAGCTCCAGCGGAGCGGCATCTAAAATATCGCTCCGCTGGAGCTTGGATAAAAAAATGACTACGAATCTACCAAGATGCCGCGCCGCTGGCGCTAAAGTGGATTGCTTCAAATCGCTTAGATTCAAACGCTCGCCATTGGTGTTCATTGAAATTTGCAGTAAATTTACTCTGCACTAAAAATCAAAATCTAATCACAGGAATAAATCATGAAAACGCTGACAACATTACTGCTAGTACTCATTGCCTTTTCTTCAATGACGCTGGCAGATAACAAATCAAAAGAGAAAAAATCTATGTTCAAGCACGAATACGCTGAAATTAACGGGCTGAAATTGCACTACGTCAAAGAAGGCAAAGGCAAAAAAACAATTTTGTTTTTGCACGGCTTTCCTGAATTCTGGTACGAATGGAAAAACCAGCTCAAAGAATTCGGGAAGGATTACACCGCCGTCGCCTACGATCAACGCGGCTATAATTTATCTTCCAAGCCTGAAAAAGTGGAAGATTACGCCATCGCTAAAATCGTCGCCGACATTAAAGCGATGTTTGATAAATTCGGCGCGAGTCCTAAAAATAAAGGTGTCTTAGTAGCGCACGATTGGGGCGGCGCAGTCGCGTGGGCGTTTGCGATTCGGCATCCTGAATATCTTGATAAATTAGTCAT
>JAYVRW010000191.1:0-19566 GCA_043775925.1 Blastocatellia bacterium
TTGGACAAGGAGATTAAAGCCCGAGAATGTGGAGGAATGTTGATAAGACTCTGATAATCATCGTGACAATTGGAAATAAGCGTGGATTGCTCATGACAAGAAAAAAGCCAGGCAACCTGCCTGGCTTTTTTCGAGCATTGAGTTGAAAACCGCTTACGGGATAGGTTGCATACAGGCAGTATTGTCTCCCAGCATTGAAGAGCCACTCGCTGATTTCAAAGTAGAATCAGACCGGGTTGTCCCGTCAGCGAGAACCTGACCATCGGCGAGAACTTGTCCATCGCCGAGAATCTGACCATCGGCCAGAAGCTTGCCATCGGCGAGAACCTGTCCACTGGCAAACAAGACGTTGGCGCTATCGCCCAGAATTTGTCCGCTGCCCGTGACTGTATATGCTCCGGCTTTGAGTGTCGCGCTATAGGTTTTGCCAGAGACCAACTGCAATCCAGTCGTACTACTGGCAGTGGCATCGGCGAGCACCTGACCGGAACCGTAGACGCTTTGCCAGTAGGTCATCAAGTTGCTGCCGGAAAGGAAGCCGAAATTTGTGATGACGCCCTGACTCCATTTGAAGGTTTGTCCGGCAATCGTACTTTGTTGCGTTGGCAGTGAAGCAGTCAGTAAGGCTGCGCCATTGGTCGTGGGTAGTGTCGGCTTGATTAATCGTGCCAGACGAACTGCGCCATCAATGTTCAATTCTCCCGCACCCTGTTCCAACATATTGAAGCCAGCCAGCGGTTGGGCGCTGTACATCAGAATCGCCTTGACCATATTCGGCGTGAGCTTTGGATTTGTCTGAATTAATAACGCAGCCGCTCCGGCGACAATTGGCGCCGACATTGAAGTCCCACTCAAATACATCACCTGATTAGCGACGGTAGGATCACTTCCAGTTCCCAACGTTGGATAAGTGCTGACCAGTTTATTCGGAACTCCGTTATAACTTGAGCGCGCACCAATCAATTTGTTACCGGGTGCGACCAGATCAGGCTTAATGATATTGTCATAAATTCGCACTCCCAGCGTCGTGGTTGCATAACTGCGGGTCGGCCCACGCGAGCTGAAAGATGCTATTGTGTCATCCGCTCGGCTGGCGGTTCCCAGGGTATTCGCCGCGCCAACGGTAATCACTGACGGATCATTGCCGGGCGAGTGGATCGCACCATAAACTTTCTTGCCAGTCGCATCTTTGCCATCGTTGCCCGCTGCGCAGACAACTACAATTCCGGCATTCCAGGCTCGTCGCGCTGCCAGACAAAGTGGATCAGTTTTGTAGCTATCCCTGGCAATCGTTCCCAGGCTCAGGTTAATGACACGAATGTCCCAGGCCGTTTTATTTGTCACGCACCAATCAAGCGCCGCAATGACGTTGCTGGTTGCGCCGGCACCAGTTCCGTCAAGGACGCGCAGGTTGAGAATGTTCGCAGCATCTGCGATACCTTCATAAGCGTTGTTGTTCGTGACCCAGTCTCCACCGAACATTGATGAAACGTGTGTTCCGTGTCCGTATGGGTCGCCGGTGATACCTTGACCGGTAAAATCCTGGCTGTATTTAATTTTTGAGACGCCTCCGGTATTCATCCAGCGCAACAGGTTGTGGCTGGTGTCAATGCCGCTGTCAATGACCGCAATCTGTCCAATTCCACCTGCTAACCAGGTATTGGGGTCAGTGTCGCCCTTATCCAAAATACCGGCGTTGTACCACCCGGTAGTCTCTCCGATATGACCGGAAGCCATCACTGGACGGTCAGGACTGATGTAAGCAATGTTGTTGTCAGCCGCCAGTAAGCGAACCATGTTCCGTGGTACTTCGACAACTGATACCCCGATTCTGTCCAATTGGCGGTTGATGCGTCCGCCCAGTTGCACCAGTTTTTCCTGTTTGACAATCTCAGGAGTGTTTTCATCAAACTGAATGATAAAGCTTTGTTTTTCTTCGGGTGCAATATCAATGGAAGGAAGAGTAATTCCGTTAATACGGGAGCGTTCGGCACGGGTCACCGCTTCTCGGCGAGAGCGAAGAGTCGTGCGTTGCGCGCGTCCGACATTAGAAGCTTGCTCATCATCCTGCGTCAACATTTCTTCAAGGTCAGGTGCGAGCTTTGATTGATTTTCTCGTTGGCTGCGCACTTCATTTCGTGTTTGACGATCAGGCATCGCGCCAAGAGAGATTGACTGGAGAATCAGGATTACCGTTAAGACAAATACAAAAAGTTTATTCATAGCATTGCACCAAAGCTCAGTTGTTATTAGGGAGCGGGAGCGACACTTGAATTAAACTTCGAGAGATTGTCTGTTTGATGATGAGTTGTTGATAACTGCCGTGACAATTGGAACCAGGCCTGGATTCGACCTGCCGCAACATTATCCAGCAGCGGCTTTGCAATCTTTCAGACAAGGTTGGAAGGTTTTATCCTCGCCTGATCCACTTACCTTGTCGCAGGTGCTACAGAACGGATATTAATTTTAGCCGTTTTTCGGAATCAGTCGAATGAAATGGTAATTCAGTGTACGATTTTTCTTTTGATTGCTGGTAAAGCAAAAGAATGATTGACAAGATGTGTCAGGTTAGAACACAATCCGCCCGTTCGGATAGAAGTTTTATCCGAACCAATCGAATTATTTTACGCACTTATGACGACAGCGTTTTACAGCTTTTGTCAGCCCCGTCTCTGAGTTAGTTTTCTCCCCCTGTTGATAGTCTATGAGCCGTTATCGCCGAGTTGTGTGGAATGAAGGCATGCTTCTCACTCCGCACCACTTTCAGCAATCAGATAATCATTTTGAAGACCTTCTGAATACTCGGATTGCGGCGTTAGCTCCCTTTGAATGGGGTATTCTCGACTTACAATTGAACCGTGATGCGATTACGAATGGCTTTGTTGAAGTTCTGAATTGCAGCGGCATCATGCCCGATGGATTGTGGATGAGCATGCCGCAGATGGGGCCGCCGCCTGAACCTCGTCCAGTCGAAAATCATTTCGATTCAGCGGCGAACAAATTGGATGTGTACCTCTCCATTCCCTCCAAACGAATGGGAACAGCGAACTTTCAAACCAACGGCGCAACGGCGAATTCCAATGTCAGATTTTTGCAGGAAGCGGGAACTGTGGTAGACGAAACCACTGGCGAAGGCGAACAGCAATTAGCGTTTGCGCGGGGCAATTTTAAGATTTTATTTGCCGATGAATTACGCGACGGTTACAGCTCCATCAAAATTGCGGAACTGGAGCGCACTGCGACCGGACAATTAACCTTCTCTGATAAATTTGTGCCTCCGGCATTGCATCTGGGAGCCTCCACGTGGCTCAGCAATTTGTTGCGTCAACTGGTCGAATTGTTGATCGCCAAAAGTCGTTCGCTGGGAGATCGTCGTCGGCAGGGCGGAGCCGGACAGGTAACGTTTACTTCTGATGACACGACAGTTTTCTGGATGCTGAATTCGATTAATGCTTCGATCCCGATCATGACACATTTGTTCCATACGCGGATCGTGCATCCTGAGCGGCTCTATCGTGAAATGGCAGCGCTCGCCGGCGCCTTGATGACGTTCAGCGTGACGCGGCATCCGAAAGATGTTGTCCGCTACGATCATCAGGATTTGTACGGGACATTTCGTCAGCTTGATATTGATATTCGTGATTTGCTGAATGTCGGAGTGCCGGAACGTTGTGTGCCGATTCCGTTGGAAAAAGTCCGCGAATCGCTCTACGTTGGCAAAGTCAACGACGAAGAGCTTTTGAAAAATGCGGAATTTATCTTAGGTGTCAGCGCAAATACTCCCGAGGATAAGTTGCTGGCGAGAATTCCGATAGTCTTCAAAATTGCCGATGGCGACGGCATAGATGCGGTTATTAATAACGCTTTAATGGGTGTCACGTTAAAGCACGCTTCACCCGCACCGGGACCAATTCCGACGCGGGTTGGAATGCATTATTATCGGCTTGATCGCAACGCGCAGGATTTGGCTTTAACACGTTTTTGGGATCGCATCATCGGCTTGAAAACCATCGCCGTTTATGTCCCGCACGGAATGCCGGATGAATTTCCCGACGCGAAGCTTGAGATGTACGCCATTAAGCCCTAAACTCGAAGTTGTTGTTTTATGTCAAGCGCAGCACCACAAAAAATGATGAGAGCTAATCAACAAGGTTCTGAAAAAGATTTGGTCAATCTCGCTACTCCGGTACTGGAAATGGTGATGCGGATTCGTGCCGGACAATTGGTTCCTTCGTCTGAGATGCGTCAGATGGTTGATGCGTGGCTCGGCGAATTTGAAGCGCGTGGCGCACAGCTTGGCTACAAGGAAGCGCAACTGCAAAACGCCAAATTTGCGCTTGCTGCCTTTGTGGATGAAACAGTGCTGGCGGGTGGTTTTCCGGTGCGGCACGAATGGGAACGGAACCCGCTGCAACTGGAATATTTTAAGGAGCAATTCGCCGGGGTGAAATTCTTCGAGCGGCTTGACGGACTCCTGAAAAATGTCGAACAGGAAGCCGATGTGGTCGAGGTGTATTACATCTGTCTGTTGTTAGGTTTCAAAGGGAAATACCATATTTACATGGAAGATCAGTTGCCCGGAGTCCTGCAAAATGTCTCATCGCATTTGCAGCGTGTCGGGCGTCTAAAGTCGAGCATCCTTTCTCCTCATTGGAAGCTCAACGACCAACCGGAACCGCTGAAGGAAACAAAAGTTCCTGAGCTTCCGGCGTGGGTGAAAATGGCAGTTGCCGCTTCGCTCGGCATGGTCGCGCTTGGTTATTTGTTGTTTCAGTTTTTATTGACGAATCACGCCAACGACGTGAAGCAGATTTTATTGAAGTAGTTGACAGATTATCGGCTGAGTGAGATGTGCGTATCCTCATCAGTAGTTTTAGAAAATTCAGCCCCTCCCCCATTTGAAATCAAGTTTTCTGTCTGTTCGCTCCTCCAGAACAGGCTCTGATGTAAAGTTAAATGAAATGTTTTTGTCAGAAAAACTTATCTAAATTCGGAGTCGTTGGTCGAGCTATGTCGCTTCAGTATTGATTCACTTTCGCGTAAGGCTTTTATCTTTTTATCGCCCCAGTTCATCCGGCTTGTCTCACCCGGAACAGGAAGATTCTCATGCCCGCACTTGGTCTGAAAAAGCTAATTATTTTTTGTGTCCTGGTCACGCTGACTGGAATTGCTATTCTGTTGACATTGCTTTTGCCCGATGAAGTCGGGATTACGCAAATCATCATTATTGCCTTCATTTTGTTATGTTGGCCGCTTGGATTTTTCGCTAATTATTTCCTCAAGAATCGTAGCAAAAAAGCTGTTACCGCTGGAGCCGAACAGTCCGCGCCAACTGGAAAATCTTCGTTGTCGGCTTCACGTCAGTACGAGGAATTGACGCGCAGCGCCGAAGAAGCTGTTCAGTTTTTGCGCAGCAGCAATCTTGGCAATCGTGAAGTCAGTGATGCCGTTTATGGTTTGCCGTGGTACGTGTTGGCAGGCCCGCCGAGCAGCGGAAAAACTTCGCTCGCGTTAGCGGCAGGATTAAATTTTAACGCGTTGTCCAGCCAGCGCCGCGCCGATCAAAATCTGGTTCGTGCCACGCGAGATTGCGAATGGCGCGTCACGGATCAGGGCGTCATCGTAGACACTGCGGGCAGATATTTGACCGAAGGACAGGATCAAGATGAGTGGCTAGGCGTGATTGATACGCTGAAAAAATATCGCCGGAATCGTGCGTTGGATGGCTTTGTTCTCACGGTCAACGCGGCGAATATTTTAAGTGGCAATGAAGCCGAAATCGAACAGCAGGCACAGGTTTTTCGCGCTCGTTTAGATGAAGTCATCAAAAGTTCCGGCGTTCGATTTCCGGTCTATTTGGTCTTCACGCATTGCGATTCAATTCCAGGGTTTGGAGATTTCTTCGCAGGCTTACAAGCGTCAGAACGTTCGCAGGTGTGGGGTGCAACGATTCCGTTGGAGCAATCCAATACCGCGCATGCTTTGTTCGATGTTGAGTTTGATTATTTATTAGACGCGCTAATGAAGCGGCGTTTGCTAAAGTTGGGCGAAGCTGTCACTCCGATGCAACAACACGGAGTTTTCAACTTTCCACTGCGAATGTCAGAAACGCGCCGCAAGCTCGGACTCTTCACGCTCGCGCTTTTCCGTCCGAATCCGTTCAGTGAATTGCCGTTGTTGCGAGGATTTTACTTCACGAGTAATCCTGTGGCTGACGACGCCCGCATGAATCAAACCGGATTGTTTACCGAAGATTTATTCAAGCAGGTCATCTTCCGCGACAAAGACATCGCTTCGTCGTTCCAGTCTCAAAAAGCCGCGCCGAACCAAATGGCGCAAATAAAATTAGCGGTCGGAGCTTTAGCCGCTGTGTGTTTGTTGTGGTTGGGCGGCTCCGTCGTTTCTTATTTTAATAACAGTTCGTTGCTGAATGACGCGCAGGAAAATTCCAAGCGCGTGCTTGACCATTACGACGCCGGAGGCGGACAGAAGGCTGCGAAAACTTCGGATGCGGAGCTGGCAGATTTAGGGAAACTGCGCACGACGCTGAAGTCAATTGATGATCTTGACCATAGTTGGATTGGTTCGTTGACGCATCGGTTTGGCTTGTATTCCGGCGGAAAAGTGCGTGAACAGGCGCGACAAATTTATTTTGATTTTGTCTCGCAACGATTTTTATCTCCGGCTTTGACGAAATTAGAAGGCGAACTTGACTCTTCAAATCCGACGAAAGAGGAAGATTTGGATGATTATTATTACAAGCTGCAAGCCTTGAAAATGCTCGAAAGTCAGGAGCGCGTAGACCCGAAATTTTTAGAAGAAAAGCTCAATTCTTATTGGACGGAAACTGCTTCAGAGCGCGGCAAAAAAGAGAATCTTTCGTTCTATGCAGAGCAGGCTGCATTGCACGATGATGACGATAAAACTGTTCCGCGTCCACTCGCGGAAGCCGCCAGAGTCAATGCTGCTCGCACCAAGCTGAAAAATTATTCTGCCACCAAGCGCGTCTACAACGACATCGTGCGCCGCATCAATAAACTCGGTGATTCGATTGATTTGGCGCGAGTCCTGGAAGGGCAGAGTGGATCAGAATTGCTCGAAGAATCTACGCCCAACCCCGTGCCGTATGCTTTCACGAAGCGTGCTTATTTCAAGCACGTCACAGGCGATGCGATGGCAAAAGTCCAGGCAGATTTAGGCGGCAAAGACGATTGGGTGATGGGCGAAAAATCAGCAGCGGTTGGTGTCAATATTGACGAACTCCGCGCACGGTATTCTGCCGATTATGCGGCGAGCTGGGAAAAGTTTTTGCGCAGCATTTCGGTTCGCAAATTCGCTAATAAAAACGCGGCGGTGGAATCACTTGGAGTGCTGGCGCAGGAAAATTCTCCACTCAAGAAAATTGTTGAGTACGTCGCCAGTGAAACCAACCTTGCTGATCCGCCCAAAGACAGCGGTGTATTGGCGTGGTTGAAGGGAATTCTTGCCAGCAAAGTCGGTATCACCGATCAAAAAATCGGCGCGGCGTTTGCGCCATTAAATAAATTTGCGGGTGAATCGTTAGCGCGATATTTAGCCAAGCTCGGCGAAGTCCGAGACAAATTGCGCGCTTCGCAAGGCACGAACTGGAACGAAGTCGCTGCTGCTTTGAAAGACAATAATGACTTTGAAAAAGCAGTTGGCGATACACGCGATTTGCTGAAGCCGCTTGATCCTTCGCCCGGCAGCAAAGCCGCTGAAGAATTGTTAGCCAAACCTCTCGACATCATCGGAGCCGGACAAAAAGGCGGCGATGCGAAAAATATTGAAGATGCGTGGCGTAATTTAGTCGCCAGCGCACGCAAGCTGGAATCGCGGTACCCGTTCTCGGCTTCGACGACTGATGTTCAAATTCCCGACCTCGTAGCTTTCTATAATCCCGTTGACGGCGAACTCTCCAATACTTTCAAAAAATTCCTGACCAACTTAGTCGAAGGAACTCCCGGACAACTGAAAACAAAGGCTCCGGCTGAATTTTCAGACAAGGCTGCGGTGTATTTGAATCAAGCTTTCAAATTGCAATCCGCGTTGTTTCCTTCGGGCAGTCAGCAACCAAAATTGAATTATTCATTAGCAGTCAAAGCGGCTCCGAACAAGAAAATTGAAGTCTCCGCCGACGGCGCCAAAGTTATGGCTGACGGTTCGGCGACGACGGCAAATTTGTCGTGGCCTTCCTCCGGCGAAACAGGAGTAAAAGTCGTGGTCAGTGATAAAGATGGAGCCACGCCGAGCGCGACTCCGGCGGCTGGCGCAGCTCCGACAGGCAAAGAAGTAGCCAATTTCGCAGGCTTGTGGGGATTGTTCCGCATGGTGAATGGCGGCAAATATCAATTTGATTGGGGCGGGACTTTGCAACCGCCGAGCAACAATCCGTTCGCCATTGAATTTACGAAACTGCGAGCACCGGATAGTTATAAGTAGGTAAAACAGGCGTCTCGCCTGTTACGACTGGAGCGAAGCGCATAGTCGTATTTTCGGCAGGCGGGACGCCTACCGTACCCAGTTTTGAGCGTCAAAAAGCGCTTTTATAGTTGACAGCATTTCCAGGGGGGAAAATGCCAAACGCAAAAGAATTATTACAACAAGGCGAGCTGACCGCCGCGATTGACCAAATCATCAGCGAGGTCAAAGCGCGTCCGACCGACACTTCGGCACGAGTATTTTTATTTGAACTGCTGTGCTTTGCGGGCGAATTAGATCGGGCTGAAAAGCAACTAGACGTGATTGCGACGCAAAGCGCGAGCGCCGAATTAGGCGTGCTGGCATATCGCAATTGCTTGAAAGCTGAACGCGAACGCCGCCAATTATGGAAAGACGGCACGCCGCCACATTTTCTGTCTGAGCCTCCTGTTTACGTTGATCTTCAACTTGATGCAATCAAAAAAACGATTGCCGGGGAATTTAGCGAAGCGCGTGAATTGCTGGACAAAGCTGAATCGCAGCGTCCTGAATCTTCGTGCGTTTGCGACGGCGGAGAAATTTACGATTGGCGTGATGCGGATGATTTCACTGCCTCGATTCTCGAAGTCATTGTCAAAGATGAATACGTCTGGTTGCCAATTGAACAGATTCGGACGTTGACGATTGCTGTGCCTGAAACGCTGCGCGACTTACTTTTCGTTCCGGTGCAGGTCGAAACGATTGATGGAACATTGGGACAATTTTTTGCTTTTACGTTGTACGCGGGATCGGGTGTGTCGTCCGATCAGCAAATTCGACTGGGACGCAAGACGGAATGGGAAGCGTTGAGCGAAGACCTCGCACGCGGAGCCGGGCTGAAAATGTGGATGCTCGGCGACGAAGATAGGACAATTTTTGAAGTGAAGAAAATTGAGTTTCCCGAAAGTGTCGAAGAAGAAAATGAAGATGACGAAACGGCATCTGCGGTATAGCGAAATTAACTGCATCGCCTGATTTTACGGAGCTTTGAATGTCTGAACCAGTGCTTGATTTTACTACGTTGCTGAATCCAGTTGAGGGTGAAAATCCTTCGGGCGAGAGCCTGCGCTACGATGGGACTTACGATCAAATTAAAGAGGCGCGGCGCGAAGATGAAGTCTTTGCGCAGGGCGATTGGTCACGCGATTTAAAAGTTGCGGATTGGAAGAAGGTCGTTCAGTTGGCCACGGATGCGCTGACCAGCAAAACCAAGGATTTGCAAATTGCCGCGTGGTTGACGGAAGGTCTGGCGAAATATGACCGCCAGGATCGCTGGGCTGGACTCCGCGACGGATTGCAATTAATGCGCAGTTTGCAGGAGAGCTTCTGGGATACGATCTATCCTGAAATTGATCCCGAAGATGATGAAGGGCCATTGGCGGCGCGTGCGAATGTTATCGCTTCGATGGAGCAACGCTTAGCAGATAGTGTCAAAGAATTTCCGCTCATCGCCGGAGCGCAATATTCCTACCTCAATTATCTTGATTCCAAGCAGTTTGATGTTCCTGAAAATTTTGCTTCGCTCGAATTCGAGCAGCAGGAGAAAATTAACGCGCTCAAGGCTGAGGCTGAGGCTGCGAAAAAAACCACTGGTGAAGATTGGCGCAAAGCGAAGGCAGCGACTTCGCGTGATTTCATCGAAGCACGCTTGAGCCTCATCAATGAAGTGTGGGATCAATTGCAGGCGCTTGATGTGGTAATGGATGAAAAATTTGCGCGTGAAACGCCGGGGGTTGGAACGCTCAAAAAATCACTGGATGAAATTCGTACGCTGGTCGAATTGGTAGCCAAAGAAAAACGCGCCGCCGAACCTCGTGCGGACGAAATGCCTGAAGAATTTGTCAATGAAGACGGCTCAAGTGTTGGTGGTGCAGCCGGATTTTCAAGCTCTTCCGGTTCCGTCAGAAATCGTCAGGAAGCCTTACGCAAGCTGTCAGAAGTCGCCGCCTATTTTCTTCAGTCTGAACCGCATAGTCCTGTGTCGTACCTTGTTCAGCGGGCGGTGAAATGGGGCAATATGCCGCTGGATGCCTGGCTGGCGGATGTGCTGAAAGAAGGCGCCGCGCTGGAAACTATGCGCGAAACTTTAGGGATGAACACCAACAATGGTTATGAATAGCAGTAGGTTTTAAATCGCAAGCAGTCTCGCAATCGTTTCGGTTGCGCCTAATTTTAAAGGAGAATCGTTATGGCAAAAAGAGAAAGTGTCCAACAAAAAATCAGCCGCATCCGTCCGCCGCGTGTTCACATCAGTTATGAGGTGGAAACCGGAGGCGCGATTGAAATGAAAGAACTCCCGTTCGTGGTCGGCGTGCTCGGAGATTTTTCCGGCAAGCCGGTTGATCCGTTGCCGCGCATCCGTGACCGCAAGTTCGTTGAAATTGACCGCGATAATTTTGATGCTGCATTAGCCGGAATGAAGCCGCGTTTGAGCTATGGCGTTGAGAATAAACTTTCCGGCGATGGCAGCAAGCTCGGCGTGGAATTGAACTTCCGCAGCATGGAAGATTTTCATCCTGACCAGGTGGCGCAGCAGATTGAGCCGCTCCGCAAACTGGTGGAAGCGCGTCGCAATCTGTCAGATTTATTAGCCAAAATGGACGGCAACGACAAATTGGGCGAATTGCTCGAAGACGTGCTGAACAATGCCGATTCACAAAAACAACTGGGCGATGCGCTCGGAGTGAGTAAAGAATAGTTCACAGATAACAGTTCGCAGTTCGCGGCAGGAATAGTTCGCAGAGAAGAAGTTCACAGTTCGCAGTAAGTATCTAGCGGATTGCCTTCACTGCGAACCGCGAACTACAAGCTGCGAACTTCTTCTCTGCGAACTGCGAACGATTAACTGTGAACTTCTACAAGGAGATTTATGAGCCAACAAACAGAACAACAAGCGCCAACGGTGACGCAGGAAGCGTCGGGTGATTTGTTAGGTCAAATTCTGGATAAAGGGATGCGCGCCAAAAATGAAACACAAACCGCGCGCGCCAAAGATATTATTTCTGAATTTGTCCAGCAGGTCATGCAGGGACAATTGGTGATGTCGAAAGACATGGAAACCACCATTAATACGCGCATCGCAGCCATTGATACGCTGCTTTCCGCGCAGCTTAACGAAATCATGCATCACGAAGAATTCCAGAAATTGGAAGGTTCGTGGCGCGGACTTCATCATCTGGTCTTTGAGAGTGAAACAGGGACGAATCTCAAAGTGAAGGTGATGAACGTAGCGAAAAAAGAATTGCTGAAAGACCTGGAAAAAGCGCCAGAATTTGATCAATCCGCCCTCTTCAAAAAAGTTTATGAAGAAGAATTTGGAACCTTCGGCGGTGCGCCATTCGGGACTTTGATTGGCGATTACGAATTCAGCAATCATCCGCAGGATATGATGCTGATTGAGAAAATTTCGCAAGTCGCCGCCGCTGCGCACGCGCCGTTTATCTCTGCCGCTGCGCCGCAATTGTTTGGCTGGGATGATTTTACGCAGCTTTCCGAAGTCCGCGATTTATCGAAAATCTTCGATCAGGTGGAATTCGCCAAGTGGCGTTCGTTCCGCGAATCCGAAGACTCGCGTTATGTGGGTTTGACCTTGCCGCATACGCTGATGCGCATTCCGTACGGCTCAAATACTGAGCCGACCGAAACCTTCAATTTTGAAGAAGATGTGGACGGTACCGATCACAAAAAATATTTGTGGGGCAATGCGGCGTACTCGTTTGGCACCCGTTTGACGGAAGCGTTTGCGATGTACAACTGGTGCGTAGCGATTCGCGGCGTCGAAGGCGGCGGACTTGTGCAGGGCTTGCCAACGCACACGTTTGCTACGGATGAAGGCGAAGTTGCATTGAAATGTCCAACGGAAATCGCCATTACGGATCGTCGTGAGAAAGAATTTGCCGACCTCGGATTTATTCCGCTGGTACATTGCAAAGGTACGGATTATGCCGCGTTCTTCGGCGCGCAATCCGCCAACAAAGCCAGCAAATACGACACCGAAGCGGCGAATGCCAATGCCAGACTTTCTACCCAAATGCAATATATCTTTGCCGTCTCACGTTTCGCTCATTATCTGAAATCAATGATGCGCGACAAGGTGGGCAGCTTCATGTCACGTAGCGAATGCGAAACGTTTTTGAATCGCTGGATTCGCAATTACGTGACGGAAGATGACAACGCCGGACAAGCCGCAAAAGCGCAATATCCGTTGCGTGAAGCGCGGGTGGATGTCGTTGAAGTGGCAGGCAAACCGGGCGTGTATAAAGCGGTTGCGTTTCTGCGTCCGCATTTTCAGCTTGATGAATTATCGGTCTCCCTGCGACTGGTGGCGGAATTGCCGAAGCAGGCAAAATAGGTTTACCGCACCATCGTTGCTTTCACCACAGGCCTTGCCTGCTGGTTTTCGTGTTTAACTATCGGCGGAAGATTACGATAGGTCTTCCGCCATTTTCCTCGGCAGGTTAAAAAACTTGCTTTAGTTTTAAGGAGTAATTTATGGCCAGTTCTGATTATTTTTTGAAGATTGATGGCATTGCCGGTGAAAGCGGCGATGCCAAACACAAAGGGGAAATTGAAATTTCATCATTCTCGTGGGGCGCTTCGCAATCAGGTTCATTTGCTTCTGGCGGCGGAGGCGGTGCGGGTAAGGTTTCGATGCAGGACTTTCATTTTGTGATGTCCACGAATAGCGCCAGCCCGCATCTATTCATTTCATGTGCCAGTGGTAAGCACATCAAAAAAGCGACGCTGGCTTGCCGCAAAGCCGGTGGCGATCAGAATGAATTTTTGATTGTAGACTTTGAAGACATCTTAATTTCATCCTTTCAAACTGGTGGTTCATCGCACGGAGATGTCCTGCCTACCGATCAGATTTCACTTAACTTCGCTAAAGTTGTGATTGAGTACAAAGAACAAAAAGCTGATGGCGGCGTAGTCAGCAAAGGCAAAGTCGGCTGGGATTTGAAGAAGAATGTGAAGGTTTAACGCCTGATGATTTTGTGAGTTCGAGGAAATTTTTCCTCGAACTCACAAGTTGTATTTCTCCCCCCATCCAAGGACTCATTTTTTAGATCGGAGTAGTAATGGCCTCAACTGTTGTTAATCTTAATCGAGTACTGAATTGGACGGATTTTCATACTGTTACCGTGCCGGAACCGGACGAAGATGAAGCCGGGACAGCGGCGTTGACGGTGGCCGGATTTCGAGTCACCGGAATTACGTTTGACCCTGTCGCGCATACAAATCCCATTGAATACAAACTGAGGAATAGCTTAATTGTGACTGTGCAATTTAATCCTGATCCCGATCCTGCCAACCGTTCCTGGAAAGCGAATTGGGTGATGAGTCGCCCCGTCGCAGAGCGGAATGCGTTGTTGACACATGAGCGCGGGCATTACAAATTGACCGCGTTATTAGCGCGGGATTGCAAAAATGAAATGGTTGCTTTGCGCAGTGAAACTTATAGCAATACGCAGGATGGATTTGATGCAGTCAACGCGATTATTCAAAATTTTCTTGGCTCCATCCAACCGCTCAGTAATGCCTACGACGAAGATGCGCAGACCAATCACGGTCAGAACGCCAACCAGCAAGTGCATTGGAATGGCTTTATGAGTTCGTCTCTGACAACGGGTACGCCGATTTTATCGGTCCTGTCAGCGGCAGGAATTTCCGTCTGATTTTATGGCACGTTACGATAATGAAATCAGAATTACGCCCTCAATCATTGATCGCCTGATTGATGAAGAGCCAGGGATTTCGACGGAAGCGATTGCGACTCGTCAGAAAAGTCTGCGACAACTTAAACAGGCTGTCCGGCGTGATTTGGAATGGCTCTTGAATTCGCGGCAAATTCCGCTGGGAATTTCTTCTGAACTAAGAGAAACCGCACACTCCGTAGCGAATTATGGCTTACCGGATTTCTCTTCGTACAGCACCAAAAATACGAATGAGCGCAATAAAATTCGACGCGCTCTGGAAACCGCCATCAGCACTTTCGAGCCTCGTTTGTTAGATGTCACGATCAGTATTGAATCACTGCGTGAAAACGAGCGCGTCATGAAATTTCGCGTGGATGCGCGTTTGAAAGTTGACCCCGTCCCCGAACCCATCACCTTCGACACCGTGCTGCAATTGGGCAGCGGACAATACGTGGTGGAGGGCGAATAACCCATGACAGATTTTAGCTACGATCAGGTTGAATATCCTTGTTATCCGTTCTCTCAAACGCACCCGGATCGGATGGCGACGATTGCGACATTACTGGGGATGACGCCTGCGCCGATTGAACATTGCCGTGTGCTTGAACTTGGCTGCGGCACAGGAGCGAATTTTTATCCGATGGCGGAGGCGTTTCCAGATAGTGAATTCGTCGGTATTGATTTAGCTGCTCCGCCGATTGAAGCAGGTCAACGTGCTGTTGCAGAACTCGGACTCAAAAATTTGCACCTGCATCGCGCCGATATTATGCAGGTCAATGAATCGCTGGGGAAATTCGATTACATTATCGCGCACGGCGTTTATTCATGGGTTCCGCAGGCGGTCAGAGAGCAATTGCTGAAAGTCTGCCGTCAGCATCTGAATGAGCAAGGCGTCGCCTATATCAGCTACAACGCTTATCCCGGACATTACCTGCGGCAGATGCCACGCGACATGATGCGGATGCACACGCGCAGCATTGAAGAGCCAATGGAAAAAGTGACGCAAGGCTTAGCGTTGCTACAATTAATCCTGAAGCGATTTGGCTCAAAAGAAAACGCGATGACTGATTTATTCGGTCATCTGATTACCACGAACCTTGAAGAGCTGGAAGGCTTTCGCCACCGCGAAGGCATCTATCACGACATTCTGGCTGATGAAAATACGGCGTTTTATTTTTATCAATTCGCGCAGCAGGCAGCGCAGCAAGGGCTGCAATATTTGAGCGAAGCAGATTTCTGCGAAACCAATCCTCTCTATTTTCCTGAAGACGTTCGGGCTGTTCTGGAACAATTTGGCGATGAACACATCATTCTGAAAGAGCAGTACATGGATTATCTGAAGTGCCGCATTTTCCGCCAGACGTTGGTGTGTCGTTCTGAAGTAAAGTTGGATCGGAAGCCGCAACCACAGCTTATCAGGAATTTGTTTTTATCTGCTCCAGGCTTGAAAAATTTGGGTGAAATTAATCTTGCTTCAGATGTGATTGAAGAATTCAAAGTCACGGATCGCACAAAATTACAGACCGATTTTCCTCCGGCCAAAGTGGCGTTGCTTGAGTTGGCTAACATTCGACCGCGCACCATTGGTTATGAAGAGCTGATCAAACGTGCCTCTCATCGCCTTCATCCTGCCAGGATTTTTAGTGAGGAAGAGCAAATTAAAGTGTTGGAAATTTTGTCTGCGGCGTACTGCGCGGACGTGATCGAATTGCGCACCGTTGATTTGAAAATTGCCACAGAGGTTGGTGCTTATCCGAAGACGACTGATTTGGCGCGTTGGCAGGCGGCGCGTCAGGATGTCATCAGTAATTTGTTGCACGCTTCGGTAGATGTCGAAATGCCGCTGACGTTGGCTTTGTTGAGATTGCTGGATGGTTCGCACGACCGTGAACAATTGCTCAATGCCTTATCAATTTCACCCGAAGCGCAAGCATTGAAAAAAGTAGACGGAACTGCATTCTCCAATGCGGTGGAATTGCGAACACATTTGGAAAATACATTGGCAGCGAGCCTCGAAAGTTTGCGAGGAAATTCTTTAATCGTGGCGTAGATTTTGAAAAGTTATGCGAGATGAATTGCTTGGATATTACGAGCGCGAATTAATTTTTATGCGTCAGATGGGCGCAGAATTCGCCGATAAGTACCCGAAGGTGGCGGGGCGTTTGCTGCTGGAGCCGGACAAGTGCGAAGACCCGCATGTCGAACGGTTGATCGAAGCGTTTTCATTTTTAACGAGTCGTGTCCATCTCAAAATTGATGACGAATTTCCTGAAATTACAGAATCGTTTCTTAATGTTTTGTATCCGCATTACCTGGCGCCAATTCCTTCGATGTCCATCGCGCAATTTGGACTTGATCCTGACCAGGGAAAATTAATGACGGGCTATCGCGTCGAACGGGAAACGACTTTGTACTCGCGTCCGGTCAATGGAACGCCGTGCCGTTTTCGCACCAGCTATCCTGTCACTTTGTGGCCTTTTGAAGTTGCCTCCGCTTCGCTGCAATCGCTTGATCCGGTTGGCACACGCGGCAAATGGTCAGAAGCAGTACTGAAAATCAGCCTGCGTTGTTTACACAAGACCAAGCTGTCTGAGCTGAAAGTAAACGTCAACGAGAAAGAGCAGGGGATTGAAGATGTACGCTTTTATCTGAACGGTGAAGCGCAGTTGGTGTACCCGCTCTACGAATTACTTTTCAATGATGAGCTGCATGTGCAGCAAGTGGAATTGCTCGACACAAAAACTCGTCGTTCGATTAAATTGCCGCCCAGTGCCATTCGTCCGGTTGGTTTTGAAGCTGATGAAGGAATGCTGGGATATACGCCGCGCTCGTTCCTCGGCTATCGTTTACTGACGGAATATTTTGCGTTCCCGGATAAGTTTTTGTTCTTCGATGTTAGGGGCTTGGACCAGGCGGCTGCCGCCGGATTCGGCGACCAATTTGATCTGCAAATTTATTTGAAAGACGTGACTCCGCCGCGCGCCAAAGTTGATGTGGGGACATTTCAATTAGGCTGTACGCCGATCATCAATATGTTTCAGAAGGTCGCGGAGCCGATCCAGCTTACGCAGCAACAGCATGAATATCACGTCATTCCTGACGTGCATCGGCAAAGCGCGACGGAAATTTATTCGATTGATGCGGTGACGACCGTTGATTCTTATTTGCAGAAATCGCGTGAATTTCAGCCGTTCTATTCTTACCGACATACTTACGAGCGCGATCAGCAGGGCGCCTTCTGGTACGGTCGCCGCCGGAACTCGCAACGCGCTGAAGACGAAGGCACTGAGATTTTTTTATCTTTCGTAGATTTGAATTTCAGCCCTCGTGTGCCGCCTTCTGAAACCGTGACTTGTCACGTGACTTGCACAAATCGTGATCTGCCTGCTCGCTTACCTTTTGGCGGACGCGAAGGTGATTTTGAAGTTGAAAATGCTGGGCCGTTAGCGCGAGTGAAATGTTTGCGCAAGCCGACCGAAACGCTGCGTCCACCGCTACGACGTGGCGCGCACTGGCGGTTGATTTCGCATCTTTCGTTGAATCATTTGTCTATTGTCGAAGGGCAACGCGCCGGAGACCCGGAAGCGCTACGCGAGATTTTGATGCTGTACGATTTTCTGGATTCTTCCGCCACGCGCAAGCAAATCATCGGTTTGACGAAACTTAATTCCAGGCGTGTGGTGCGGCAAACCGGATCGCGGATTGGGACAGGCTTTGTGCGCGGCATTGAGACTACGATGGAATTTAACGAAGACCAATTTGTTGGTAGTGGCGTATTTCTGTTTGCTGCCGTGTTAGAGCGATTTTTAGGGCTGTATGCTTCCGTCAATTCTTTCAATCAATTGCTGGCGAAAACCGAACAGCGCGAGGGCTATCTCAAACGCTGGAAGCCGCGTACCGGAGAAATCTTTTTAGTCTGATGAGTGAAACGATCACGACAACGCAGGCAGGCAAAACTCTCGAAGAGATTCTTTTCGCGGAACCCTATCGCTTTGATTTTTTTCAGGCGGTTCGGTTGCTCGAAAGAGTTTATGCAGAGCGTCATCCGGTTGGTCAGGATACGGATTCGACTCAGGAAATAGTCCGGTTTCGCACGCCGGTAAATTTAGCTTTTCCGGCAAGCCAAATCAGTGTTCTGAAGCATGAAGAAGAAACGGAGAATGAACCAAACGCGGCGCGGATGACCGTTGCGTTTATGGGGTTGACGGGGCCTTCGGGAGTGTTACCGCATCCGTATACAGAATTGCTCATGGAGCGTTTGCGCAATAAAGACGCGGCGTTGCACGAATTTTTTGATCTTTTCAATCATCGCGTTATCTCGTTGTTTTATCGGGCGTGGGAAAAATATCGTTTCCCGATTGCCTTTGAGCGCGGACGCGAAGACCACTTTACGGAATTTCTATTTGACTTAACCGGACTTGGGACGCGAGGTTTACGAAACCGCTTCAGTTTTAAGGATGAAGGCTTGCTTAGTTACGCGGGATTAATCGCCAACAAGCCGCATTCCGCCAGCGCGATTAATGGAATTCTCGGTGATTATTTTGGCGTTCCGGCGCGGCTCGAACAATTCAAAGGGCAATGGCTGAAACTGGAAGAAGAAAGCTATTCGCGGCTGGGAACGGCGAATCATGAATTGGGCATCAGCACAGTAGTCGGCACTCGCGTCTGGGATTCACAATCGAAAATCCGGGTGCGCTTCGGGCCAGTGAAATTCGAGCAATTCGCGGCATTTTTGCCCAACGGATCGGCGTATCATCCGGCGACAGAATTGACCAGATTTTTAATCGGACAGGAATTCGATTTCGATGTGCAATTGATTTTGAAAAAAGAAGAAGCTCCGGCTTGTCGCTTGAAGCAGAGCGCCAAACCGATGCTTGGATGGACGACATGGTTGAAGACCAAAGATTTTTTGCTCGACGATGAACAGGTCATTCTGGCATCGAATCGCGCTAATTGAAGGAGAAAAAGCAAATGAAAAGAAAAATCATATCTACACTCATTACCTTGATTTTATTGATCGGAATTGCCATTACTGCCCAGGCGCAGCAGAAGAAGCGGATTGCGATTCTGGATTTTGATTACGCCACCGTGCAAAGCGACATTAGCGCAATTTTCGGAACCCGAATGGACGTTGGCAAAGGCGTAGCGGATTTGCTGGTCACCAAATTAGTGCAAGGCGCACAGTACAGCATCATCGAGCGCAAGCAGCTCGACAAAATTATTGCTGAACAAAATCTCGGAGCCAGCGGTCGTTTAGACGAAGCAACGGCGGCGCGAATCGGAAAAATTCTGGGTGTAGACGCTTTGGTCATGGGCAGTATTCATACCTTCGGACGCGACGATAAATCCAAAGGCACCGGCGGCGGCGTGAACGTTCCCGTCCCGATGTTTG
>JAYVRW010000192.1:0-5183 GCA_043775925.1 Blastocatellia bacterium
TCTGGGTCTTTTGCCAGGCCAGGGACCACAATTTATAAGCCGCTTCTGCACTCGGAAAAGCGGCGCGGTTTTTGATGATTGTTTGCAGCGACCTGTTGAAGGCGCTCCCCATGCGTGCGCCAGCTTTTCAATGAGCGGATTTTGTTCTCCCCCATTCCTGTGCAAATTGCTCCAACGCTTGCTGTGCTGCCTCTTCTGTCAGCGCGTGATAAATCGTCTTGAGTCCTGACCGCCTTCCTTTCCTGATAGCCAACGAAGTTCAGCGAGTTCCGCACAAGAGGGACGAGGCACCGTTGCACTTGCGTTTGGGGAAAGACCGAAGTCAGCGCTTCATCCACTAGCACAGGATCAAATTTCGTCGGCTCCATCAGTTCGTTTTTTTTTGTCATCTGTGAGTCCAGCCCTTTCGGTCAGTTTCTCACTTACACATAATTCCCCATACCCTCGGTGATTCCGATCTTCAGCAGTGTTAGATGTTAATATGCAGCGGCTTGACACAGCTTTGCCTTCGTGACGAAGAGTCTACAGTTGATCTTGAATCTTCAGTAGTGAAAACAAAAGCTGCGTCGAGCCGCCGCACTTCAAACAAAAAGCCTTCGGCAGTTCGTTCCTGAGGTTTCTTTCGCAGGTACAATTAATTTCGTTTATACGGTAGTTTTAATATTAATAAAAATATTATTGACATAAAAAAACTATGCCCTATAACCACTCACTCAGAACAAAAGTTAAGTGCTTCCTCACAATATGGCTACTTTGGAGGTAGTTTAGGTGGGTTACAGTTATTAGCAACAGGTGCTACTGGTGGAGTAAATCAACCAGTAATCATTGGCGGAGGAGCTGGCACGACATTTGGCGGAGGACTGATAACCGTTAGCGATCAGAAAGCGGGATCGTTGCTGGTGTTCCCCTACCACAATTCCAGAAGTGGCGCGGATACACGCCTGACGATCAGCAATACCGGCGATAAGGATGCCACAGTGCATTTGTACTTCATAGACGCAAGCTGCAATCAGGCGGATCAGTATGTTTGCTTGACGCCGAACGCCAGCGCTTCATTACTCGCGTCGGAATACGATCCTGAAAATACCGGGTATTTGCTGGGAGTCGCCGTGTCGAATGATCCGGCAAACTGGGGTGGCACAGCGGTCGGCTGCCCCGTGCAGTATAATGGGCTAATCGGCAGCGCGTTCGTCAAAGATGGAGCTTATGTTGACACCTATGGGGCAGAAGCTTTTTGGGCGCACAACGCTCCGGCAGCAGCGGACTGCGATTTAACGAACTGGACAGCGACATTGCGCTTTAATGGCACTTGCGGAAGAGGTGTTTACGATATGCAACCAAATCAACTGGTCGCAGAAATCCAAAGTCCAAACGATTCAATCGGCCAGAAGTTGGTAACTGTAGGGTTAACCGGAAATCTGGCTTCTCCAGCGAGTAGTATTAATGGAACCGGAGCGGCGCAAGTCGGCATCGGTCTGGCCTACAACGACGGAGAAAAGCCAGGCAGTTTTTCTAATCCTTGGACAGGCACGTGTCAGCGCAGTTTCGTGATTGATACAAAGACGCCAAGAGTCCCAGGCGGACTCGGATCGCAAGGGACGAACAATCCGGCGTTGATTCCATCGGGAAGAACGGGAACCTTGAAATGGAACGTGATGGGAGCGGTGGGAATCATCATGACGCCGAAGCAGGGCACGAATAAATGGTCAGGCATTCGAGGCTTGCATAAGGCTCGCGCGACGGAGGTGAATACGCTGGTCATTCCGATTTTTAGTTCTCCTGCTTGTTAAATGAGTAAAAGGCTTATGCATCAAGGTCTACCGAGATGTCGCGCCGCTGGTGCTATGTGTAATTTCCCGTAAAATCACGTTTTCATATTTCTCTGTTGACTAAAACTTACGATTCCTTATAATTAGCACTCTAGTCAAGTGAGTGCTAATTATTACTCTCCTTGACTGGATTTCTCAGAAACATATCTTTTATCTAACAGACTCGAAAGGAGTTAGAACCATAATGGCTCAGAAAATTAGACCGCTTCATGATCGTGTAATCGTGAAACGCTTCGAAGAAGAACAGATGCGCGGTGGGCTTTACATCCCGGATACCGCTTCCAAAGAAAAACCGCAAGAAGGCGAAGTTGTCGCAGTTGGCAACGGAAAAATTCTTGATAGCGGTACCAAAATCGAAATGAGCGTCAAAGTTGGCGACAAAGTTTTGTTCGGAAAATATTCCGGTACCGAAGTGAAGCTCGACGGCGAAGAGCTTTTAATTCTTCGTGAAGATGACATCCTCGGTATCATCGAAGGCGCCAGCAAAGCTAAAGGCAAATAATTAATTAAGGAGAAGTCAAACATGGCTAAGCAGGTAATTCACGGCGAAGATTCTCGCCAGGCGATTTTGCGCGGAGTTAATCAACTCGCCGATGCAGTCGCTATCACTCTGGGACCAAAAGGTCGCAACGTTGTTATTGATAAGAAATTCGGTTCACCTACGATCACCAAAGACGGTGTCACCGTAGCTAAAGAAATCGAATTGAAAGATGCGCTCGAAAATATGGGTGCGCAAATGGTTCGTGAAGTGGCTTCCAAAACCAGCGATGTCGCTGGCGACGGAACGACTACCGCAACCGTGTTGGCGCGTGCCATTTTCCGTGAAGGCGTCAAGACTGTCGCGGCGGGTGCGAATCCAATGGCCGTCAAGCGCGGCATTGAGAAAGCCGTCATCGCAGCAGTTGAAGCGATCAGTGCGATGTCCAAGCCTGTTAAGGGTTCGGCGATTGCTCAGGTCGGAACAATTTCCGCGAACGGTGATGCCACTATCGGAAACATCATTGCTTCCGCGATGGACAAAGTCGGCAAAGACGGCGTCATCACTGTTGAAGAATCGAAATCACTCGAAACTTCATTGGATGTGGTCGAAGGCATGCAATTTGATCGTGGCTATTTGTCACCTTATTTTGTGACCGATCCTGATCGGATGGAATGCGTTCTCGAAAATGCTTTCATTCTCTTAAACGAGAAGAAAGTCAGTTCGATGAAAGATTTGCTGCCAGTGCTGGAGCAGGTCGCCAAGCAGGGACGACCGTTATTGATCGTCGCTGAAGATGTCGAAGGCGAAGCCCTCGCCACTTTAGTCGTCAATAAACTGCGTGGAACTTTGCAGGTTTGCGCCGTTAAAGCTCCTGGCTTTGGTGATCGCCGCAAAGCGATGCTCGAAGACATTGCCATCCTGACCGGCGGACAAGTCATCAGCGAAGACCTTGGCATCAAGCTTGAAAATATCAAGTTGGAAGACCTCGGCAAAGCCAAGAAAATCACGATTGACAAAGATAATTCAACCATCGTTGAAGGTGGCGGAAAGAACGCTGACATCAGCGGTCGCGTTGGTACGATTCGTCGTCAAATCGAAGAAACAACTTCGGATTATGATCGTGAAAAACTGCAAGAACGTCTGGCGAAACTCGTCGGCGGTGTGGCAGTTATCAAGGTCGGAGCCGCGACTGAAACTGAACTGAAAGAGAAGAAAGCTCGTGTCGAAGACGCGATGCATGCGACTCGTGCAGCGGTTGAAGAAGGCATCGTGCCAGGTGGCGGAGTCACCATGGTTCGCGCCGCGAAAGCTCTTGATGCTTTGAAACTCAAAGATGAAGACGAGCAAATCGGCGTCAATATCATTCGTCGTGCCTTGGAAGAGCCACTTCGTAAGATTGCTGAAAATGCTGGTTGCGAAGGCGCAGTCATCGTTGAGCGCGTCAAAAATGACAAAGACAATTTCGGATTCAACGCAGCGACTGAGAAGTTTGAAGACTTAGTCAAAGCGGGCGTCATTGATCCGGCGAAAGTTGCGCGTACTGCTCTGCAAAACGCGGCTTCCATCGCTTCGTTAATGTTGACCACGGAAGCGATGATTTCTGAGATTCCTGAGAAGCACTCAGCTCCGGCGATGCCTCCTGGCGGCGGCGGAATGGGCGATTACTAAAAATCGCTGAGCTTGAAAGTAAAAGGCTACAGTTCAATTTGAGCTGTAGCCTTTTTTATTGCGCCGACTAAATGTAAGGATAAATTCTTTTTATTATGTTTGTCCTCACGATAGTGCAAATACTAACAACCTATGGTAAAAAACTATTGCCGATAGTTTTTTAGTTCAGACCATCAATTTAACTTAACCAGTGGAGGAAGCAATGCGAAGAATTTTGCAATTTGCCCTATCGTTCTTTTTCTTATTTTCTTTGATCGTTTCGGGAAGCCGTCATGTTTCAGCTCAAACGAGCGGTGAAATCACCGGGCAGATCACTGATCCCTCCGGCGCTGCCGTCGCTGGCGCAACCGTCACTGTGACCAGTACCGCGACAAATTCAGCGCGCAAGGTTGTGACCAACAGCGACGGAATTTTTGCGTTTCCATCCTTGTTACCGGGTGTGTATAACGTGCGCGTCGAACAGCAGGGATTTAAATCTGCGCAGCGCACCAATATCACACTTGAAGTGCAGCAAACCGCTCGGCTTGATGTGACGATGGAAATCGGACAAGTCGGAGAAACGGTCGAAATTACTTCGGCTGGTGCGTTGCTCAATGCTGAAAATACGACGATTGGAACGGTGATCGAAAATAAACGCATTGTGGATTTACCGCTCAACGGACGTAATTTTCTGCAACTCGTCGCTACCGCTCCGAATGTTAGTTTTGGTTTTGCGCAGGCCGGACAAGCCGGATCACGCCAGGGCGGAACACGCGCTAATCAGCAAATCTCGGTGGCAGGGCAGCGCAGTTATTTTAACCGCTTCACGATTGATGGCGTCGAAAATACGGATGTGAATTTCAACACGCCGATCATTCTTCCTTCGATTGATGCGATTCAGGAATTCAAGGTGCAAACCGGAGTTTTCCCTGCCGAATTCGGACGGGCTTCGACGCAGATTAATATCTCGACGAAATCGGGTTCACGGGCTTATCACGGCACTGTCTTTGAATTTTTGCGCAATGACGTGTTAGATGCCAGAACATACGATTTTACTGGAATTCGTTCCAAGACAGCCAAGAAAGAGCCGTTCAAATGGAATCAATACGGCTTTACGTTAGGTGGCCCGATCTGGCTGCCGAAGTTTCTTGGTCCGCTGAAATACGAAAATAAAGAACGTATTTTCTTTATGACCAACTGGGAAGGTTATCGTGATCGTAAGACCT
>JAYVRW010000193.1:0-5177 GCA_043775925.1 Blastocatellia bacterium
GTCGCGCACCTTCCATTCCTGCCAGTCCGATCCGGCGGAAGACAAGCTGTACGCCAGCAATTTTCCGTCTTCACTAATCGCAGTTCCTGACAAAGCGACTGTCCCGTTTTGTGAAAGCGTATTCGGATCAAGCAACACATGCGGCGTGCCTTCCAGCGAATCCGCCGTGTAAAGCACGCTCTGATTTTGCAGTCCGTCGTTCTTGTAAAAAAAGTACCGCTTGTTTTCCTTGAACGGCACAGAATATTTTTCGTAATTCCAAAGCTTCGTCAGACGGTCTTTAATTTTTGTACGCTCAGGAATTTGATCCAGAAAAGCATTCGTTAATTTGTTCTGCGCATTAATCCATTCACGCGATTCCGGCGCATCAGGATTTTCCAGCCAGCGATACGGATCGCTAACTTTGGTACCGTGATAATCGTCAGTCTGGTCAACTTTTTTTGCTTTGGGATAATCAATTTTTTGTGCCATAACGGAAGTGAAAAATAGAACTAGGAAAACAGAAGTTGTAAGTGAAGTCAGTTTGTTCATAATAAATCTTGCTTAGCTTACATTGATTTCTCTGGGAGCGCACCTCCCGGGAGCGCAGGCGGCTCGCCTGCGAACAGCGCGTGAAACGCCGCTGTTCTACTCACGGAGGAAACTCTTTACGGCGAAACTTATCTCTTGTGTAAGCCTCAGCGGCATTGCTACGCTTGCCGCGCAGCACGCAAGCTGCGTGCGTTCCCAGAGAGGATTTTATCTTATGCGAACAGCCTTATTACTCGGAGCCAGTGGTCTTATCGGTGGACATTGTCTTGATTTACTTTTGCGCGACGAAGCCTACGATCAGGTTATCGCACTCGTTCGCAAACCATTATCAATCACGCATCCCAAACTCACGCAGCACAGCGTAGATTTTGATCGTTTGCACGACTTCGCACATTTTTTGAAGGCTGATGACGTGTATTGTTGCCTCGGCACGACGATCAAAAAAGCGGGTTCGCAGGAGGCGTTTCGTAAAGTAGATTTCACCTACGCGCACGAAGCCGCGCAGCTTGTCGCGAGCAACGGAGCTACACAATTTTTGCTGGTCTCTTCACTCGGAGCCGACGCGAAATCTTCCGTCTTTTACAGCCGCGTCAAAGGTGAAATCGAAGCCGCCATCTCCGCGCTAAATTTTCAGAGTGTGAGCATTTTCCGCCCGTCATTATTGCTCGGCGAACGGGCAGAGTTCCGTTTAGCCGAACGCCTTGCCGAACCAGTAGCGAAAGCGTTATCGTTTTTCTTATTCGGAGGATTAAGAAAATATCGCCCCATCGAAGCGCGTATGGTGGCGGCGGCGATGATTGAAATTGCGAAGGAAAAAAATCAAGGCGTGAGTTTCTTCGAATCGGATCAAATTCAAAAGATTGGTGAAAAAGGAATCTGAAATGAAACAATTTTTATTGGCAGTTTTATTAATTCTATTTTTATCGTGTAATAAGAAACCTGAAGTCTTTACGCAGAAAATAATAAGCCCGCCCCCTTTAGCATCTTCTTCGCCAACACCGATCGGTGAAAAGCAAGAAGAAATACAAAAAGGAAATGACGAAAAATCCGCTGATGATTTTGTGACAAAAGATGACCGACAATCCTATGGCGGATACGAGATTTTTAAGGAAAAGAGAAATGTTGTCCTAAAAAAGGGTAACAAAACAGTCGCAACGTTTCCCGGCATGATTGATCCTCATAGTGGAATTGATTTCGGATTGTTTTCCTTTCTTGATAACGGACGAAAACAGTTGATTGTTTCTGCTACAGAATTTCGTGGCGGTGAACAATGGATTGCAGAATTATCACCGAAGTATCGAGAAATTTTTAGTACAGTAAAATGGGGTGTTGGACGAGAAGGCGCAGACCTTGGTTTTATTGATTTTGATAAGGATGGCGTTTATGAAATTTCCACTGGCGATTTTTGGTATTACACATTCAGTGATATTTCAATGTCTGAGACACCAGTTGTCCATGTCATTTTTGCTTATGATAAACAAGCAGGTAGATACGTTCCTGCAAATCACAAGTTCAAAAAATATTCACTCAAAGGTCTCGACGAAGAAATAAAATCTTTACCCGCTAACGAAGGCTACGGATATTTGGGGGGCAGAGTTGATGTGTTGCTTTCTTATGTTTACGCCGGACAAGAAAAAGAAGGTTGGGCATTTTTCGAACGTTCTTATCAAGCCAAAGATAAAGCAGTCATCAAACGAATCATCAAAAACACACTGAAAAATTCGAGGGTTTATAGGTACATTCAAGCGCATAGTCAACATTGAGGTACTCCAAAATATCGCTGACAATCGCGCTTCATCACAGATCAGCAGTGGATAAAGTGAAGGTTAGTTCGATATTTTGCTCCTTGACAATCCAAGTATAAATGTATACACATAGGATATACATTATGCTTACAGATTAGGAATATAAAAATGCTTACAAAAGTTCAAAAATGGGGGAACAGTCAAGGGCTTAGGCTGGCGAAACATATACTGGATAATGCTCGCCTGACAGTTGGTGACGATGTTGAAGTGATTGTTGGTAAAGAACAGATTACGATCAAAAAAGTAGCGAAACCAAAATTTGATCTCGCGGAGATGGTGACCAGGATGCCTGCTAACTACAAAGTGAAAGAAGAATCGTTTGGCAGGTCAGTTGGTAAGGAGACGTGGTAAATGCCTCCCCGATATGTGCCGCAAAAAGGCGATTTTGTCACGCTATCATTTGATCCTCAGTCGGGGCACGAACAGCAAGGGCGACGACCCGGGCTGGTGATTAGTAATTATTTGTTCAATAAACATACGGGACTGGTGATCGTTTGTCCTATCACGAATACGAATCGAAACATCCCGTTTCACTTGCCGATTCCTTCTACCTCAACTCTCACAGGTTTTGTGATGGTGGAACAAGTTAAGTCGTTAGATTACAGCGCCAGAAAAGTGAAATTTGTTGAGAAAGCTACGCCGCAACTTTTAGCGGATACCTTGAGCATCATAGACGCTTGCATCAAATAACGGCGTACGCTGTCGGTTTCTCAAAATGAAAATAGCCAACTTGTACAAGTTGATTTCAGTATTTGCCATCTGTGCAATTCTTTTGTCTGTTTCCTTCGGTCAGGAAAAGCAAGTAGACAACTCATTGCAGAAATCACTCAAGCGCAAATTGCGTGTGGAGGATGTAAAATCCTATCGCACAATGAATCGGCTAAATTTCAAGCCGATTGTGATGGATGAGACCGCAAGTAAGCTTTGCAGACGAATGGACATAATAGTGATTAATGATTCTCCGCATTACGCGCCTGGAGTTGTTTATTATCTCAACGACATTGCGCAAAAAGGTTTGAGTACATTTAAAGAAAAGAAAGAATTTCCAGTCGGTTCGATTATCGTCAAAGAGAAACAGGAAAAACAAACCGAAGATAGTGTAAAAATCATCACGGTCATGAAAAAGATCAAAGCTAATAACAGGGAAGATTCATGGGATTACAAATTGTATGATGTCGTCGCCTGGCAAGAGCTAAAACAGTTAACTTTTTCGTCTCGAAATAAGAGAGATTCTACGCCTACCGTGAAATGCATTGATTGCCACAGGAAATATCGGGAGAATGATTTCATTTCACCGAAAGGAATGAGCTTATTTTTCCCCAAATAGTGAGGCATTATGAAGCGAACGTTGTTCATCGCTCTGGTTGTTATAATGTTTGTTTGCAGCCTGACTATTTCTTCTCAAACCCAATTGCCTACCAAAGAAAAAACCAAAGAAGCCGATTCACTGTCCGAAAAGAAATCTGACCAACTCATCATCAAAACCAATATGGTTAGCGTGACGGTCACAGTCAGTGATCAGAATCGCCGCTTTGTGACGGGTCTATCGAAAAAAGATTTTGAAGTTTACGATGACGGCGTGAAGCAAGAAATAGCGCTTTTCTCTACGCAGGATTCGCCGCTCACACTGGGCATCGTGTACGATGTTTCCGGTTCGATGAATCCGCTTTCGCGGCAGTCGTTTCACGCGCTGAAAGGGTTGTTTGAGTATTCGCATCCTGACGATGAATATTTTGTGATTTCGTTCAGTAACCGATCAAAGCTGATTCAGGATTTTACTTCAGTGCCGGAAAATATTGTTAACAAGGCCGTCTTTATTAAGCCCAAAGGCGGTACGGCGTTATTTGATGGAATTTATATGGCGCTTGAAAAAGTCAAACAAGGACGACACGAAAAGAAAGCTTTGCTCGTCATTTCGGACGGCGAAGAAAACAGCAGCCGTTATTCTTTTAAGGAATTACGCAATTCGTTGCGCGAAACGGATGCACAATTGTATGCGATTGGTTTGGGACAGGGCGGAGCGTTGCCTAGTATCACGGAAACCTCCGGCGGTCTGACTTTTTTCCCAATGGAATACGGCGAGGTCGCAGACATCTACGCACGCATCGCGCTGATGTTGCGCAATCAATACGTGGTTGGTTTTTATCCAACGGATGACAGCGGCGCGAATCGCCGCCATAAATTGCGCATTAATGTGAAAGTGCCAAAACAAATTGGTAAAATCTCAACGTTTTATCGCAATGGTTATCAACCTTCGGATAAGTAGGATTTTTTAGCCGTGAATTACGCGAATTTTCACGAATTCGATCAGACAGGGTTAACAGAATTTTTTCATGATTGCCAAGATTATATTGTGTAAATCCTGCTTTTAATCTTGTCAATCCTGTCAAAAAATTCTTCGTACTAATTCGCGCAATTCGCGGCTAATTTTAATATTCTAAAAGGAAACACACATGGGATTTTCAGCAATTGATTACGCCGTATTATTTGTCTACCTCATCGGCATTACGGTTTTCGGAACACTGTTTCGCCGTTCGCAAAAAACCGTCAAAGATTATTTCGTCGGTGCAAAAAATATTAACTGGGTAGTTATCAGTCTTTCCATCGTCGCTACGGAAACCAGTACGCTGACACTTGTCGGAGTTCCTGCCATTGCTTACGCCAATTATGCGCGACCCGAACAGGGGGGAAACTTGATGTATTTGCAAGTCGTGTTCGGCTACATCATTGCGCGCGTCATCATCAGCCTGTTGTTCATCCCCGCGTATTTCAAAGGCGAAATGCTCACAGCGTATGAATTACTGAAAAATCGTTTTGGTGTGAAGACGAAAAATTTCGCGG
>JAYVRW010000194.1:0-5174 GCA_043775925.1 Blastocatellia bacterium
GTTTGCAGCGAGATTGGGGCTTGATTTAAGAAAATGACGTTTCCCGGTAACTGGCTTTATCGCAACGACTTACCTATCAGATGTCAACACAACCTAATACTTCGCCATCGAATGATCCACTTCATCCACCCAGGCGAGGATTCCACCTTTTAGATTCAGGATATTCTGGAAGCCTTGCTCCTTCAAAAATCCGTAGGCTTTGGCGCTGCGACCGCCCATTTTGCAATGCACTACGATTTCTTCGTCAGGATTAATTTCGCCGACGCGCGCGGGAATTTCACCCAATGGAATCAGCTTCGAGCCGCAATTTTCCAAATTACTAATTTGCCATTCGTTGAGTTCGCGCACATCAATAATTGTAATTTTGTCGCCACGATCCAAGCGGGCTTTGAGCTCAGTTGGTGTAATTTCCCAGTTATTCATAGTGTTGGTTTTCTCTTCAGCAGGTGGCATAATTCCACAGAATTGATCGTAATCAATTAATTCTTTGATGGTTGGATGGTCTCCGCAAATCGGACATTCGGGATTACGCCGCAATTTCAATTCCTTAAATTTCATTGTCAAAGCATCGAATAATAACAGCCGTCCCATTAAAGATTCGCCGATACCTAAAATCAATTTTACAGCTTCGGTTGCCTGAATGACCCCGATGATACCTGGAAGGATTCCTAAAACGCCACCTTCCGCGCACGAAGGAACCAGTCCTGGCGGTGGCGGTTCAGGATACAAACAACGGTAGCAAGGCCCACCAGCTTTTGGATGAAAGACGGAAGCCTGTCCATCAAAGCGAAAAATTGACCCGTAAACATTAGGTTTGCCGAGCAGTACGCTGATGTCATTCGCTAGATAGCGCGTCTGAAAATTGTCTGTACCATCAATGATGATGTCGTAATCTTTTGCAATTTCCAGCGCATTGTCAGAACGAAGCGCGACTTCATACGTGTCAACTTGAACGTAAGGATTGATGTCGTTGATCCGATCTTTCGCCGATTGGATTTTCGGGCGACCTACGTCTTTTGTGCCGTGAATAATTTGGCGTTGCAGGTTGGAATAATCTACGACATCGAAATCTACGAGGCCGATGCGACCAATCCCCGCCGCTGCCAAATATAAGCCAAGTGGAGAGCCTAACCCACCTGTGCCGATCAGCAAGACGCTCGCAGCTTTGAGCTTGAGCTGACCTTCTAATCCGACTTCCGGCATAATTAAATGGCGCGAATATCGCGCCGTTTCTTCTTTGCTAAGTTGTTGGGAATCTGCCGCCCGCGCTGCGATTTCACTGCCACCGGCAATTGAAGGAATGATGCTGATGTCATCGCCTTCTTTGATGGGCGTTTCGTCCTGTTGCAAATAACGAATGTCTTCGTCGTTGACATAAACGTTGACGAAACTGCGTAACTTTTCGCTGGCATCAAACAAATGTTTTTGCAGATCAGGAAATTGCGCTGTCATACTTGCCAGCGCTTCCTTGATGGTAGCGCCTTGCACTTCGACAGCGGCTTGTTCTCCTGCGTAACGTCGCAGCGCAGTGGGAATTGAAATTGTAGGCATGATAATTACTCCTATTAAATGTAGAATGGGCTGCCAGCCCGTCCCGTTATATTATAAACTCTGGCGTACTTTCTTAGGCAATTTTGCCAAGACCATCTCATAAGAATTTTTGATAAATTCTTTTATTTCTTTGGCGCTGAGCGCATCAAATTTTTCCAGTGCGACCCAATGATAGCGTGCGACATACGGAGCCGGAATAATGTCGGCGCGTTCGGTTAATTCTGCAAAAACTTCTGATGTACATTTGAACGAAAGTTTGACGGACGCGTTCGCTTCCAGCCCCATTCCGGCAAATATTTTACCGCCAATTCGGAACAACAAGTCATTGCCCCATTGGACATCTTCAGTGGCATGCGGAAACGTCAGGCAATATTCGCGGACTGATTCGATGTCCATAAATTTCATACTCATACTATTGCTCTGAGATAAAAATTTCTTCTTCATCAAATTGAGAGCGATTTTCGCGGACATTCCACGCCCGAATTTCTTCGGCTTTTCCAGCCTGCACTGAAACAATCAAATACGACCATTCGATGAATGGCGCGTGATCCAAATCAAAGCCCGAAGGAATTGCCGGATGATTCGGATGCGAATGATAATAGCCCCACACGCCCAAGCCTTTTTTCGTCGCTTCGCGTTCGGCTTTGGCATAATCCAGCGGACTAATTTCGACGCGATTGTGCCGCGAATCCTTGCGCACATTTTCCAGCGGTAACGTTTCTCTGACAATGCGCGTCTCGCCTTCTAAAAGACCAAGCAATAAGCCGCCGCATTCTTCAGGAAAGGTGCGTTCTCCGTGCTGGCGGATTTCGTCGAGATGTTGTTGTGTAACTTTAACGCTCATAGTTCGCAGTAAGAAAGTTCGCGGTTCGCAGTGAAAGCAGTTCGCCGTATTCTTGCTGCGAACTGTGAGCTGAAAACTGCGAACTATTCCTCTTCCCAGAATTTATCGCTCAAATATTTATTAGCGCTGTCGCACAGAATGGTAACGACGACGCCTTCTTCTAATGTTTCGGCAACGCGCAGAGCCGCAACAATATTGGCTCCGGCGGAAATTCCGACGAACCAGCCTTCGCGTCGCGCTAATGTTTTGACCATCGCAATCGCGTCTTCTGTCTCCACTTCCAGATTTTCATCGGCGAGGGAAGCGTCATAAATTCCGGGTACGATGGCAGTTTCCAAATGCTTCATGCCCTCAAGACCGTGAAACGGAGAATCCGGCTGCATCGAAATTAATTTGATGTCTGGATTCAATTCGCGCAGGCGGCGCGCTGTTCCAATAAACGTTCCTGTTGTTCCCAAGCCCGCCACGAAGTGCGTAATTTTGCCTTCGGTTTGGGCGAAAATTTCCGGCGCAGTTGAATTGTAATGCGCTTGCCAATTTGCCGGATTATTGTATTGATCGGGATAAAAATAAGCGTTAGGGTTTGCCGCTACAATTTCACGGACAGCAATAATCGCACCATCAGTTCCGGCGAGTGGATCGGTGTAAACCAATTCTGCGCCGAAGGCAAGCAGCGTGCGTTTGCGTTCTTCGCTGGCATTCTTAGGCAAACACAATTTGACCTTGTAGCCCAGCGCCGCGCCGATCATGGCGTAAGCGATGCCCGTATTGCCGCTGGTCGCGTCAATAATAATTTTATCAGGCGTGAGCGCACCGTTGCGTTCGCCAGCCCGGATCATATTAAGTGCAGCGCGGTCTTTGACAGAGCCACCCGGATTTGCCCATTCGGCTTTAGCGAAAACTGCCACTCGTGGATTCTGATGTAGATTCTGGAGTTTGAGGAGCGGTGTGTTTCCGATAAGGTCGAGCAAAGACGCACGCTGGCTGTTAGCGACAACAGCAACAGAATTCGTAATTGTCATAACAACAAAATGTCATAAGCCTATTCGGAAATTATTCCTGAGAAATAAAAAGAGTAACCAACAACTTTTTCAATATAAACTACCAATCATCAAAATTCAACCACTAACCTTACACCATTTTCCAGGCTTTCTTGAGCATCGAAAAAACAAAGTCAGCAATCGTATGCGCTGCTGCTCCAATCCATAATCCGGCGAAGGCTGACCAGAAATATTGCTTTTCTGTCGTGTGCCAGAAATTGCCGAGGTCGAGGCTGACCCGCTCGAATTCCGCGCTCCAGGTGGTCTGTGCTTCGTATAAATACCGCTGCCGCAGGTATAACCCAGTGGCTGTCAATAATGCCATCACTGCCACAAAGTAAAGAACCCGTAGGATTGTTCCCAGCACCAACCCGTGCGACAAACGCGAACGATGTGACAACGCCATTTGATAAGGCTTCCAGATAAATCGCAAAGGCCCCCAGCGGCGATAAGGTTTGCTGTCGAGGTCTAAATCCGGGCCAAACATTAACCCGGAAAAGAGCATCGCCACCGTAGCAATCCCAGAGGTCAGCAGGTCACTGCCAAAGTAATATTGGGCACCGATGAAAGTTGGAGGAGCCAGCGCAAAAGTGATGAGGTCGTGGGTGCGTCCTGAAGGCATAGTAGTTACTTCCTGGAAATTAAAATTAGTCCGGCAAAATAAAACGCAATTCCTAATGCATTCCAACCGGAAATTTTATCACGAAAGAAGAAAATCCCAATTGGCACAAGCGCCACGCTGATGAGCATATTTACTAACATCGAAGTCAGGCTGATTGTCCATCCGACGCGATAAGCAAGCAGAAATCCAACCTCGACCAACGCCGCTCCCAGTCCGACACCAATCACCGCCCAATTTATTTTTTTGGCGGATTGCCAGAACGGTTCATCTGCCGGATAGAAATATTGTGTGATGAGACAAAGCACAATTCCTGCCAGATACGCCGCACAAATGGCGAAGTAAACATTGACTTCATGGCGAATCGCTTTTTGTGAAAGTTGATAAATCAACCCTCCAGCGACAATCAATAAAATAGGGATGTACGTTGTATTCATGCGCCTCTTCAGCTTAGCGCAATCAATCCCAAAAGCAAAAGGTTGACCGGATTAGAATCCGGTCAACCTTTGTGTGGCGCGGGTTCTTTACCCGCGTAACTGTTCATAAATAAATTCAGCGCGGGTAAAGAACCCGCGCCACAGATTTCATTATTTAATTTCTAGTTTCGATCACGTCGGTTGTGCTTAGCGCGATAAATGTGACGGCTTGCCTGATTCTGGTCTTGATGAATATCTTTGCGTTCTGCGCCTGTGACTACGCCGTCGGATTTTGCTTCACGAATATCCTGGTTGATTTCGTGTTGCTTTTTTCCAAGCTTAGCTCTTTCGCCTTTGGTTACTTCACCGGAACGAACGCCTTGATGAATCCGTTGATGTTGTTCAGCCTGACGTTTGCGGGTGACTGGAACTCTGTTTTTATGATCCGCCAAAGCTGTGACTGTTAATCCAACGATAATTCCGAGAGTTGCCAAAATGGTGAATGTTTTTTTCATATTTCTATTCCTGCCTTTCGTTTTTTAATACACTTTTCCTGAACAGTAGAACTCACGCACTACCACAATTTTCGGGAGCGAATTGAAAGGGGGATTCTCAACGCTTGTTATGTAGGCTTAGAGAAGTTCAGTATTGAAAAAGTCGAAAAAAATTGACACTAAGGCAGAAGCCCGACTGTTAAGGAGGGC
>JAYVRW010000195.1:0-19263 GCA_043775925.1 Blastocatellia bacterium
ACGGAAAAGCCTTTAGCGACCGAAGCAGAAATCACGGAATTTAAAGCCGCGAACAAAGTGATTGATGAAGAGGTGAAGCCTTACAAAGCGAAATTGTCAGAGCTTGAAAAACCAATTCGTGAACAATTAATCAATGAAAAAATTGATTTTCATGTCGCGTTGGCTGAAAAAACCAGCGGCTTCGGCGAACTTACAAAAGAACAATTCCGCGCTGAAACTGAAAAGCGTTTGCGCAAAGATGTGAATATTCAAGCCGAAGATATTGAAGAAAAAGTTACGCCTGAACAACACAGCTTGCGCAAAAAATTATTGAAAGATATTGACGATGTAAATAAAAAGCGTCCGGCTCCGTATGCTTCAGCGATGGGACTGACCGACAAAAAAGACCCCGACAAAACTTTCCTTTACCTGCGCGGAAACTGGCGCACGAAAGGCGAAGAAGTGCATCCTGGAGTCCCCACCGTGCTCAGCGATGGCAAAGATTTACAACCCGTCAGCCCTCGCCAGCAATTAGCGGAAATGATTGCGAGTCCTGAAAATCCATTGACTGCACGCGTCGCCGTGAATCGTATCTGGAAATATCATTTTGGTTCTGGCATCGTCAAAACGATGAGTGATTTTGGCGCGACCGGAGACCATCCTTCGCATCCTGAATTACTGGATTGGCTGGCGACGGAATTTATCAATCGTAGTTGGAGTTGGAAGCAGATGCACAAATTAATTCTGACTTCCAATACTTACCAGCAATCCAGTCAGGGCAATGAAGCGGCGCTCACAAAAGATTCTGAGAATCGTTTGTTGTGGCGCATGAATCCGCATCGCCTTGAAGCCGAAATTATTCGTGATTCAATTTTGTCGGTGAGTAATAAATTAAATCCGAAAATGTTCGGGCCGGGAATTTATCCAAGGATTGATCCCGACATTATCAATACAGGCTCGCGTCCACGCTGGCCTTTGGATGCGAAGGACGATGACGACACGAATCGCCGCAGCATTTACATCTTCGTCAAGCGCTCAGTCCCGCTACCATTGATCGAAGTCTTCGATTGTCCGGTGACAGTAGTCTCTGCGCCGAATCGTTCGACCTCGACAGTGTCTCCGCAGGCGCTTGCTTTGATGAACAATGAATTTGTGTTGGAGCAGTCGAAATTTTTAGCCGAACGTGTCACGGCAGAAGCTGGAACGGACAGCGCGAAACAAATCAATCGTACCTTTCAAATTGTGCTGAACCGCAAGCCGAGTCCGAAAGAATTGGAATGGGCGATTAGTTTTATTAAGTCGCAAACCGAAGGCTACGAAAAAAATAAAGCCGAAAATTCTGGGAGTTCAGCGCTGCGCGATTTCTGTCACGCAGTGATTAACCTGAACGAATTTCTATATGTGGATTGATGATCATCAGAATTATTTGCATCCAACCTGAGACGTAAGACAGGCTGTTAGCCTGTCCAAACAGACTGACAGTCTGTTTTACGATTTTTTATTTCATGAAAAATTAATCAATGGGTAATGCAACTACAAATCAAGAATTAGTACTTGTTACAGGCGGGTCGGGCTTTATTGGCGCACATTGCATTCTAAAGCTTCTCGCAGCGGGCTATCGTGTGCGGACGACGGTGCGTTCACTTTCACGAGAAGCCGAAGTGCGGGCAATGCTCAAAGTCGGTGGCATTGAATCAGGTAATGCTCTGTCATTCTTCGCCGCTGATTTGATGTCCGATGCAGGCTGGGCAGAAGCTATCACTGGCTGTGATTATGTGCTGCACGTCGCTTCGCCGATGCCAATGAATGCGCCAAAACACGAAGACGATCTCATCATCCCAGCCCGCGAAGGCGCGTTGCGTGTGCTGCGAGCGGCCCGGGACGCAGGCGTCAAGCGTGTCGTGCTGACTTCATCATTCGCGGCGATTGGTTATGGTCAGCCTCCAAATCGTCCTTTTTCCGAAGTAGACTGGACTGATCCGAACAGCGGTAATTTAAGCGCGTATGTGAAATCAAAGGCCATCGCAGAACGTGCCGCATGGGATTTTATGGCCAGTGAAGGTGGCGCGTTAGAACTCTCGGTGGTGAATCCGACGGGCGTTTTTGGGCCGGTACTTGGAACGGATTATTCTTCGCCATTGGTGATTAAGAAATTGATGGATGGCGCTATGCCAGGGCTTCCGCGTCTCTCATGGGGCATAGTTGATGTACGTGACGTAGCGGATTTGCATCTGCTCGCGATGACGAATCCTACGGCGAAAGGCGAAAGATTTCTGGCCGTTTCCGGCGACTTTATGACGCTTCAGGAAATCGCGCATCTGCTGAAAACACGAATGGGTGACGCGGCAAGCCGTGTCCCGACGAGAGTGCTGCCCGATTGGTTGGTGCGGTTCATTGGGCGCTTCGTACCAACGGTCGCAGCACTCACTACCGAACTAGGGAAAGTCAAAAATGCAACCAATGAGAAGGCGAGGCGGGTGCTGAGCTGGTCGCCGCGCTCAAGGGAAGATGCGATCATCGCCTCCGCAGAAAGTTTATTGCAGCTTGGATTGCTCAAGCCATTAAAATGAAAGAGCAATATTCAATATGAAGACATTCTACTTTTTAATCGCAACAATGTTTATAACCTCAGTTAGTTTTGGGCAGACATCGCAGTTGTCAAAAGATAAAATTTTAGTAAGAAAAGTTGTTACTGACTTTCAAGATGACTTCAATGAAGGAAGCTTTAAAAATGTCAATTCGTATACGACAAAGGACTGGGAACACCTGAATCCCTCTGGCGGAATTACCGTAGGCCGTGAGAATGTCTTAAAAGAAGTGCGGGCAGTGCATCAGACATTTTTAAAGGGAGTAACAATGAAAATGGAAAGCATTGCGATTCGGTTTATTACTAACACAGTTGCCATCGCTGATGCGGTTCACAAAATAGATACCTATACGACTCCGAACGGCAAGCAGCATGTGAATGAGCGGCATATCAAAACTTATGTTATCGTCAAACAAAAGGGTAAATGGCTGCTGACGCAAGACCAAAACACCATCATTGCAAATTAAGAAGCTTGACCACAAAACTAACAGCCAATAGTAAACTTTATGAAAAACAAATCACTTCCGATCATTCAACCAGAGCCAATGTCGCGCCGCGAATTATTGATGAAAGCCGGAGCCGGATTTTCTGGTTTGGCGCTCGCTTCGATGCTTGATAAAGATGGTTTACTGGCGGCTGAACCAAGCGCGAAAAATGCGAGTCCGCTGTCTCCCAAGCCTTCGCATTTTCCGGCGAAAGCCAAGTCCGTAATTTTCCTGTTTATGTACGGTGGGCCATCTCAGGTTGATCTGTTTGATCCGAAGCCGTTGCTGACCAAAATGCATGGCAAGCCGTTGCCGACGAATGAAAAGCTGGAATTATTCAATAAAAATGGCAATTTGATGGCTTCACCGTACAGCTTCAAAAAGTACGGGCAGAGCGGTCAGGACATTTCAGAGCTTTACACCAACCTCGGTTCGTGCGCGGATGACCTGACGTTTATTAAATCTTTGTACACGACCAGCAATAATCATTCACCTGCGATTTTCCAGATGAATATGGGCAACATGCGTCCGGGAAATCCTTCGCTGGGTTCGTGGCTGACATACGGACTGGGAACGCAGAATCAGAATTTACCTGGCTACATTGTGATGTACGATTGGCGCGGAGGCCCGATTGGCGGCGCTCCGAACTGGTCGTCAGGATTTATGCCTGCGGCGTTTCAGGGGACTTCGTTTCGTGCAGGGAACGTCCCGATTGTAGATTTGAATCCGCCGAAATGGGTTGATCCGCATTTGCAACGGCAGGAAATTGATTTTGTCCAAAAATTAAATCAGGAGCATCTGGCGAATCACAAAGGCAACAGTGATCTGGATGCGCGCATCGCTTCATACGAATTGGCATTTCAAATGCAGACCCACGCGCCCGAAGCCGTAGACCTTGGTAAGGAAACTGACGCCACGAAAAAACTGTACGGCATCGGCGAAAAGCATACGGATTATTTCGGCAAGCAATGCCTGACAGCGCGGCGCTTAGTCGAGCGCGGAGTCCGTTTCATTCAGCTCTATCACGGCGGCGGACATCAACAGGAATCGTGGGACGCACATTACGGACTCGATGAAAACCATCGTTTGCATTGCAAGGAAACCGATAAGCCGATGGCGGGATTGATTAAGGACTTGAAAGCGCGCGGCTTGCTCGAAGACACGCTGATTGTGTGGGGCGGAGAATTCGGACGCATGCCAATGTCTCAATCAGGAATTGGACGCGACCACAATCACTACGGCTTTACGATGTGGATGGCAGGCGGCGGCGTCAAAGGCGGACAATCCATCGGCGAGACTGACGAATTCGGATTAAAAGCCGCCGTAGACCCGTATTCAGTGCATGATCTGCACGCGACGATTTTGCACGCAATGGGAATGGATCATCGCAGGCTGACGTATTATTACGGCGGACGCGATCAACGATTGACGAATTTTGGCGGCGATCCGATTTTGAAGGTGTTTGGGTAGAAGTATTATTTTGCTTCACTGACGGTCATTAGTAAGGAGTTATGATCAGGACTGATTGTATGTGTAAAAGCACCCGCAAGAAAATTCACCAATCCATTTTGGTTTTCATTCTTTTTACATTCATTAATCTGATATTCGCCCAAACTCAAAAAATCCCAATTCAAAAAGTTAGTGACTCAGATGGAAAGATGATGTCAATCTCATATGAGATTCGAGTGGAAATTATAGTTACCGATAGAAAAGGCAATGATATATACGGACTACAGAATAAGGATTTTATTGTTTACGAAAATGGAATCGAACAAGATGTCACTGTATGTCGGGCAATTCCTTACCTAGAAAAACACTCCCCTCGGATTAAATACCGAATCTTCTACGCCCTAGCAAATGATAAACCTGATGGGACGACAAGAAAAATAAGAGTACTAGTAAAAGCGTCCGCGAATAAGAAAGTAGAATTAAACTACACGCCTACGAGTTACGTTGCGACAAGTTTCTGCTAAAAGGCTTCAGTGCACACATTGAAGAACTGCGCTTATGATTATTAATGAATAATTGAATACATTCAGGCATTTACAAGCATAAATCTCACTTTTTCTAATAAAAACTCCCCATAATATTTGTCATCGTCCGCTGTGTGTATATTATAGTGTTTATACACGAACACTATTCATTCAGGAGATTGGTTTGATTACGAAAGCACTAACGCCCGAAGAGGAAGATGACATCCTCATTAATTTATTAAATTCGACGACCAAGGGAAACCTCCGATGGGGATTTCAGCCGCCTTCGACTGCGCAGGTCAATATTGGGAATAAGCATTATGTGTTACGGCAGCGCAAGAAAATGTGCCGTTTGACTTCGCGTCGGGATGGCAGCAAAGTTGTCGGTCTGACGATTGAGCGCCGCGAATCGGATGAAGATTTGTTGACGCAGCTTTTTCGGCTCGCAACTGGGGCGCAATAAAATTCAGGTCTTTGATTTTGGGGCTTGGGTCTTTGGTTTGTCGCTGGAAATATACAGCAATAATAACTGCGTATTTGGTGATGAATCCAAAGACCAAAAGCCAAAGCACAAAGCCCAACATAAATTATGAAATCTCGTGACTGGGTATTTATTTTAATTGTCGTCGGCGTCGTAGGCGGATTATATCTGCTTTCGCGGGCGAATAGTCGTGCACCGAAATTGCCCGCGACTGTGGCGCATCAGGGCGTCGTGACACGCGATCAATGTCTGACCTGTCATACTCCTGAAAAAATGTCTGCGCTGGAAGCGGCTCGCAAACATCCCCTGAAATGGCACGACGCCAGAATTAGTTGTACGCAATGTCATCAGCCTCCTCCTCCGCAAAAAGCTACCAATCATCAAGCTCCCCTTGAGACATATTTGTCATGGCAAAAGCAGCAGTAAAACAGCAACGCTACAAGAATTTTATTGGCGGACAATGGGTCAAGCCATCCACTAACAATTACCTCGAAAATTTGAATCCGGCGGATACGCGAGACAGCGTGGGATTATTCCCAGCTTCCGGTATCGAAGACGTTAACGCCGCCGTAGATGCGGCGCGTGAAGCTTTGCCGAAATGGAAAGCCGTGCCTGCACCCAAGCGAGCCGAAATCTTATACCGCGCCGGAGAAATCCTGATGCAGCGCAAAGAGGAATCCGCGCAGCAGATGACCCGCGAAATGGGCAAGGTAATTAAAGAAGCGCGTGGCGATGTGCAGGAAGCCATTGACATGATTTTTTATACGGCGGGCGAGGGAAGGCGCTTGCACGGTTATACTACGCCGTCGGAGATGCCGCACAAATTTGCGATGTGCGTGAGGCAGCCGATTGGAGTTTGTTCGTTGATTACGCCGTGGAATTTTCCGATGGCGATTCCTTCGTGGAAGATGATTCCAGCGTTAATTTGCGGCAATACGTTGGTGATTAAGCCCGCCGAAGACACACCGCTTTCGACGATCAATTTAGTCAAAGTTTTAGAAACAGCAGGATTGCCAAAAGGCGTCGTCAATATCGTGATGGGAACGGGAGTTGAAGCAGGCGCTCCGCTCAGCATTCACGACGATGTGCGGTTAGTCTCGTTCACAGGTTCGACTGCGACGGGGACGACAGTCGCGGAAAATGCGGCGCGGACGGGGAAAATTTGCTCGCTGGAAATGGGCGGCAAAAATGTGATTATGGTGATGGAAGATGCTGACCTTGACCTCGCGGCAGAAGGCACAATCTGGGGCGCATTCGGGACTTCTGGACAACGCTGCACGGCTTCATCGCGGGTGGTCGTTCATAAAAAAGTCTACAAAAAATTTGTCGAAAAATTAACGGCGCGAGCGAAGGCTTTGACGATTGGAAATGGACTGAATGAAAAGAACGAAGTCGGCCCGGTCATCAATGAAAATGCCGTCAATAAAATTTTAAGTTACATCGAAATCGGGAAGCAGGAAGCGAAGCTTCATCTGGGCGGAAATCGCTTGAGCAGTGGAAATTTAAAGCACGGATTTTTTATCGAGCCGACAATTTTCACCGATGTAAAACCGAACCACAGAATCGCACAGGAAGAAATTTTTGGCCCGGTTGTGAGCATCATTCCCTGCAACGATTTGGATGATGCGATTGAAATTGGTAACGGAGTGAAGTACGGCTTGTCGTCTTCGATTTTTACCGCCGACGTGAACCGCGCTTTCCACGCGATGGAGTGCATGAATACTGGGATTTTCTACGTGAATTCCGCGACGATTGGCGCCGAAGTTCATTTGCCATTTGGCGGTACGAAGGCGACAGGCAACGGTCATCGTGAAGGCGCAATGGTTTCTTCACTGGATATTTTCAGTGAATGGAAGTCAATTTATGTGGACTACAGCGGAAAATTACAGAAGGCGCAGATTGATGATTTTGAAAAATAGATTATAGAAAGGAACTTCCAAAATGATTCGCGCTGTAACTGAAGCAGATGCTGAAGCTATTTGCCACATTTACAATCATTATGTGAGCAATACCATCATTACGTTTGAAGAGGAAATTGTCTCGACGGAAGAAATGATGGAGCAAATTAAAGAAACGACGGCGATTCTTCCGTGGATTGTGATTGAGAGTGAAGGGCAGGTTGTCGGGTACGCGTATGCCAGCCGTTGGAAGTCACGATGTGCCTATCGTTATTCAGTGGAAACGACTGTCTATCTTGCTTCAACGGCATCTGGTAAAGGTTTTGGGTCTCAACTTTACGAACATCTCATTGCTGATCTTCGCCCCCGATCTGTCCACAGTCTGATCGGAGGAATCGCGCTTCCCAATGAAGCCAGTGTCGCATTGCACGAAAAATTTGGCTTTGAAAAAGTTGCACATTTTAAAGAGGTCGGTTGGAAATTTAATCAATGGATAGATGTCGGATATTGGGAACTGGTGATTTGATGCAAGGTCAAGACTGAGAAAAATTATGTCAAAAAACATGAAGGTAGTTTTGATAATTCTGGGCTGTGTCCTGTTGCTTTGCACAGGCATTGCCGGAGCTGGATTCTATTGGTTCAGTACCAGTGGCAGGCAGATGTTGGAACAGGTAAAAAACGATTCCAAAAAGGTGATTGAGGAAGGCGCAGTGTATGGGAGATCCGTGGATCAGAATGCTTGTTTAACTGAATCCATCAAGCGGGTTAGCGCGGATAGCTCTATTACTAATACGATGTCCGCGACTTTCTTTTTGACTGCCTGTCTGAAGACCGGAAAACCAACGCCAGGATTTTGCGATGGAGTCCCGGCTCAATCTGAGATACTGAAAACGTCTGAATGGGCCATCAAAAAATGTGTTGCAGCAGGAAGCCCCGGTCAGGGTTGTCCGCAATTGATGCAGGTCGTTATTCGACATTGTGGAAAGGGCGTCGAACGGTAGTGCTTTGTGCCGATTCTTTTTTCGACCTCCAACCCCACTAAATCAGTTAATTTATCAAAGGTTAATTGGCTGCAATAATCTGCACAAAAGATTTTAGAAAAAAGTATAGAATACATTTTTTAAGCATTTAGGAATTAATTATTTACTGAGGACTACACCATGATTATCGGGCTGCCAAAGGAAATTAAAGATAAAGAATCACGCGTCGGATTAACCCCCGCCGGAGTCAAAACCCTGCACGATGCCGGACATACAATTCTGGTGGAAAAAGGCGCAGGAGAGGGAAGTGGAATTCCTGATGACCAGTACGTTGGAGCGATGGGACAAATCGTAGTCTCCGCTGATGAAGTCTGGCAACGCGCCGAAATGATCGTTAAGGTAAAAGAACCAGTTGGTCCCGAATACGAACGAATGCGTGAAGGGCAGATTTTATTTACCTATTTGCATCTTGCGCCCGATCCGCATCTGACGCAGGTCATGCTTGATCGAAAAGTTGTTGGCGTGGCTTACGAAACGATTACCAATCCAGAAGGTCATTTGCCGCTGCTGACGCCGATGTCGGAAGTGGCAGGCAGAATGTCAGTGCAAATCGGCGCACATTATCTGCAAAAATCCGAAGGCGGACGTGGCGTCTTGATGGGCGGCGTACCCGGCGTGCTGCCTGCGAAAACCGTTATTATTGGTGGCGGAGTCGTTGGCGTCAATGCGCTTAAAATGGCGGTAGGACTTGGTGCAAACGTGCATGTGTTGGATCGAAATCTTGATCGCCTGCGCTACCTTGATGATATTTTTGGAGCCAAGATTCGTACCCTTGCTTCAAACCCCTACACCGTTCAGGAAGCCATCGCCAATGCCGATTTAGTGATTGGCGGGATTTTAATCCCCGGCGCCTCGGCTCCGAAAGTAGTGACGCGAGAAATGCTGAGTACGATGCACAAAGGCGCTGTCATCGTTGACGTAGCCGTAGATCAGGGCGGCTGCATCGAAACTACGCGACCGACAACGCACAGCGATCCAACGTATTACGTGGACGATGTGCTGCATTACTGTGTGACGAATATGCCGGGAGCCGTGCCGCGCACTTCAACGTTTGCGTTGACGAATGCAACATTGCCGTATGCGCTGAAGCTTGCGAATAAAGGCTTCAAGGCGGCGATTGCGAATGATGTCCATTTGCAAAATGGCGTGAATACTTACAATGGAATTTTGACGAGTGGCGCGGTGGCTGAATCGCAGGGGTTGGAGCATACGCCGATTGAGCAATTGATTTGAAAAATGAAATCACTAATTTTAACGGGAGTGGTATTGGCATGGCTTGGAGTTTTTTCGCCCATCACTGCACAAGACCAGAAAGATAAATTATTGAAATGGGTGGGCAAGCAGCCGACATACGACAAGAGCTTTGGAAATTTCTTCAAGGAACCTGAAATATCGGGTGCAATCAAGCGCCTAATAAGCAAAAGAGATTTACTGTTTCTCGCTTCGTCCCATACAAAAGAAGCACCGATTGGAACTGCTGACGGATTCCTTCAGATTTTTGTTTGTGGTAGTAAAGCAAGTGTCGGATGTGATCCAGAAATACTTTTGGTGGTTAAGTTGAAAGATCGTTCGATGTACGCAGCGTTTCATTCATCCGATCAAAAAACACGTTACTACAGCACAACAGGGAAGTTCACTGATTTGCCGAAAAAGCTTCAATTGCCGCCGACTAATTTCAAAAAATGAAAATTAAAACAAGATTCTTACTCTCTTGTTTATTTATGGGATTGGGAACAGGAAAAACACGTAACGCATCTTTTGCATTCAATTTCTCATTAAGGTAAGTTAACTCTGTTTTATCAGGAGCCAATTTATGACATCAAGACTTTTCAATTTCAGCGCAGGGCCTGCCGTTCTGCCAATTTCTGTTTTGCAGGAAGCCCAGCAAAACCTGCTTTCACTTCCGGGCGTCGGGATGTCCGTCCTCGAAGTCAGTCATCGCTCCTCAGTGTTTGAAGAAATTCTTCATCAAGCGGAAGCTGATTTGCGGACGCTGCTCAATATTCCTTCCAATTACAAAGTCCTGTTTTTACAGGGTGGAGCGACGCTTCAGTTTTCGATGGTTCCGATGAACCTGCTTGGTCAGGGGCAGAGCGCGGACTATATTGTGACTGGAAGCTGGGGCGAAGGTGCGATCAAGGAAGCGAAGAAATTTGGTACTGTTCGTGAAGTTGCCAGCACTGCGGAAGGGAATTTTTCGCGCGTCACGCGGCAGGATGAATTGAGCCTTGATCCGAATGCGGCGTACCTTCACTACACTTCTAATGAAACAATTTTTGGCGTTGAGTACAACGAAATTCCAGAAGCTGGGAACGTGCCGCTGGTGTGCGACATGTCCTCAGATTTCCTGAGCCGTCCGGTAGACGTGAGCCGCTACGCGCTGATTTATGCCGGGGCGCAAAAGAATGCAGGGCCAGCCGGAGCGACGATTGTCATCATCCGCGAAGATTTGTTGGAGCGTTCACAGAAAAGCTTGCCGTCAACGTTGAATTATAAAAATGTAGCGGAAAAAGAATCCATGCTGAATACGCCGCCATGTTTTTCGATTTACATTTGCGGATTGGTTTTCAAATGGCTTCTGAATGAAGTTGGCGGGCTGGAAAAAATTTATGAAGTGAATAAAGCTAAAGCGAAAATTCTTTATGATGCGATTGACGCTTCAAATGGATATTATCGCGGACACGCTGAACCCGCGAGTCGCAGCCTCATGAATGTGACATTCCGTTTGCCAAGCGAAGAGCTTGAGAAAAAATTTGCGAAAGAAGCGACGGCGGCAGGGCTGGACGGATTGAAAGGGCATCGTTCAGTCGGAGGATTGCGGGCTTCGATTTACAACGCATTTCTGGCTGAAGGCGTTTCGGCGTTGGTCACATTTATGCAGCAATTTGCTCAGCAAAATGTATCTGAGTGAGTCCAGACAGGATTGACAAGATTTCAGGAACAGGATTAACAAGAAAAACTGATTCACACTTTCAGCCTATCCTGAAAATCCTGCTTATTAAATCTTGTCAATCCTGTCTAAGAAAATCTCTCCAAATTTGTAAATGAACAAAAAATTTCTCGTCTGGTTGATCCTTTGTCTGATTTGGGGATCAACCTGGCTCTTTATCAAAATTGGACTCCGCGATTTACCGCCGATTTCTTTTGCTGCGATGCGCTTTGTCATCGCGGCGATTGTCTTGTGGGGGATTGCCTGGTATCGGAAAGCGCAGCCGCCTCAAACGCGCCGTGACTGGAATACGCTTTTCTGGTCGGCGATGTTGGGATTTAGTATTAATTACAGTTTAATTTTTTGGGGTGAGACTCTTATTTCTTCGGGCTTAGCTGCGGTCCTTCAATCCATGATTCCAGCGTTTGGCTTATTGATGGCGCCCTGGTTCTTACCTGAAGAGAAGATCACGCTGCGAAAAATTTTGGGAGTTGCGATTGGCATTGGTGGCGTAGCGCTGATTTTTTCCGATCAATTTGAGTTGGATAATAGAATGGCGCTGGTCGGCTGCGTCGCATTGCTTGGAAGTGCGTTCTGTGTCTCCTGCTCAAACATTCTGATTAAATCCAGAGGCGTCCATTTAGACCCGGTAGTGACTTCGGCGGCGCAGATGTCAATGGGAGCGATTCCGATGTTTTTGGTAGGGTTTGTCTGGGAAGGGAATCCGGTAAATTTTCTGTGGTCAAGTCACGCCCTGCTGGCCTTGCTATATTTAGCCATCGTCGGCTCGGTCGCTGCCTTTACGCTCTATTATTGGTTGCTCAGGCATTGGGATGTAACGAAAGCCGGGATGATTTCATTAGTGACTCCGGTGATAGCCGTAGCGCTGGGAATGTTCACCTTGAACGAACAATTAACCTGGCAGATCGCAGTTGGGACAGTTCTGATTGTCGGAGGCGTCATGACAATTATGGGTGATCAGATTTTGCCTCAACGTAAAGCTTTAAGTTAGTTGACACAACTAGCCTGATTGCGTATCATCGCCGCTTGTTTTCAGGAGCCTCATTTCATTTTTAGAAGGTAGGGAACAATCTTGATTTACGTTTTATATACAATTTTTATTTTTGCTGCTGCTTTTTTGATTCTGGTTATTTTACTTCAGTCTGGAAAAGGTGGAGATGTGGCCGCTGCTTTCGGTGGTGGGAGTCAAACCGCTTTCGGGCCGCGTGGTGCACAAAAGCCGCTTGAGAAAGCGACGATTTGTGCTGCGATAACCTTTATGTTGGTCGCGCTGATTTTTTCCTTACCAGGTGTCACAGGCGGAAAATCAGTGGTGAAAGATCCCGGTAAAGCTCCGGCTCCTTCGCCATCAGTAGCCGCTGCCGTGCCTTCGGTTGCTGTTTCTGCTTCTCCGGCTGCAAGCATTGCCATCACGGCGGTGAGCGCTACTCCGGCTGCCTCGGTCGCAGCGAAAGCTGAGAAGAAAGAAGTGCCCGCGAAACCGGCTGCTTCTGCTGTACCTGATAAAAAGTAGTAAAATTTTCCCTATGCCGAAGTGGTGGAATTGGTAGACACGTACGTTTGAGGGGCGTATGGGGCAACCCGTGGGGGTTCGAGTCCCCCCTTCGGCACCAATTTATTTAGAAAAAAAATCTCGCCTGTCAGGGTACAGCAGGCGAGATTTTTTCTGCGTTTAGAGGATTCTTGAAAGACGAACCGAATTGCTGATTGAGAAGTAGTAATAAGCAAGCCCAGGTAGCGCCGAAAAGATAAGCGCCGAGAATATTACTGGGCCAGTGCGCTCCGAGGGTCACGCGGGCGCAGCCTCCCATCAACAGTAAAACGCAGCAAATTGTGACTATCGAATTGCGTAAATTGCCTGTTAAGTTTCGCCACGCCAGGACTGCTAATAATCCAAACATTGAGAAAAAGATCAGCCCAAAGCCTGACGGAAAAGAAAAACCTGAAGGTGCTCCAACGACGTGGATTAATTGTGCGGAAGGGCGCGGGCGTCCGATGAGAGATTTAAGATATGGCTCCGCGAAAACCATCCCGCCGAAACTGATGATGGCAAGAACTGCTCCGTGCCAGTTTGTCATCCACCACGCAATCATGGCTGTGATCGTCAGCAATACATAATTCCACGGGCTGCTGACGGTACTGGTCATCGTTCGCGCCCAGCCAACCTTTTCCCCACTCAATGATTGAATAAATGTGGCGAGCGCAATGTCGCCTGGAAAATAAGCCGACCTTGCCGCGAAGAACGCTACTATCGAAGTTATGGCGAAAAGTGCGCCCAACTGAAGCCAATTTTTTTGCATGAATCCGCTCCCTGAATTTTTGAAGGTGTAGTTTCTAGAAAATAGTAACAGAGCGTTAATGGCAAAGTAAGTGAAGTTTTACCGGATTGAACGTTATGGTAAACTGAAAGATTATTGAGAATGCTAACCCCAGAATAAGACTTTACCGATTGAGACAGTACTGTAATGTAAAGGTGAGCGAATAGTTTGAAAGGAATCGAATGTTAAAGAACCCACTTGCTGAAATCTTTGGTTATCCTGCAAGTAATATGACAACCGAAGCCGTTAATCACAGATTAGGCAGGTTGTGTCCCTTTCATAATTCGTCGGGGTTAAATTGCACTAAAAACAGTGCGACTGAGCCGCTGGGCGTTTGCACAATTTTTGATGGAGATGACGTAGCGATCACCTGTCCGGTTCGCCTTCGACAGAATTTGCGAATTGTTTCTGATGCCGCGCAATTTTTCTTTCCTGACGCACAACGTTACATTGCCCTGACCGAAGTTCGCTTAAATGACAAGTTTGGCAAATCAGCAGGCAACATTGACATCGTACTCGCAGAACTTGATAGACAGGGTGAACTAAAGGATTTTGGCGCGTTGGAAGTGCAGGCGGTTTATATTTCCGGCAATGTCAGCAAGGCTTTCAAAAAATACATGGAAGACCCTGTTAATAACCACGCGATGACCTGGCCATCAAAGAGCTATCCAAAACCAGATTATCTTTCTTCCTCGCGTAAACGGCTGGCTCCGCAATTGATTTACAAAGGCGGCATCCTGAATGCCTGGCAAAAGAAAATGGCTGTTGCCGTGCATCGCGCCTTTTTTGAGACACTGCCTGTCATGCCGCAGGTTGAACCCACACAAGCTGAAATCGCGTGGTTTGTTTATGATTTAGTTTATGATGAAGTGGCGAACTGCTATCAATTGAAGCACGGCGAGACGCGCTACACGCGCTTTCAGGATGCGTTAAATACAATCACTATGTCACAGGCAGGCGATGTTACTGACTTTGAAAAGTATTTGTTGGGACGCATTAACAAGGGGCAGGTTATGGGGCAGCCATCACAATCGGAAGTCGCCCCCGAAATCGAACCAATGCCTGAAATATTTACCGAATAAGGAACGCCATTTATGTATCAGGCTGCGCTATGGAGCGATACAACCAGCATTGTAAATGTGGCTTCCGTGCCACAGCGCAGCCCCTTTCGTTATCCTGGCGGTAAGACCTGGCTTGTACCGCGTATCAGACAATGGCTGGCCTCATTGTCATATCAGCCCGCAGAATTTATTGAACCGTTTGCCGGAGGGGCGATTATCGGACTAACAGTAGCAGCGGAAGGATTAGCCGATCACGTGACGCTGGTTGAATTGGATGAAGCCGTAGCCGCTGTCTGGCAGACGATTATTCATGATGACGGTGGCGGCGAGTGGCTGGCAGGAAGAATCGTCAGCTTTGATCTGACGCATGAATCAGCTAAAAATGTATTGACTCAACTGCCACGCTCGACACGTGAAAGAGCGTTTCAAACGATCATTAAAAATCGCGTGAATCGTGGGGGGATTCTGGCTCCAGGCGCAGGCATGATTAAGGGCGGGGAAAATGGCAAAGGACTGTTGTCGCGCTGGTATCCTGAAACATTGCAACGTCGGATTCTGGAAATTGTTAAGCTTCGTGATCGAATTACATTTATTCACGGTGATGGGATGGAAGTGCTGCGGAAAAATATAGACCGTGAGGAAGCTGTATTCTTCCTTGATCCACCTTATACGGCTTCTGGTAAGCAGGCAGGCAGTCGGCTTTATTCACATTCTAATCTTGATCATGAACTTTTATTTGATACTGTAGATTTACTGGCGGGAGATTTTCTGATGACGTATGACGATGCTGAGGAAGTCCGTCAATTGGCAAGCTTGCGTAACTTCGATCTGCAAACCATCGCGATGAAAAACACCCATCACGCGAAGATGAGCGAATTGTTGATTGGAAGGGGGTTGAAATGGGTCAAGATCATTTAGGGTTAGGAAAAGACAACGCAACAGCTAGGCGAGAGCTTAGGGCTGATAAAGAATTTGCCAGAGAAGTTTTTGAGTTTCTGCTGCCCGACGAAAATATCAGAAGAACGTATCTTGAATTTTTGGCAAACTCAATTCATACGGCAAATCGTCTCGCTCCTGATCGTTGGGGGATTACGCTATTTGATGATTATATTCGCTTAAATTGTGGAATGATTGAGATCGTTTTCGTTGGTACAGATAAACTACAGATAATTCTTGATATTGATAGTTTGCCTGAAGTGATGCCAGCACAAGTCGAAATTCGCAAAACTTATAATGGTTCAACTAAAGGATTTTACTAGAGTGTGCCTGGTTCAATAGCTTGTGATTTGGTGCCAAAGAAGTGTTTCATGTTTTGCCTCAGATTGAAGAATCACATAGACGATTGATTGAGAAAGCCTCTCACACTCCATTCGCACCAAATAGAAAAAACGCACACTCTTCTGGTGGGATTAACTTCTTAAATGAGTATTTGAATCTGTCATTGTCGCAGCCTGCTTACTATACGCCTTCGTTTAAGGAAGACTCGGTGTTAGAAGCGATGGCTTTCTCCGATGAGGCTGATCAATTTCCTGAAACAGATGCTGAATTATTTGGATTAGAAGGTGAGCAAAAGTTTGTTACACATCTACGCCGCGAACGAGACACGAAAATCGTTCAAGCAAAAAGCAACAAGTCTTACGAGAATTAGGGATGTTGCAGTGTGAAGTTTGCAGCTTCAACTTTAAAGAAAAATACGGCGAGATCGGCGCTGATTTTTGCGAAGTCCATCACATCATTCCGCTTTCAGAAGCCGAGCAAGTAGTTGAAACGAGGCTGGGTGATTTAGCGATTCTTTGCTCAAATTGCCATCGTATGATCCACAAAACGAATCCGATGGAAAGTATCGTGGAGTTTCAGCGGCGATTAAAATAGTGATGGTCGTTTAAAATTAGGGAGACAGAAGGGCACTGATGGATAATCGTTTTAGGCTCAGCGAAATTGAATTTATTTGGGATGCGCAAAAAGCTGCGACCAATTTCAAAAAGCATGTCGGCATTACTTTTGAAATTGCTTGCGAAGCTTTCTTCGACCCTTTTCTTCAAGTCGTTGACGGCGGCATAGTTGAAGGGGAAGTGCGCGAAGCAATTCTTGGCATGACTGAAGGCTGGCGATTATTGCAGGTAGTTTATGGTATGCGAGATGACGAAATTCGCATTATCTCAGCACGATTAGCAATAAAAGCCGAGAGAAAAATTTATGAAGATTGATAAATTAAAACAGCGGTTACAAAAAGATCGTCCGGTCACGTCTATCACAATTAAGGTTCCAGAAGATGTTATTGATGACCTGACGAAAGTAGCTTTGCATCTGGGCTTCACGGATCATAATGCTTTGGTGCGCGCTTATGTCGGGCAGGGGCTTCGCGCTGATCTTGTACGGATCGAAGCGACTCCCGAAATCGTTAATTTAGTCTCCAGTCTGCGGCGGCAAGGCATCTCAGAAGAAATCATCGCCAATGCCATCGCTGAGGCGCGTGGACTGATGGAGGCGGCATAGCAGCAGATTATCGCGATGAGATTTAAGTGGTTGTTAAATTTTAGCGAGAAAAAGAACTTCATTTATGCAAACAGTTTCCATCGAATTACCAGAAGCGGCGTTTGCTGCGTTACGGAAAGCGCCCAACGAATTTGCCACTGAGATGCGATTGGCGGCGGCGGTGAAGTGGTTTGAATTAGGCATTCTTTCGCAAGGAAAAGCCGCAGAAATCGCAGGCTTGTCACGGGCATCTTTCATTAACGCATTGGCACGATTCAAGGTTTCCGCGTGGCAATATACCGAGGAAGAATTAGCAGAAGAATAGGCCGCATAGTTTATTCTAACTGTTTACCTGAACTGTGAGAAATACCAGTAATGTCGGATCATAGTAAAGCCTTAGTACTATTAGAAGCTTGGCCATACAACTCCCCGGACGTCGTAGATCAGGGGCGTAGTGTGGACATTGGTCTCTTAGCGGAGGCTTTGATTTATTATGACCAAGTTTACTTTAATGTAGGGAATCAGTCTCAATTTGCCGAGTTGCTAAAATGGTTTCTATCACGAAATCTATTTAATGAATTTATTAGTTTGCTTCGTGATGGGAGTCTCTGTGTTTATGAGTATAGCTTTGCTGTCACCCCATATGTAAATGAAGGTCATCATGTTTTGTATGCAATTCAAGATGAGAAAATGAAGGTTCCAAACTCATTTAGCGAACGCTATCTTGAACATGAGACTGTGCGCAAATGTTTCCCAAGGCGTACTTTAGTTGAGAAGCTGCATAATGCAATAGCTGAAAATATTATTGAGGCGAAAGTGGATGAGTTTGGAACTTTCATTATCGAATCACAAGATGACTGTATTAATCCCCGTCGCCACGAGATCATCGTACAAGCATTAATTGATGAGTTATACAAATTAAAATCCTTAGGTCCACCACCGAAGGTTGAAATAACAGTTACTCCTGCTAAAGATGATTTTTACCAAATTGATTGGAATATAGATTTTGATCAGATAATACCTAAGGTTGGAAGAAAACTTGCTTTCCAGCCACACTTACCTTTGGTCGCAGCGGGAATTGCTAATAGAACACTTCTGTCAGCAGCAAATTTAGGCTGCGATCTATATTTATCACGACCAATGAGTAGAGTTGCAGGGAATAAACTTTACGAAGCTTCCCGTACAACGGTAAAAACCAAGGATGTGATTGAGCAACTTCAAGCTGAAGTAGCATTCCCTGATTTGCGCAAACTGGTCAACCAAGGCCAAGTCAGCTTCAAAGAAGTTCTGAAGATACGGAGGAAAGCCAAGAAATTCCGAGAATGGCTTCAATCTGAATCGGATCGTGATCGTAATGCCCTCATTGCATACCACCATGAAGTAGCAAAAGAATCTGGCTTTATTAAAGGTTCTCGAAAAACTCTTAATTTATTTGGAGCAATTGGGATGTCTGCTGCAACAATTTTAATAAAGGAAGCGATTAATAAATCTTCTCATTCTATTGATCCAACAACTGATGCGATAATCGCATCAGTTGTTGGAGGCGGAACGAAATATCTTCTTGATCTTGCTAACAAAATGGGGGCGGATTGGAAGCCAGTTGTTTTTGGTAATTGGTACGGTGATCAAATTATTAAGCTTCTTGATGAAGCTTCGAAGGATGAAATTTCTAAATCAACAGATGCAAACCAATAATAATATTAAGAAAGAAAATGTGAGCAATAACAACACCCTTACAACTCTCAAAAAACTTCTCTCCGAACGCATCCTCATCATTGACGGCGCGATGGGGACGATGATTCAGCGGCATAAGCTGGAAGAAGCTGATTATCGGGGCGAGCAATTTAAGGATTGGCATAAAGACTTAAAAAATAACAATGACTTGCTTTCGATTACGCAGCCGCACATCATCGAAGGGATTCATCGCCAATACCTCGAAGCGGGCGCGGAAATCATTGAGACGAATACGTTCAATTCGCAATCCGTGACGCTCGAAGATTTCGGGATGGAGCATCT
>JAYVRW010000196.1:0-5117 GCA_043775925.1 Blastocatellia bacterium
AAATAACAAAGCCTCCGGTGCGCTAACACCAAAGGCTTTTATCACAAAAACCCGATCTGTCTTGGAAAACTTTACAGGTAATGTGCGTGAGTCATCCTACACACGCCTACCTAATTAAGCAACTCATGCTTTATCAAAGGAGACTCTCAATGCTTACCCTTAAAAATCTCTTCCAACCTGCACAGCTTAGCACTGTCAGGGCAGCTTGGAACTGTCAGAGATTACAAAACTTTACGACCTTCTTACTTCTAATTTTTGGCTTCTCACTTTCGTCTTTCGCGCAAACGAATGATGCCTTGCGGGGACGTGTCAGTGATGCCAATGATGCCGCCTTATCCGGTGCAACCATCACACTTAGTAATCTGGGGACAGGACTCGAACGCGCTATTACTGCCGATGCGAGCGGTGGCTTTGCCTTAGCTGGCCTACGCGATGGTCGCTACAAATTAACCGTCAGCGTCACCGGTTTTGCGACAGCTTCACAGATTGTTGAATTGCCCAATCAGGGAGTCCTCAAGTTCATTCTGGAACCCGCCAGATTGACAGAAAATGTCGTCGTACTTTCCGGTTCGCGGCAGGAAGAATTACGCGAATCGCTCAACACGAAAGTTGATATTGTCGGACGGAATCGCATTCGTGACACGGGCTACGAATCCGTCGCTGAAGTGTTGCAGGAAATGCCGGGAGTCGTAACCCGACGTGGCACAGCTTCAGGAAATTCTGGTAGTGGTGGCGAGCAAATTCAAGGCATTGATTCGCGGCAGGTGTTAGTTTTATTCGATGGACAACCCATCATCGGCGCACGCGGCATTAAGAGCGGCGTCCTGAATCTGGATCGGCAATCCGTCGGCAATCTGGAAAGCATCGAAGTCGTCAAAGGAGCTTCGTCTGCGCTGTATGGCTCAGATGCGATTGGCGGTGTCATCAATCAAATTTCGCGTGATCCCAAAGCGCCGATTGAATTGAACCTGACAGCTTCCGGCGGCTCACAGGGAAGGGCTGACTATCGTGGTGATGCAGGTTTCGGCGGCGAAAAATTCACAGCGTTTTTCAGCGGTGAACGACACAAACAAAATCCCTTTGATCTAACCCCCACAACATACGATACGACGGGTGCAGGCTATGGCCGCACGGATGCTTACGCCAAATTAAAATATAAATTCACGCCGAATTTTTCTTTGAGTGGATGGGGCAGGAGCTACTGGAATCAGTCTCGTGGACGCTCACGTGGCGAACTCGGCAATCAGGAATCTACCACCGACGAGGATTCACAAAGCTACAATTTGCAGGGTGATTGGACGATCAATAATCGCGTCTCAGCACAGGCACGCGGCTATCTTTCTCGCTACGATGAAATCGGCAAAAGCGTCTTGTCTGCGCCGACAACTTTATACCCGAACGGCAAATTACCTGATGGCAATTTGTTTGAGCGCCACAGCAAAATAGACGGCTCCGTCAATGCCATTCTCGGCGAACATCAGCTCTTGCAGACGGGCATCGAATGGACGACAGATCGTTATCGCGGCTTCAATCGTTTAGCCGACGACAGCGGACATCAGGTCAATACGGCGGCCTTTTTCGTGCAGGATAAAATCAGCTTTGGCAATCGCGTCACGGCAACGGTGGGCGGACGCTTCGATCACAATTCAATTTTCGGCAATGCCTTTTCGCCGAAAGCCGGAGTGAATGTGCGTGTCCATGATTTATTCCGCGCACGTTTCAGCTACGGACGCGGTTTTCGTGCGCCTGATTTGGGACAGCTTTATTTTCGCTTTCTCAATCCCACGAATTCTTATCAGGTTATCGGCAATCCCAGCCTCAAACCTGAGCCCGCTAATTCTTATCAGCTTGGTGGTGAATTCAATTCGCGCCATCGCAGAGCACGATTAGGCGTCAATGTCTTCCTGAATGAAGTCAAAGACCTGATTGATGCTGTCTCGCTTGGATTCATCTCGACGCCGACCCAGCTTCAAACCGTAGCGGATCAGGAAGGCATTGATTTGACGCGCTTTCGTCCGGCGCTTGGACGCTTATTATTTCTGTATAAAAACATCGCGGAAGCCCGCACCTACGGTGTTGAAGTTGATGGCGATGTGCAACTCGGCAAAGGCTTCAATTTTGGCGGCGCGTATACCAATCTCACCGCTCGCAATGTGAAAGCACAGCAGCCTCTAACCGGACGCCACAAACATCAGGGTAACATTCGTCTCGCGTGGGAGAGCAATCAGCATCTCGGTTTGCGCTGGAATTTGCGCGGTACATTTTACAGCCAGTGGATCAATTCCATCGGAACGCCTCCGGTACTGGATGTCATCCCGCCAGGATTTTCGCAATGGGATTTTTATGCGGCGAAGAAACTCTATCGCGACCTGGAAATGTTTACTGCCGTAGACAACCTCGCCAATAGCCGTGATCCAAACTTCGGAAAACTGTCTGCCACAGGAACTCCGCTGGCACTGTATCGCACCGAACTGGGACGAACTGTGCGCATCGGAATGCGCTACACGTGGGCAGGCGAACGCAAATAATTTCAAGGAGACTTTTATGATGCGAATTATTCCAATCAAAAAACTTCGAACTTCCCTGCGAGCCAAAGGCATTCATGTCTACCTGACCGGCTGCGGCGAAGTCCGCTTTGAGACCAATCATTACCGCTGCGAAATGCGCACCGAAGAATTTCTAGCGCTACTCAAAAAAGTAGCCCAACGATAATAATCTTGAATTTGCAGCAGTTACTGCTGCGAACAACGCACAGAGGAGCAGGGGAAGTAAGCTCAATAGTTTTGCTGGGAGCCGAACAAGAGAGGCAACTCTGCTGATAGTTCTTTCCCCCCTGCCCTTCTCGTGCGTAGCTTGTTAATGAGGAAAAATTGCCCCCCCTCAAAATAATCAACCCAGAATCTGAAGGAGATTTTTATGAAAACTGAACCGATCAAATTATTTTTGCTGAATTTACTGGCTCCCGCTATTTTGCTGGCGCTTCTGGCATTTGACGTAGCAGCACAAAATGCCGCAGCCCTGCCGCCCAAAGCTGATCCCGAAGCCTGGAACCTGCTCAAAGCTGCTCGCGAAACCCGCGAAGTTTTACCGCGCACCGTCAAGGAAGTTTCGGCGCAACTGGTCTTCAATGACAACGGTGAAATCAAAACCGGAACTGTCACCTACGATGTCAGTAATCAGGCCATCATCAAAATGGAGGGCTTAAATGACGATGCCAAAGCCTGGGTGAATGATCAGGTCAACAGTGTGCTGGCGCATCGCCGCGATGGTGATTTTAGTAAAAGCGACGGACGACATCACATTACTTTTGCCGCAGACGACAAAGCAGATAAAAGCCCACTGGGAAGGCGCGTAGAGTTGCACGACTCAATGAAATCAAGCTATCGCATCAAGCACAATCAAGTCGTGGAAGTTGATCGCACCATGGCAGACGATCATTTTGTGATTACAGTTCTGGAAACTACGCCGACTGCGAATGGAAAGTTTTTGCCGCGTACTTTTGTCGTGAATTACTTCGATACGAAATCAGGAACGATGAAACGCAGCGAAGCTTTTTCTGACACTTATCAGAAAATTGCAGGCGTTTGGTTACCCGCTTCACGTCGTATTGTCCGTGCGGCGGAAGGAAAATTCACGGTGCGCATCATTGAGTTTCAAGAGGTAACTGTAAAGTTTAATGAGAACCAGGCAGCTCGCTAGTAAGCAGTGAATGAATCTTGCTAAGTTACGACCTGCGTGGTGGAGCACCACGCAGGTCGTACCCCTTCCTTTCCAGTATCCTCGCCTTACAAAAATAATTTATTGAAATATTACCACTACTGTCGAAATTGAAGCGGACCTTTGATGCTAATTGCCTCGCTTTTTTCGGTTTTAGAAATCAAGACTGACATGGTAATCGGCGGATATGTAGTACAATAGTAATACTTCCCCCAATCGCCCCGAAAACAAAACAAGATGTTTCGGGTGATCGTATAAACTGAGAATCTCCAACTGGATCGCCTCTTTGAGCGTTTAGTTGGAGATTCTCACTACCATCAGACTATTCAGATGCGACGCTCACTAACAAATTGCTGGCTACAGCTCGCTTTGGTTGTAGCAGGCTTGTTTTCCTCCCATTGTGTGGTAGCGCAAACCGAAGAAGTGCGTCCGCTTGAGCCTGGCAAAACAGTGACACGGGAATTTTCCAATGCGCCTGTTCACACCTATCAAATTACCCTGGCTGCTAATCAATTCCTGCGCATCATTGTCGAACCGCAGGATGTTTCCATCGAAGCCTTGTTGCTGAGCGCTGAGGGCAAGCCGCTCGCCCAGGCCGATAACCCCCAGCGCAGCGGATTCACTTCCCTTTCCCTCCTTACCACGACCGCAAGCAATTGTCGCTTACAAATTCGTGCGCGTGACACAACGGGTAAATACGATGTGCGCGTAGAAGAATTACGTGCGGCGACGGCTGCCGATAACGAACGTATTCAGGCGGATCAACTCTTTCTTGCCGCCGAAAAGCTCGCTGTGCCAAACACGCCGCAAGCCTGGCTCAGCGCACGTGAAAAGTACAACGCCGCGCTGCAAATTCGCCGCAGCCTCGGCGACCATTTTGATGAAGCGGTGTTGTTGCACGGCTTGGGCAAAACCTTTGACGCGGCAGGCGACCAGCCAACTGCGCACGATTATTACCGCCAATCGCTGACTCTTTTTCAAAGTACAACAGGGCAAGGTTGGGACGGGTTTTTCCAAAACCTGTCGTTTCTGTATACCGTGATGGGCGGCAAACAACCAGCCCTGGATTATTTGGCGGGCGCGTTGCCATTGGTGCGAGCGCTGCGCAATCGTCGCCTCGAAGCTGTGCTGCTGGTCGGCATTACGAAAATTCACGAAGACCTGAATCAACCAATACAGGCATCGGAGCGGTTGCAAGCTGCGTTGCAACTCTATCGCGCGTCCGGCGGGCGGGCGGGCGAGACAGTTACCATCACCAACATTGGCGATGCGGATTTGACGCTGGCGGAAAAGCAGAAGGCAATTCAGTATCTAAACCAATCATTGCTGCTGATACGTGCGGCGGGCGACAAGAGCCTCGAAGCGACCATTATTTTCGGCATCGCGTATGTTTACAACCT
>JAYVRW010000197.1:0-19200 GCA_043775925.1 Blastocatellia bacterium
CAACGAGAGATGCGGCTCAGCTTTGATGTCACCTCTGCGAACAAGTCATGGATAGGAGTATTGAGGTTTTGTCTGTGTCTGGCGCTGTTGATTCCACAGTGGAAGTATCTTCGTCGGTTCCTGCACTGGCAGTGGTTTAGGGCTTTATTAGTTCTGGCAGTTGGCGTGGCATCTCAACAAACTTTTGCGCATCAACAACCCGTAACGCTGGTCGTTTTGGAGGTTGCCCCGAAAAACGTAGCGATGACTTTGCATGTTCCGCTGAATGAATTGGAACTGGCTTTTGGCAATGATGTTACTCAGTCACCAGAAAAAAATTTACCGGAATGGCGAAACCAATTCAGTCAGTATCTAACCAAACACATTCATCTCACGACAGCTCAGCAACCCTGGATACTTGAAGTCAAGGGAATGGTTGTGACTCCGGCGGAGCAAATCGAGAGCGGCCCCTTTCAGGAAATTACAGTTCAACTTTTGCTGACTCCGCCTGTTAATATCAGCCCCAGAAAATTTACCCTCAACTACGATTTAATCATGCATCAGGTCGTCACTCATAAAGCGTTGGTGTCTATCAAAAACGATTGGGAACGAGGTCAAATATCCGAACAATCTGTCGGGGTCATCCAGGTAACTACGCAAACGACGCAGATTGAGCCGCTGGAAATCAACCTTGAATCAGGCAGTTGGTGGGACGGCTTCAAAGGAATGGTCAGTCTGGGGATGCATCACATCAAAGAAGGGACAGACCATTTATTATTCCTGCTCGTGCTGTTACTGCCTGTGACCTTATTGTTGAAGGGTAGGCAATGGGGAGGTTTTGGAGGCAGTCAATACAGCCTTTCCCGCCTTTTCAAAATCGTGACTGCCTTTACCGTCGGACACTCTGTCACTTTGCTGGCAGGTGCTTTGGGTTGGTTGCGATTGCCGCAACAGCCCGTCGAAGTATTGATTGCTTTTTCTATTCTGGTTTCAGCAGTCCATGCCATTCGCCCGATTTTCCCCGGCAAGGAAATGTATGTATCAGCCGGATTTGGTCTTGTTCATGGGCTGGCGTTCGCAACCATTTTAGCTGACCTGAATTTAAGCGCGGCTCCGATGGTGTTAAGTATTCTGGGCTTCAATCTTGGCATTGAAGTGATGCAACTTTTTGTCATCGCCATCACCGTCCCGTGGTTGATCCTGCTGAGCCTCACACCATTTTACAAGTGGGTCAGAATCACCAGCGCCTTACTCGCTGCTATCGCATCGCTCGGCTGGTTCGCAAACCGTGTGTCCGGCAAACCAAATATCATTGACCATTCGATGCAGGCTTTTGTGCAATATTCACCATTGGCAATTTTGCTCCTGGCGCTCATTGCGATCCCTGCCTATTTTTATACTTCAATCAATAGAATGAAATATTTCTCCTCAAATGGAAAGATGAAAAATGAAGAACAATAAAATCTACTCCTCCCGAGTCACAAATCAAATCAAGCGGGCAACAGGAGAAAAAATCTTATTCTTATGCTCGGCGCTACTGTCGCTGGGCTTTGTCATGTATTTTCTGATCTCGCTTGCGACTACGCATGTCTTCGCCACTGGCAATGCGCTCCCCGCTGTCAGCCAGCAGTCAGGTAATGAAAATTCATCGCCTGCACCGGAGAGCGTCTCCGATATAGTAACAAAGGCATTAGCCTTTAAAGCTTTGCTGACCACGACGCAACAGGCGACGTTGGAGCAGACGTATACAACCACGCTGGCGCGCAAATGGTCGAATCTGCCGAACCAACTGTGCGCCCCTTGCCGCAATGGTATTCAGCTCGGTACGCTCACCTCGGCGCAATTGGGGGCAGCGTTGGAAGTCATTAAGGCTGCCGAGGGGACAGGAGCCAATGAAGGCTCGGCAGAGTTCAATCAGGTCAGGCTGGCGGATACCTATCTTAGCGCGAATGGCGGTGGCGGCTCGTATGGTGAAGGAATTTATTTTATTTCATTTCTTAATACACCGAGCACTAATGGCGCGTGGATGCTGCAATTCGGCGGGCATCATTACGCCGCCAATATCTCTTTCAATCAAGGCCACGTAGTCGGCACGACGCCGCAGCATGAGGCGTTAGAGCCGCTCAGCTTCACCGCGAACGGCACCACATATACACCGCTGGCACAAGAACACGACGGATTAGCGGCGATGTTGGCTTCGCTTGATTCAACGCAGTTAGCAACTGCCAAACTCAACACAACGTTCAGCGATTGCACGATGGTTCCGGGCGAAAGCAATGGTGGCAATGGGACGTTTCCGACTACCAAAGTCGGAGTCGCGGTCGGCGGCTTGAGCGATGCGCAAAAACTTCTGGTGCTCGCCGCCATGAAACCCTGGGTACAGGACATGGATGACAGCGTAGCTGCCAATTTATTAAGCATTTATCAGAGCGAATTAAATAGCACGTACATCGCTTTTACAGGAACGGGCGTAGCGGGTGACGCCAGTTCCTTCCTGACAGCCAACACCAATTATGCGCGGATAGACGGGCCGAGTGTGTGGATAGAATTTGCCTGCCAGGGTGGTATCGTCGTTCGCAATCAAATCCACTATCACACCGTCTGGCGCGATCACGTGCGCGATTACGGCAAGGATTTAAGCTTGACGACACCGTTGGATATTAGTGGCGTCGTTGCCACCTCAGGCGCTAGTTATGTGGCCGGATCGCTCGCTCCCGAATCAATCGGGTCGCTCTTCGGCACGAGTCTGGCATCAAGCGCGGTTGCAGCCACAACTGTTCCCTTGCCCACTACGCTGGATGGCGTACAAGTGCAAGTGAAAGACTTCAATGGAATCACACGGAACGCACCGCTCTTCTATGTTTCACCAACACAAATCAATTTTCAGGTTCCGCCGAATACCGCTCTTGGCAGCACGACTGTCAACGTGTTGCTCAATGGTATAACTGTCGGATCAGGCACGTTTCAAGTGAACTCTGTCGTGCCGGGGATGTTCACCTTCGATGCGAATGGGAGCGGTGTCGCCGCAGCTTATATCACGCGTGTCAAAGCCGATGGCACACAATCTTCTGAATCAATTGCCACGTATAATGCGACACAAAAAATATATGTCCCGATTCCTATTGATCTGGGCGCATCCACGGATCAGGTCTATCTCGTAGCCTTCGGAACGGGCGTACGTTTTCGCACTTCACTTTCGGCAGTGACTGCCACGATTGGCGGCGCGAGTGTCAATGTTCAATATGCCGGGGAGCAGGGATATTATGTTGGTCTTGATCAAGCCAATATCCTCATCCCTCGCAATCTAAGTGGGCAAGGTGTAGTGAATGTGGCACTGGGAGCTGATGCGAAATCGGCGAATAATGTAACGATTCAGATTAAATAACTCCGAAATTCAATCGAATTTTAGATAACCAACCAATACCTTTGAACGTCTACAGACCAACAGGCAAAATCAGCCTGTTGGTCTGGTCGTTTTTATCCAAAGGAATAATTCATGCGCTTACTAAAACTCTCCCTCTTATTATTGTTTGTGCTGCCATTCATTGCGGTCGTCGCTCAGCTTTTGCCGACCTCAACGGTCATCGGTCAAGTCAATCAATTAAATCCCCCGCCAGCTCCGGCTGGCAATCCTGTCACCACTTCAAAGGCAAATTTGGGCAAAGCGCTTTTCTGGGATGAGCAGCTTTCTTCCACGAAAACGGTCGCCTGCGGAAGCTGTCATCACGCCTTGAACGGCGGTTCTGATCCGCGCTCTGTCAGCAATGCTGCACGTTCCATAAATCCTGGCGTAGACGGAATTTTTGGGAACGCTGATGACATGATTGGTTCAATTGGAGTCCCACTAAGTCTGGCGGACGGAACCTATCAATGGTCGGCGAGCTTTGGCTTCAAGGAGCAAGTGACCGGACGCAGATCAATGTCTTCGATCAATGCCGCTTATTCCAGTTCCCTCTTTTGGGATGGACGAGCATTGCAGGTTTTCCGCGATCCAATTACCAATGCAGTTGTCCTCGCCAGTGGCGCGGCGCTGGAAAGCCAAATTCTGGGGCCTCCGGTGAATTCAACTGAAATGGGGCACGTCGGACGCGATTGGAATGATGTCGCTAAACGAATCACAGCCTCGAAGCCGTTGGCGCTTGCGCCGTCAATTCCAACCGACCTCACCACGTGGATAAATAATCGCAGTTATCTTGAACTTTTCAACGAAGCTTTTGGCACATCTGAAGTAACGCCGATACGAATTGCGATGGCGATTGCGACTTATGAACGAACGCTGTATTCAAATCAAACTCCTTTTGATTCCGGGAGTCTGACTGCCGCTGAAATTCGCGGTCAACAGGTTTTCAATCAAAACGATTGTAACGAATGCCATACAGGAACGCTCTTTACCGACAATCTTTTTCATAATACAGGGATTCGTCCATCGGCTGAGGATCAGGGGCTTTTTGTAGTCACGGGCAATCAAAATGATTTAGCCAAATTCCGCACGCCGAGCCTGCGCAATGTCGAGTTGCGTGCGCCGTATATGCACAATGGACGCTTTGCCACACTTGAAGATGTGGTCGAATTTTATAATCGTGGCGGTGATGTCAGTGCCGCCAACCTTGAGCGAAATCGCGTCCGTCCGCGCAATCTCTCCGCGCAACAAAAATCTGACCTCGTAGCTTTTATGAAGCGTCCAATGACTGATCCGCGTGTTGCCTCTGAATCAGCTCCCTTTGACCGTCCAATGCTGTACGCCGAATCCATGCGCGTGCCGCAAATTATCGGCGGCGGAACGACTGGCACTGGTGGAGTTGTCCCACAGGTCACAGCGCTCGCTCCACCCATCGTCGGCAATACAAATTTCACTGTCGGCGTGACAAATGCACTCGGCGGCGCACAGGCAATTCTGATCATTGACAAAATTGATTCCGGCGCAACAGCAAGCATTCCGAGCACCGCCTCGTTGGCTCGTGTCACGACGATATTAACGGGCAACGGATATGGTTCTGTCAGCCTGACGATTCCAAATGATCCCGCTTTGATCGGAGTTCCCTTGTACGGACGCTGGTACATTCTTGATCCTGCTGCCACTGGTGGAGTCGCAGTCAGTCCGGCATTTCAGATGAATATTTTCGGGGCAGTCACAAATTCTGCGCCCGCGATTGCGACAGTCTCCGCCGCCAGCTACGCCATCGGAGCCGTCGCGCCTGAATCAATTGTCGCAGGTTTCGGAACGAATTTTGCAACGGCAACAGCGGCGGCAACTTCGCTTCCATTGCCGGAAACACTGGCGGGAGTCCAGATTTCCATCCGTGATGTCTCAGGTGTCGAACGCAATGCGCCGCTGCTCTATGTTTCCCCTACGCAAATCAATTATCAGGTTCCAGCCGGGATCGTCACCGGAGAAGGCTCCGTCACCGTGCGCCAAAACGGTAACATTGTCGCGGCTGGACTTTTACAAATTACGGCGGTCACTCCAGGATTATTCACAGTAGAAACAAATGGACGCGGGCCAGCGGCGGCACAAGCGCAACGGGTAAAAGCTGACAATGTACAAAGCTATGAACCCGTCGCAACTTTCGACGCAGTGCAAAATCGTGCGGTGACAATTCCCATTGATCTTAGCCCCTCAACCGATCAGGTTTATCTCGCGCTGTATGGCACGGGCATCAGATTGCGCAGTGGTCTGGCAAATGTGAGTGCGAGTCTCGGCGGGACTACTTTGCCGCTCGTTTACGCCGGAGCGCAGGGCAATTATGTCGGGGTCGATCAGGCAAATATCCTGCTTCCGCGCACACTCATTGGACGCGGCGAAGTTGATGTCACACTCACAGTTGATGGCAGGATCAGCAACATTGTCCGAATTAGCTTCAAATAAAATTCTCCGCAGTTCGGCTTGAGCAGAGCGGCGGAAGCGGCTCCTCGCCCCCCTGACTCAAGACAAACATCAGTAGTCTGGAATTGGACTGACAACGATTCGGGAACTGCTGGAGCCAGATCATTACCTGAATTGAATTCATGGTGCGCCACCGGAAACTGAGGTGGTCAACTCACCAAAAAAATAATTTTTGACAGCCTGTAGCCAATCTGCTAAATTCGCACCTCTGTAATTCAAAGTATCCTGCAAATCGCGGCACAGATCATTCAAGTTGAAGCTTTGCGAAATGCCATTGCAAGCGTCGTTCTTCGTGTAAAAAATTGTGCTTGCGTCTGCATCCGGCTATTCCTGTCTAGGGAGGAACTCAAACTAAAAGATGAAATCGGCTATTGCGGAGATTGCGCAAACCTACGGCATTGAAAACTGGGGAGCTGGATATTTCAGCGTTAATTCCAAGGGAAATCTTGTCGTCCATCCATCTGAAAACAGTAATCGTAGCGCGGACGTCAAGGCCATTGTTGACGAATTAATCAAGCGCAAAGTGCAATTACCATTACTGATTCGATTCCCGCAGCTTTTTGCTAATCAGGTGAAAATCATGAATCGCTCCTTCACGAATGCGATGAAGGAATTCGATTACAAGGGTAAACATCTGGCGGTTTTTCCGATGAAGGTGAATCAGCGCCGTCAGGTGATTGAAGCTTACATTGAGGAAGCCTCCAAGTATAATTACGGTTTGGAATGTGGCAGCAAGGCTGAGCTTTATGCCGGACTTGCGCTGGAACAAGCCGAAGATTCCCTGCTCGTCTGTAACGGGTTCAAGGATGACAGCTTTATTGATCTGGCGTACATCGGGACGCAGCTTGGGAAAAACGTTGTCATCGTGATTGAAAAGCTGAACGAGCTTCCCAAAGTGATTGAACGGACGAAAAATACCGGCGTTCGCCCCATGCTGGGAATGCGCGTCAGGTTGTATTCACGCGGTTCAGGACGTTGGGAGAAATCGGGCGGAGAGCAATCCAAATTCGGCTTGACGACTTCGGAATTATTGCTGGCAATTAAGGCTTTGCGCGATGCCGGGATGATTGATTTACTGCGGGTGATGCATTTTCATATCGGATCGCAGATCACGCAGATCAAACGGGTCAAAGCCGGAGTCAAAGAAGCAGCACGCGTGTATGCCAAAATTCGCAAGATGGGCATTGAGGTTGATCACCTTAATGTCGGCGGCGGCGCGGGAGTTGACTATGACGGCAGCAAAACCAGTTTTGAATCCTCGGCAAATTATACGTTGCAGGAATTTGCGAACGACGTTGTCTATACGATCAAAACTGTTTGTCAGGAAGAAGGCGTTCCCGAACCCAATGTTATCACGGAATCCGGGCGCATTCTGGTCGCCTATCACGCGATCCTCATCACGAATATCGTAGACGAAATTGAAACGGTTCACGGCATCAAAAACATTACCATCAACGATGATGAGCCGCAGGTGGTCAACGAATTGTACGATCTCTATCGCACCATGAATGCGAAGAATTTCCTTGAGTACTACCACGATGCGCTGGAACATAAAGAAGAATTATTCACGCTCTTTGATTTAGGCTACATCAATCTGGAACATCGCGCCAAAGGCGAAGTTTTGTTCTGGGAAGTGTGCGACAAAGCCAATAAATTTGCGATGGATAAGCAGCATCAATCAGAAGAATTTGATGATCTGCGCAAATTACTTTCGGCGAAATACCTGTGCAATTTCTCGGTTTTTCGCTCCCTGCCCGATCATTGGGCGATAGATCAATTATTCCCTATCGTGCCGATTCATCGCTTGAATGAAGTCCCCACTGACCGGGCAACGTTGGTGGATATTACCTGCGATTCGGATGGTGTCGTTGACAAATTTGTAGACCTGCACGATGTCAAAGAAGTTTTGGAAGTTCATGATTTGAAACCCGGCGAACCCTATTACCTAGCGATGATGCTAGTCGGGGCTTATCAGGAAGTGATGGGTAACTTTCACAATTTATTTGGAACCACAAATGAAGCGCATATCATCATAGATAAAGACGGTGAATATCACATTAGCCGGGTGATTCACGGTTCTCCCGTCGGTGAAATGCTCACCTTTGCCAGATACGAACAAGAATTTTTACAAAAGGGATTCCGCAAATTGCTGAATCGTGAGATTAAGAAAGGACAGTTGACTGAAGAAAAAGCTGAATCGCTATTAGAAGACTACGATGAGTATTACAATAGCTATACTTATCTTGATATGAACGGTAGAAAATAGCGAATGGCTATGCCAGCAGGCTTTATTTTCAGTTGAGGATGCAATGATTAGAAGAATTAAAGGCGCAAAATACCTAACGAAACCAACGCAACCATTGAATGTAGACCGTGACCGTAGTGTTCCGGGTTTACTCGAAAAAATGGAGAATATTTCTTTCCAGGGGCGCAATCTTGCCATTGCGCATCAGCTCTGGTTGCAAATGCTGTCGGAAAATTCAGTCGTCATGATGGGGCTGAGCGGAGCTTTAGTTCCCGCCGGAATGCGCAGGCTCGTGGCGTACCTCATCAAAAATCGTTACGTTGACGTACTGGTCACGACGGGCGCAACCCTTTTTCATGACTTACACGAGACGCTGGGACGCCATCATTATTTGGGCGATCCGAAAGCCGATGCCGCGACCTTGCAGGAAAATGCGGTAGATCGGATTTACGACACGTTTGCTTCGGAAGAAGAATTCAAAGAAGCTAATGAATGGATCGGTGGATTTGCCGGACAACTGGAAAATTCACATGCGTATTCGACGCGCGAATTTACTCATTTATTGGGGCGTGAATTAAGCGAAATCGCTACTGAAGACGGCATTTTGACTTCTGCTTTTAAATCACGCGTTCCAGTTTTTTGTCCGGCGATTGCTGACAGCGCCTTTGGCGTTTCGATTGGTGTCAGTCGCGTCGAAAAGAAAAACCCCTTCCAGTTCGATGTGATTCAAGACGTAGTGGATATAGCCCAAATTGTTTCAAAATCACGCTCAACCGGAGTGATTTATTTTGGTGGAGGCACTCCGAAATCGTTTATCCAGCAGAGTGAATCGGCAGCGGCGTCACTGAATTCATCAGCGCGTGGACATAAATTTGCGATTCAGGTGACAACTGAAACTGAGCATTACGGCAGCTATTCCGGTGCTGAATTTGATCAGGCCACCATGTTCGGGCAACTCTCGAAATCGGCGCGACACGTGACGGTTCATTGCGACGCGACCATTGCCATGCCAATGCTGGTGACTTCACTTTCGCAAACAGCCGCCAAAGCGCTTCGCACCCGCAAGCGCATTCAATTCAGCTTCAACAACAAAGACCTGGGAATTAACATGCCGTAGTCTTTGCCAAAAAAGCAGGAAATAAATTCAGAGGAACAAAGCATCGTGTCTTTGCTCCTCTTTTTATTTTGGTCAAGGCAATTTTTTAGCCACGAATTACACGAATTTTCACAAATCGTTTTTTAATCTTTACAACTATAAGTTGTGTTTTCTATTCGTGAAAATTCGTGTAACTCGTGGCTCATCCCGCTTGAGTTACTTTTCATTTCGCGGCAAAGGAAAGCGTAAAATCTCTCACCTTTTGACAAACCGATAACTCAATCATTTGCTTCGCAGCCTCGGCTTCGCGGCGTAATGGCAAGCGTGCCGCGCCCTCCCACGCCGTTGGAGTCGCAAGGATTTCATCCGATTCCGTCTCCGCAATTGGTCGGGCAAGGAGCAGGTATTTCCCTGGCGCGAGATTTTCAAAAGCGAAGGCTCCGGTTTTCGTTTTTGCTTCGTAATAGCGCAGCAAATCATCGGCGAATTCTTTTCCTGCCGGAATCAAAAATACGCGCATCCGCGCCGGCAAAGCATTTTTTGGATCAGTAACGATGCTACCCTTGAGGTTCGCTGCGCCGTCAGAAATCGTCACGAGAAGGTCTTTCATTTTTTCGCCGGGACTGAGGCTCAGCCCCGTTTTTCCGAGGTCAACCATCACAGGCAAAGGCGACAAAGTTCCGGCTTTAGTTCCCACAGGTTTCGTCGTGGGAAGCTTCGTCGTGACGGATTTCAGATACCACGATTCGCTTGGAAATTTGGCCATCACGCGGTAACGCGCGGCTTCAAGATTTGAGAACCTGATTTCACCACTCTCATTTGGGGCATCGCCGAAAGACCATAAATCAGGATTTGATTCCGCGTCTTTGCCAATAGTTTCGCGTCGTAAGGTGACGGCGATTTCCTCAATGCTTGAAGGGCGGGATGGCTGACACTGATTTTTTTCAGGCGTTTCAGCGAATTCAACTTTGCCGGCAACTGAACTGAGTGGAAGCAAAGGTAAGACCACGCCAGAAATGTTGCCACCTTTGACGGTAATCTTGCGTGCCACTGAGCGATATGAATCTTTTTGTGCCGGCCCCCATCCGTCGTTGTGATTCGCTTGAATCTGGTATTCGCCATCCGCAATTCCAAATAACGAAAAATCCCGTGTAGCGCCAGGCAGAAGACTGGAGACCGCAATGAATGAAAAGGTAGTTGGCGTTCGTAATTCAACGCTGATGCTACTTACGCTGATTTCCGTGGTACCGCCTGTGATTTTGCCACTGATCGAATGACCTTTTTCCGCGTGAAACTGAATATTGATCCCGCTCACTTCTTCACCTGCATTCACCGCTACTTCGGTAGCAGTTTCACGGGAAGCGGATGGATAGTAAATCTGAGCCAGAGATTCATATCCGTTTGGTAATCCAATGCCGAAGGCGCTTTTTCCTCCAACCGAAACCAGATATTTACCTGATGGCAAGCCATACACGCGGTAGTTTCCCTTGTCGTCCGTCTTACGCCTTTGCGCAAACCACAGATTGTCTTTCGTTCTTCGTCCTTGCAAGTCATGAATCCGCGTGATCTGAATCGGCGCAGCAATGACAGGCGCTCCCAGCGAATCGGTGACACGTCCCGTAATGACGCCTCCTTTGACCAATGACAACGTAGCGGATTCACCAGGATGATGGGATGGAATTTCGCTGGAAAAATCCGGGGTAATTAATCCAGGAGAATTTGCATAGAGCCGATAGGAACCGGCTTTGAGTCCATCAATCGAAAAATTCCCTTCGTCATCGGTGATGACCGGATGCCAACCCGTAGTATCTTTGTTGCTTGAGGAAGCTACCGAAACCTGTGCGCCTTCCAGCGGTTGTCCGTCATCGCCCAGCACACGACCGGTGATTTTTCCTTTGCGCGGAACTTCAGCCTTTTCCTGCGCACAAATTTGAAAAGATGGAATCAAGAGCAATAATAAAATCAGGCATTTCATGATTATTTTTCTCCCTTGCTACCGATGCTGACCGTCAGGATGACTGAGGCTTCCTGCCCGGAAATCACCTGCACATTTTTTGAGTTCTCTTTTAAAATTACGTTTGGCTCATTGGCAGAAGCTCTTTTCTTGAAGGCTGAAACACTTACTTCATAATTACCAGCGCTGAGTCTTTCCAGTACAAATTTTCCACGAGAATCGGCTGAAGTCCCAGCCGGAATAGCGCTACTGTTGATAGGTTTTGCCATCACTCTCAAGGTCATATATTCAGGTAGCGTGCCACCTTCCACCTTGATTTCTCCCCTGATCGTCGCGTTGCTTGGCGCCACCACCAAACGAATGCCTGAAATTTGTTCACTTGCCTTTACTTCCAGCCCTTGCGTCAATGGAGAACCATCTTTTTCAACTCTGACGATTGAAAATTCTTTTGAAGCATTCGTCTCTACTATGAAATTTACTTTTCCGGTCCGAACGCCTTTGAATTTGAAGTTACCGGCCAGATCAACACCGCTGCCTGAAGGTAGGCTGGAAAGCCAGTCCCCGGGGTCAGCCTTCGGGTCGGTTGCCGTCGCCATCAGCCGCAGCAAAGACAATTTGTTTTTGCTTTCCGGCGGTGAACCTTCTTCCAGTTGAACCGAGCCTGTGATGACAGCTCCTTTTTCCATCTTGAGTTCAAGTCCGCTGACATTTTCTTCTTTCACCTCAAAGACCATCGAATTACCGAAGTACTCACTATTGCCCTGAAAATCCACTGTAAACGCACGGTATTTTCCCGGCGTCAGACCTGTTAAGAGGAATTCTCCGTCGGCATTTGAAAAGATTGTCCCGACGTTAAATCCAGTTATCTCGCCTGCTTCATTCAAGGGGGATGAGCCAATCATCAAATTAGGGACGCCCTTCGTGGTACTTGTATCTATAGCCTTGCCACTGGCTTGAAAGGTCTTTTTCCTGGCTGTGAGCTTCAGGTCAATGGCAGTTTCTGCTTCGACTTTAATTTCGACAACAGTTGCTTTTTCTGCTTCACGCACTCCCGGATGCCAGGTGCGTTCATACTTACGGCCTTGCGTCATGTCTGGATCGTTGGAGTTGGGATCGGAGCCAGCGCCCACCAGATATTTGCCGGGTTCAAGTCCGTAGCAACGGTACACGCCGCGATCATCCGATTGTTCGGTGCAGGTGGCGTTTTGTTTTTTGTCGCCTTCCCCTTGCTTGACTAAGACCACTTGTTGTTCGATCACGCTACGCCCGTATTCGTCGTAGAGCCTTCCGGTCACAACTGCGCCGCGTACCAACTGGAAATTAATCTCTTCGGCAGAGTCATTATCGGCGAGATTGACTTCGATTCCGCGATCCCAGTCACTGGTTTTTTTAGGGTTATAAAATCCTGGAGCAGAGACGCTCACGAAGTAACGCCCGGAGCGAATTTTTTCCAATTTATAAATTCCGCTGCCGTCGGTAGTAGTACTAACCGGGATTTCATTGCTTGAGAACTGATCGTTATTTTTCGAGAGTAGCACGGTTACATTGGAGGCAGGTTTTCCTTCCACTGTGACCTTGCCTGAAATGGCGCTTGTCCCGATTTTTTCAAGTGGTGAGGCTTGAGCAAATAATGTTAGTGAGAGATAAAGGATCGTTCGCATGTACTTCATCTGACCTCCAGATTGATAGAACTGATTTGGCTGCTGTTTCTTTCTCACCGCACGTTACCATTGCCCAAAATCAACAGCTCAGGGTCTCGCTGATCGGGCCGGGGGGAATGCGAAACTGTCACTTGACGACCTTGCCGCAAAGGTCAATACTGAAATCAATAAAGAAGGAGTAAGTGTATGACAGACAAAATCAGTGATGAGTTGTTGCAAGTATCCAAACAAGCCAAACTGGTCAATCCAAAACAGGAAATTCCGGTCATTGTCACCCTGAGCGGCCTACTCAATCGCACGGAACTGGAAGAGCACGGGCTGCGCATCAGCCACGTTTTCGACCTCATTTCCGCTGTCTCCGGGACACTACGTCCCGCTGAAATCGCAACCCTGGCGCAATTGAAACAAGTGAAAATAATTGAACTTGATGGAGAGGTCAGCATCGCGTCCACCTGAAGCTGACCGGCTCACGGCTGCGGCTCAGTGGTGATGCGACCGTGCTGGCTGCGGGCGAGTTTTCTGTATACGCTACGATCAGCCGCATGTTGATGATACCACTCGGCTAACTCAGCTCGCAACTCACGCCCGATTCGTGCATGTGGTGGCAGCACTTTCAACGTAGGGCGACGATGTGACCGGGGTAGGAAGATTACCTGCGCGAGAGGATCGCCTGCCGTGATGTGAACGGCGTGCCCCAGAGGCGGGCAGTGTAAAACCAGATTGACCTGATTGGCATACCAGTCCGCTTCGACCAGTCCTGCAAGTATATCCAGCCCCGTTGACGTGCGATTGATGGCCGGTAAGAACAACGCATCCACTTCTGGCGGAGTGCGCCAAATATAGGGCAAATGGAGCTTGAAGAGTTCCATTTGGTCTTCACGGTCGAAAAAACTGAGACCGGGCTGTTGCGGAACGCCCCGCTTTTCTTCCAGCACATCCAGCGTAAAAGCATTCTTGACGAAACCACACAGCGGATCGTCCTTCACATAAAACACGGCTTCGTCGGATAGAGTTTCGCCCTGACGCCAGGTTTTGAGCGGAGAACGAAAGGGATGACCGTCGGCGGCACTTCGTGGAAGGCACAAACTCCAAAAGAGATCGGTGATTTAATCAAGAAGCCTAACGCTGTAGCCGCCGTGAAAGGCAAACAATGTTCCTGTACACCATATCCGGGCGGAACCTGCGGGCGCGTTCCCGCAGGCGCGACAACCGGTAGCGTTAAATTCGAGACCAGTGGAAAGATTTGTACTTCAATCATATAACTTGTAGTTTTCGTGCTGGCCTATCAATCGCGGACTTTCGATTTGCTTGTGTCATAGCTCTCCCTGTTGGCTGATTGACCACTAAGCTAACCGTTCTTCACTAACGTTTTATGGGGGAAGATTATTGCTTCAGTCGTATCTCTAATTTTGCATCCTGACCGCTCGTGACTTTAACCGTCACGGTCGTAGAGGCAAACCCATCTGCCGAGCAGCCAATTTGATAGGTGCCTGCCACGGGAGCTGAGAGCGAAAATTTACCATCACGGTCAGTCAAAAATGCAGTCTCAGGCAATGACACCGGGCCAGCCACGAAATAGACGCGCGCACCTTCCACAGGCCGACCTTGCAGCTCAAATACGATCCCGGTAATAACAATCGGTTGTCCGGCCATCTTCATCTCTGAAAAAAAACACCAGCAGGCGGCCGCGATTAAGTAACCGCCTGCGAGGAACAGTTACCAGGAACGCCTACACCTTCCAGGCAACCATGTTATCAAAAACTGGTTTGACAATGCGCGTCCCTGAGTTGGTCGTTGCGCCACCATACGCATGAATGGCAATGCCATAACGTCCTCCGCTAATAATGCGGTAAACTGCACTGCCACTCTGTCCGCCGAAAGAATCAATATCATAATATACTTTGCGGCTATTGACCGACGCAATTTGATGCGCATCATACCATTGCGTCCCCGCCGGTTGGTCGCCCGGATAACCGGAAATATTGCCGACGCTACTCAACAAATCCGCATCAGAATAGACGCCAAAACCGAACCAACCAGTGGTATTGCCCAGATTTGTCGGGATGATAATCGCGCCATAGTCAAAGTTTTGATCGCCATCATTCGTCCAGCCTGTGACCGAGCGAAAATTTGAGCTTCGCACAGTTCCGTAGGGCAACGAAGCGCCATTGCGTCCGGGCATAACATCAATGCTCCTGACCCAGCCATCGCGCCCTGCCACGCCGCTGTTTTTGATATAAACAACGTGCCCGGCAGTCATCAGCGTGTGTGGGCCGATAAACCAACCGGTGCCAATCCACTGCGAACCGTCCCGCGCCGTAATCAATAACGAAGCATGGACGCGCCACGGATAAACTGCTGTGTTGGTAATCTGAACACGATCATCCGGGCCATGAACCGTTTCCGCAGTAGGGCCGAAAGAGGCTACTCCAATGTCAGGTAATCCACTCGTTTCCGGGGCGGTGTATAGCTCCGCAAGTGAAGCTTCGGTTGCGGTCCGCAGCTTGAAGCCTTTGACGGACTCAATGCCGCCTTCTTTGGGTTGAACGGTCCTGGGATTAGCTCCTTCGGATGGCGGGTTGGAAGCAGTTGCCCGCACGGCTGGAGCTTGTGCAGCCTCCGCCGATAAACTCGACACGGGAGTATGTCCTCCGGTTGGCTTGGACTCTTTTTTGACAGTTCCTGTCTTTTTTGCTGGCATGATAATCTCCTATTGTTTTGTGATTTGGTGAAGACGACGACCTCCTCCTAACCAATGACGAGTAGGCAATACTTCCGGTAAAAATGTTGTCTCACCTTGAGGTTTATTGAAAAGAATGTTTAGCAGCGATACCGCACTGACAAGCCCAATTGACTTTTGCTAAAGCTGATCGCTCGCCCACGGTATTACTGCACGAATCCTGCCAAGTCTAGGGTTTGAGCGGAATCGCTGGTGGCACAACTAATTCAGCCGCCGCCTGATCTACGTCTACGCGACCGTAGCCATAGAGTGAGTCCCAGCCGGGCACACCGAGGTTGTCTGCCGTTGCGCCTAACAGATTCCAGATGGTCACATTATTGGCGAAGCGGTGCGCTCCCCAAACCACGGCGGCTGCGCCGCTGACGTGCGGACAGGCCATACTGGTACCACTCTTGGTTCCATACCCGCCGCCGGGAATCGTAGAGAGCACATTGACGCCCGGCGCACAGATTTCGACTTCCGGTCCCCGACTGCTGAAGGGGGCGATCAAGTTAGCACTGTCAATAGCCGAGACGGCGATCACGTTCTTGTATTTGCCGGGAGCACCAACTGTACTGACAGCCGGGGGCACCGGGGCACCGGAATTGCCTGCCGCTGCGATTAACAATAGTCCTCTGCCAAATGCCGTGTTACACATCGTCTCTAAGGCAGCAGGAGCGCCGCCGCCGCCCAGGCTCATGCTCAGGACGTGCATCTGATTAGCGATGCACCAATCAATTCCGGCAATCAACCAACTCCAATTCCCGCTGCCTGAATTAGCGAGTATCTTGACCGCGTAAAGAGAGGCCGCAGGCGCCACGCCAACGACGCCGACCCCGTTGATCGCAGCCGCAATCGTGCCCGCGCAGTGCGTGCCGTGACTGTTCCCGTCTGCCGGAGTCTCGCCAGGCACAAAACTAACCCCGCCTTTGAAATTGGCAGTCAGGTCAGGATGAGTGCCATCAATCCCAGTGTCGAGAACGGCGACTCGGATGCCTTTCCCACGTGAGCAATCCCAGGCCGCAGGCGCTTTGATTTGGGCGACTCCGGCGGGAACCGTTTCGGCTAACACCGATGGTTGACCTTCGACGAGCAAAGTTTCGACGCGTGGCCCCATTTGTAACGCGTACACCTGACCATCGTTTTCGACAGTTTCGATATTCGGATTCTTTTTGAGTTCGCTGATCTCCTTATCGGTCAGCGAAACAGTCACAATTGGTGCTTCGTATTGATTGATGTCGAATCCGACTTCTTCTTGTGGAAGTGTTCGCAACAGGCTGGCGCTGGAAGCCATTGTTGCTGACTCCAGAAAACTGACCTTGGAACTGATCTCAGACTCGATAATCTGTACCTTGTCCTTCTTCTTATCGGGTCGTTTGTCTTTGGGTTTGAACGTGATAATCACTGATTTACGTGTTGCTTGTGCCATTACTTTCTCCTTTAAATTTCAAGCTGCAAATTTTTTAAATCTACAGTTGAGTGTGTTTTTGTTTCCGCTACAAATCTCTCCCTCAAAATTCTGCCTGCTGCCTGCCACAGCTACCGAAGTAATTCGTTCAGAATTCTGGCGAAACGGAGGCGAAACTACCTGAAAACTTCAATTTATAAGGTGCCCCCGCAATGCTTTCGCTACCGCTTCTGATTTGGAATGCACTTCCAACTTGCGGTAAATACTCTTCATGTGAAATGCAACGGTATTGACGCAACTCTTCAATTCTGCCGCTGCCGTTTTGTAGCTGTGGCCTTCGACCAGCAGGGTCAGCAACCGCAGTTCATGCGGCGTCAGGTGATAATCTGCTTTGGCCGGCGGACGAATCTTGCGGAAGAGCCGAATCACTTTGCTCGCAATTTCCGGCGACATTGGTGCGCCGCCATTCACGGCCTCGCGCAAGCCTTCAATTAATCGGGTCGGCGATGTATTCTTGAGCAAATAGCCTGAAGCTCCGGCACACAATGCGTCAAAGATTCGTTCGTCATCGTCGTAGATCGTTAAGGTCACTATCACCAGTTGCGGCCAGCGCTCTTTCAACAAACGCGTACCTGCAATACCGTCCAGACCGGGCAGCCCAATGTCCAGGAGCAAAATGTCGGGCAGGTTTTGCCCTAACTTTTGCAAGCCTTCTTCCATCGAACCGAAACCGCCCGTACAGGTAAAGCCCGATGCATTGCCGATCAAATAACACAGGCCTTCACGCACTTCGCGTAAATCCTCAATGATAGCGACCTTGATAATGTCGGGTACTGCTGACACAGTCTCCTCCTGATGGATACGCTCAGTGTTTGCCGGGGGATTTTTTGTTTTTGGCTGCTGCACTTATTAATTGCAAGGGTAGTGTAGGTGGTCGCGCCAACGCTGTCACTCCCCTGTTCAGGTAGGTATGTAACGCAGCTCCGACCGACCGCCATTGAAGCTGAGCTTGCTGCCCGACAACTGTCAGCCATTGTTGTGCCAATTGTCCGGCTGTTTGATGATGACGGGCACGCAATAGAATCGTGGTTCCATGGGCTGAAGAAATAATGCTGAAGTCAGCGCCCAGAGTATTGGCGCGGAGAGAGAGACTTCGTAAACCGTTTCCTTCTGCGGGCTGCGCAGGATCAAAGCCTCTGCCATCATCGCTGATGCGCAGCGTGAGGTCGTTGCCTTCAAGCTGCAATTCGATGGTCGCGCGTGAGCACCTGGAATGCCGTATCAGGTTGTTGAGGCTTTCCTTGAAAATCAAAAAGACCTGGCGTCGGAATTCGGCGTCCAAGCGCAACTCACCTTTGAGTGTGGGCACGTGAAAAGAAAATTCCACGCCGGCGGCAGGCAGAATTTCGCTGGCAAATTTCCGCATGCGCCGGAGCAAATAACTAAGGCCATCCTGATGCGGGTTCGTCGCCCAAACGATATCCCCAAGCGCGCTGATCGTTTCGCGCGAAAGATCCGCCATCACCTTGAGCGAGTGTGCCATTTGCGGATCGGCGGCTCCCTTCTGATGATGCAGAACTTCGCTGAGAATCGCGAGTTGCGAAAGGTTCGCGCCAATATCATCGTGCAAATCCGCAGCAATCCGATCCCGCAGATATTGCAACGTAGCGCGTTGTGCCTGGCGATAACCAAGCGAGGCAGAAAGAATAACCACCAAACAGGAAAAGGTTGTGGCTAAGACCCCGATAAGCACACAGGCTTCGTAAGGCATGGTAAATTGCTCCTTATACTCAAGCAGTCATCAAGGTGGATGACCCGTAAGATCGGGCAAAAAACTCTAACTTTAGTTGGGGAGAAGTACCTCGTTTGGGCTTAAAAAATGGACTTGTGGCCACTTTTTGACGAGGAAAAGAAAATCAGAATTAGTTATATTTATTCACTTCGGAGACAGGATAACAAAAAGCTTAAAAATAATGAAAGATTTTCTGCTAAACAATTATTAAATCTTTCTTTGACGATCTCCCTGACCCGCTGGTCGAGAGACAATCTTCATCAATCCTCTTCATCAATCTTATGATGGGGCTTATCTATTTCTGAATTCCAGTGGAAAGGATTTGAATTCTTTTATTTTGGTTATTCGGATCGTTCGATAAGAAATATGCGACCGGATCAATTTGCAAAGGTCGTGATTTTGCCTCAACGCCTCCGGCAAATTTTACGACGATTCGCCCACTCTGCCCACTTCGCAAAAAAC
>JAYVRW010000198.1:0-19177 GCA_043775925.1 Blastocatellia bacterium
ACTGCTTTAATTTCAAGCGTGAAAACACCTTGAGTGGTAGGGTTGAGTCGGAGTGTATAAAAGCCATTCAAGCCAGCAATCAGGGAAGCATTTTGTAATCCACTGGTGGAAACCTGCAACGTATCATTTACATCTGGATCAGCGATATAGACAGAAATATTCAGCGTCTCGGTAACTTTGAGCGCGGCGGTTTCTGGCGCAAGAATAATGGGCTTGCGATTGGTTGGTGCATTTTTCAAGCTGAGATCAAGTACGCCGACGCCATTTAATTTTCCAATTGCGGCAGCTAGATTAATGGCTCCTGAAGTTTGTAATACTGTTCCATTAGCACGGATTACTTCAGCCACGACTGTGCTACTGGCTACATTGCGAAAAACATAAGCTCCATTGTTGTCTGTAACTGTTGTTTGCGTTGTGAGCGCATCTGTGCCGAGTAAGCGAATCAACGCATTTGGTACTGGCGTCACGCCATCGGTGTCTGTTAGTACACCCGTCAACGCATTCCATTCGGTGAATTGCACAGGACTGAATAGTCCAGTGGCATTCAACCAAATCGTCGCAGGCAAAGCGTTATCGCGTCCAGATTCAATGGTTGTTTTTAGAGTTACTGATGGAAATTTTGTACTGAGCGCAAACGTACTGGGATCAATTTCAAGCGTCACGGCTCCGACGGGCACATCGTTCAAAATAAATCTGCCTGCTTGATTGGTGGTAGCGGATAAATTCGTACCTGTTACGCGCACCGTAATGTTTTGCAATGGGAAGGGCGCGAAGATGTCTGGTGTGATGGAGCTTTCTATGATCCCGCTGAGTGAAGTGCGCAATTGCACATCGGTTGGACTCGTGGCTTCACCTTGCGTGTTAACAACTTTGACTTTACCTGTCTTCGCGCCAAACGGAATACGCGCCGCTAGTTGAGTGCTATTGGCAAATTCGACATCGCCCTTGATTCCACCAAACGTGACGACATTATCAAACAAGCCGCTGCCAAAGCCTGAGCCGTTAATGATGACTAAATCACCAATATTTGCAGTACTCACATTGAGGTTACTGATAGTTGGGGGTGTAGCACTTTTCGCAGGCGCAATTTCTAATTCTACCGCATTGGAAGTAAAGCCAGGGCCAGAGCGCAAGGGCGCAGAAACATTGCCGTGAATGGATAAACTGATTTTTCCTTTGCCAATTAAGCTGCGCGGTAGCTCGACATTGATCTGATCTATCCCCGCAAAAAATCCTTGTTTTCCAGCGAATGCGGGAGTGATGGATTTTCCTCCGAGAACTACGAAAACATGCTCATTCAAATTGCCGTCATTGTTTTCATCCTGTGCCTGACGAATTCCGGTTAGATAAATTTCCAGAAAGACACGCTCGCCAGAAGGACCTAAATCAATTGGTTTGGGGATCATCCGATTGGTTGCGGCATCGAACTGCGAAGCGGATTCGCGTTGCTGAGAACCATCAGTTTTGACGCGGACTACACTTGCCGCGATGACGCCTTGTCCGTCGCTATTCATTGAAAAAATTGAAGGCTGCACACGCGAAACATTCAGGTTTCCTAACGAGAGAGCGCTATTTCCGGCAGTGATGGCGATAGGATAATTTCCATCGCTTAATCCTTCCGGCATGACAAAATTCACCTGATTTGGTGAGACATACAAGAGACCGCAGAAAATGTTATTCACCTGTACGGTTGTTCCACCCAAAATAGTCGGCAGTTCAATCACTGGCGTCGCGGGATTAGTGTCGGTCGCTACGGCTGTCGTTGTCGCCAGATTCGTTCCGAAGGTTGAGACAATACTCCCCGGTGCGACTGCCGCATTCGGTTCATAGCTTGCTGCTGAAACAGTAGCGATAGGGTAGACTGCGCCACGTTGCGCGAACGCCAATGATGAACAAAAGAGTAACAAAAAGAGTGTGAAGAATTTGCGTTCGTGGCTGATTAAAAAACTCATGACTCGGCTCCTATCCAGTAACAGGTATTGATGAGGGGTGGTCGGACTTGGACGAGGAATTTTATTATCGTTGCTGTTACAGTTATATGCAATATTTTTTATGAGGCTGTATTGAAGTAATTAGCCTGAATTACTTTTTGTTGAATTTTTGTTAATGGTCAATGTAACAAAAAATGATATTTTGATACTAAGTTGATTACGTTAAGACCTTGAAAATAAAGAAATTAAACAAAAGGTGAGATAATTAAATCAATTTGAAGAATTTAACTTGCTTTAATCGGTCAGGCTGCTTATACTGCGCTTGCTTTTTCGGTAGTAGTTATTGGTCAAGCGAAAAACATTGTGAAGTCAACGGGGCGACCGATCAGTGTTTTTCGCTTGTTTGTTTTTTATCTAACAACTCAATTATCCGAAAATAATAAAAGGAGAGCTAATTAGCTCTCCTTTTCCTTTTATAAGTGGTTTGTATTGCTGCGCCCTTACTTCGTGCAGGCTTCTGCCTTTTTAATTCTCGCCGTTCACGACTCGCTTACGAACGATAGGTTGTTTGCTGATGACCAGCACGCCACCGGAAAATGATCCGGCGCAAACTGTGCTTGCATCGAAGGGGTCAGCGCTGAGCGACAAGAAGCGATTACTTGGCAGTTTCACCGTGTCTATTAGTTCCCACGATTTTCCTTTGTTGGTCGAATGGAATAATCCGCCTAACTCCTGATCTCCGACATAGAGTTCATCGGGATTGGCTGGGTTAATAATGATAGCTCTGGCGGCGACTTGTGTCCGCAATCCGTTGCTGCGCTGCTCCCAGGTTTGTCCACCATCACTGGTGACAAAAAAACCACTGCTGGTTCCGACATAAATCGTCGAAGCTTCACGCGGGTCAAAGGTAATATTCTGAACGCGCTTAGCGACAGTGGCAAAAGGCATCGGAGCGAAGCTTTCTCCGTTATCGCGGGACGCAAATAAGCCAACTTCAGTGCCGACCAGAATTAAGCCGGGAACCGCCGGATTCGTCACGACGGTATTGAAAAATGGAAACGAAGCGTTATCAAATTTGGTCTGTTTCCAGCCTTTTTTCTCATCGCGGTTGATGAATAATCCATCCCACGTGGTTGCAATTAATCCACCAGTTTCTTCGCCGGAGCGCGGGAATAATTGAGCAACCGAAAAGATTTGTTTTTGTAAATCTACCGTCTCGTCTTTGGGCAGGACGACTTTGGGTTTAGCTGTGGGACGTTTTTGAACGGGCTTCGCAGCGGGCTTTTTCTGTACGATATTACGAATGGTTGGAGTCGGATTTCCTTGAGAAACCTGCGGAAGCTCAGTTGGCTTCGGGGCAGTTAATTTTTCCTTGAGAACTTTGGCCCAGCTCAAGCCGCGATCATCGGAGCGGTACAGTCCGTGATTCGTCCCGGCATAAATTGTTTCAGGATGATCCTGAAGTTGATGAATTGAATAAACATCACTTGTGCCCATTCCGCGCGTTGATTGCTCCCACGTCAGCCCACCGTCGTTGCTGACGAAAAAACCTCCCGAGGCGCTGTCAAAAATAATTCCGGCATAAACTCGCCCGCGTTCCGTGCGGTCATGTGTGACTACGCGAACCTGACGGCTGACGTAGCCAAGATTGCTGGGTTCAAAATTTTCTCCACCGTCAATACTGACTTGAATACCACCATCTTGCGTGCCGATATAAACGCGATCCGGTTGTGCAGGATTCACGCTCACAGCATTAATAACCTCACGCCGCGAAGTCACCGCCGCCCAATTTTGCCCATCATCAATGGTGCGCCACAGACCTTCGGTCGTACCCGCAAAGATAACTTCGGGACGGCTGGGATGGCGATAAATCGTATGTGTGCGGCGGCTGGTGAAGGGCATTCCCTGAATCTTCGTCCATTTTTCGCCCGCGTTGAGTGTGCGATAAATTCCGCTGCAAGCGCTGAGTAAAACCGTATCAGGGTTCTCTTCGCTGATGCGAATCGAAAAAATATCTGAATCGTCAATGAGTCCGGTTTCTTTATTGCCGGCTAATTTCCAGGTCAATCCGCCATCCAGAGTTTTCCAGGGCAGGTGAGAAGTTCCAACGTAAATAATGTTTGTATCACGTGGGTCTATGGCTACGGAGTGAAAGGCTTTCAGTTCAGGATCATTTTCCGGTGTGATCCGTTCCCAATTCTGACCGCGATTTTTGGTCCGATAAATTCCATCACGCGAAGCGATCAATAAAACATTGGGATCAAGTAATGATTGCACCATTCCACGAATGGAGCGTCCGTGCAGTGGGGTAATTTCGCGCCACGACTCGCCATTATTATCGGTGACGAACAGCGCTCCACCAGTGGCGTCGTCTACGGCATCTTTAATTTGATTGCAGCCAACGTAAATGACGCCGGCTTTTTCGCGGTCAAATAAAATTGTTTTGATTGAAAAGCCGTGCGCGTTGAGTCCTGGTTTTAATCGCTTCCAGGTGATGCCGTCATCGTTGGAGCGAAACAGTTGTCCATCGTTGGTTCCGGTTAATACGTGATGAGCGTCGCGTGGATCAACCGCGAGCATTTCGACATCACCTCCGAACGGGCCGGTCATTTTGAAGACTCGTTCCTGACCTAACGTCACTGTACTGGAATTTTCAATGGAAAAATTGATCGGCGGCGCGGTTTTGACTGCTTCTTCAGAAACCGCCGTGGAAGTCAGTGCCGCTTGACTTTGTGCGGATAACGAGACTGGAAAGATGATCCAAAAGAATACAGCCGCAGGCAGAATTCGGTGAGTTAATTGCAACCAATTGCCAAAGCCCATGTTCTTCAACTCCTGAGAAAATCTAAAAAAATAAAAACTGACTGAAAGCTTGGAGTTATTCACCAGCTAAAAGGTTGTCTTTCGGTGGGGCCAGAGCAACAACGAACAGATTATCCCGACTTGAACACGAATTTGCAATAAAACTGTTGTTGGACACTTTTTTTTGAGACGTGTTAGATTGACTACGCTCTTCCCCGAACGACCCGCCTTGTCCTTGCTTCGGCAACTTTATCGAAATGAGAAATAATGTCAAATATTGATGAATTATTGAAAGTCGCAGTCCGCGACGGTGCTTCTGATCTACACTTAAAAGCCGGATGCCTTCCGGCAGTTCGCATTAATGGTGAAATTCGCCCTGTCCGTAATTGGGCACGTTTAATGCAGGAAGATACTTTAACCATCGCTTTCGCGGTGATGAATAACAAACAGAAAGAACGCTTCAAAGAGGAAGCTGAGATTGACGTGGCGTATAGCGTTCAGGGCCTGGGGCGGTTCCGTTGTAATATTCATCAACAGCGTGGGACCGTGGGACTGGTCTTTCGCATCATTGCTACTGGATTGAAAACGCTCTCAGAAATAAACATGCCGAAAGCGCTGGAAAGCATCGCCGAAGAGAGACGAGGATTAGTTTTAGTAACAGGCGCAACGGGTTCGGGAAAATCTACGACTTTGGCGGCACTGATTGACCAGATTAATTCAACGCGCAGCACGCATATCATCACTATCGAAGACCCGATTGAATTCCTGCACCGCGACAAAAAATCTTTTATCATCCAACGGGAAATTGATGTGGATGCCGTTAGTTTCCAATCCGCTTTGCGAGGAGCTTTGCGGCAAGACCCTGATGTGATTTTAGTCGGAGAAATGCGCGATTTCGAAACCATTGAAACCGCGATGACAGCCGCTGAAACCGGACATTTGGTGCTTTCAACTCTCCATACCGTAGACGCTACGGAAACTATTCAGCGCATCCTGAGTGTCTTTCCTCCGCATCAGCAGCAGAATATTAGATTACAGTTAGCCAGTATTTTGAGAGCTGTTGTTTCCATGCGGCTGGTGCGTTCCATTGATGGCAAATCCAGAGTTCCGGCAGTCGAAATCTTGAGAATGACAGAGATGATTCGTGAATGCATCTTGAACCCTGAAAAAACGCGGCTGATTCGTACCGCTATCGCGCAGGGACGCTCGCAGTATGGGATGCAAACCTTCGATCAATCACTTTTTGATTTGTACAAACAAGGCCTGATTGCCTTTGATGAAGCCATGCACGGCGCGAGCAATCCTGATGATTTTAATCTACAGGTGAAAGGCGTTTCGTCAACTTCGTAACCCGGGAGCGCAGGCCGAGGCCGGGAGCGCAGGCGGCTCGCCTGCTGAGCGAGCGCAGCGATGCGAACAACCTTGGAGAGCAAGTTCGCTGAAGAGACATTGATCCCCTCACAACGCAAGCGAGCGGCGTTACACGCGCTCGCTCAGCAGGCGAGACGCCTGCTGAGCGAGCGCTACCCCCACCAGAAGGCTGCCGCAATAATGCAATAAAGTCCGACCAGCGCCAGGCCTTCCAGCCAAATGGATTCACCGTCATACACAACGAAAGCGGTTACGACTGCGGTTAATGCCAGTGCTGCGACCAGCAGCGGTGGCAGCACTAAAGTCAGGATCGAACCACCTAGTACAAATGACAGTAGAATTAAAATCGGGATCAACCCCAATGCGACTTGCAGCGAGCTATTCAGGATGACACTCACGGCATAATCAGCCTGATTGCGCCACGCAAGCTGAATCCCGATCAGGTTTTCAATCGCGTTTCCGGCAATCGCAACGATGACTAACCCTGCAAAAGTATCATTGATGCCGAGGATCTTCATTGCCGGTTGCAGCCCTTCGACGAACCAATCTGACACAAAGGCTGCGGCGACGCCTGATAAAGCGAGAATGCCAATCGTCAAGCCCATGCTCCATTCGGCGTGCCCCATTTCATTTTCAGTGGGAGCGATGGCTTTATCGCCTTTCACCGAAAAATAAATGCTGGCGGCAAGTAGCACTAATAAAACGACAGCGCAGGCGATGCTCAATGTTCCGATATGCTGTTCGGCGGGCGTGTGCAATTCTTTGGCTAAGGTTGGAATAATCAACGCCGCGACCGCCAGCAGCATCAGTGTCGCAATCATTTTGGGCGGCTCTGATTTAAATCGCTGCGTTCCATTTTTTAATCCGCCAAGGAACAAGGCCAATCCGAAGACCAGTAACGAATTTCCTAAAATTGATCCAACCAACGCTGCTTGCACAACTGTTGCCAGACCTGCCTTGAGGGCGAAAATGCAGACGAAAAGCTCCGGTAAATTGCCTAAGCCGGATTGTAAAATTCCCGTCGCTCCTGGCCCTAACCGGCTGCCCAATTGTTCGGTAGCATCTCCCACAATCATTGCCACTAAAGCCAGCGCCGCCGCCGTGACCGCAAATCCCAGTACAGCATTCGCATGAGAATAATGTAAGATTCCAGACAGAGCCGTCGTCAGCAAAGCCAGACCAATGACGATTTTTTCTTTCTTTTCCATATTTAAAAAGTAATTGAAGAGATCAATTTTTTGAATTCACTAATTTGAAAAGCAGTTGACGTACCTTACAACAATCATTCTGAGGAAGACAATCCGTCTGGAAGTTTTCTGGAGTTCAGTCAGAAAGCGTGGATTTCTGTCACCTCTACATTTTTTGACTGCAAAAATGATTTTTACGTTATAATTCCGTCGCCGCAAGATTTAGTCCTGCCCGGGACAAAATCTCTGTTTCCGCTCCGACCACGAACACCCTGCCGCGCTCAAGTCTCACACTGACTACAGCCAGGTTTCTTTTTCAGCTTAGCCCCCACAAGCGCATTACTTTATCAGGAGAACCTTCGATGTATTTCGTTTCTCAATTTAATTGTCAGGTCAGACTTTGTCTGGTGGTCCTACTATTTCTCAGCCTGGATTCCATCAATGTAGTGGCGCAGGCGAAAAATACTTCCATTCAGGTTGCCGCTTATCTCACCTCCGGCGAAGCGCAGGACGAAGTAAATCGCTTGAAATCCAGAGGTCTGGAAGCTTTTTTGGTAAAAGCGGAAATCCCTAAAATCGGGACTCGTTATCGTGTCAGAATCGGGAAATATTCTGATGATTCGGCGGCGATGATGGGAGCGGCAAAAGCCTGTGGAAGCGGTTCTTTCTCACAATTTTTAGTAGTTACCGGCGAGGCGATCAGCTCATCTAAAACCTGCAACGCAGCGCTGAGCTTCGCTAAAAATAATCGCGCCAAAGAAAACTCTCCGCAGGTTGCCGTCGCCGTCGCGCCGACACCTAAACCTGTTGTCATCACGAAAGCGCCTGAACCAAAAGTTGTGACGAATACGCCAAACCCAACTGTCAGTCCAGTTGAAGTCAAAACTCCTCTCGCTGTCGCGGAAGCGAAGCCGGAACCAAAGGCGAAACCGGAAGTAGCAATGAGCAGGGACGAACGTCCAAAGATTGTAGTCAGAACGCAAACCAGACCGGCGGCCTTAAATGTGGCGATTCCGGCTGCGCCAGTGGCTCCATCCGCGCCACAGAAAAATACCGGGGCTGGATTTGTGCAGGCTCATACGCCCAGCGATATTGTCACCAGCGCTTATCAATACGCTGTTTCGGTAGTCCTTAAACCGATTTCTTTACTGAACAGGAAAAATGAAATTCCACCCAATAAAGTTGCGGCTTCCGGCGGAGTTGTCGCCCCTTCATTAAATGCTGAGACCCCCGTGAACAATGCTCGCTGGCAATTGATGGATGCCAAAGACAGTGAAAAGAATTTACGCGCTGTTTACTTTAGCGATGCGTGGAATGGATGGGCGGCGGGCGATGGCGGGACGTTGCTGCATACGATTGACGGTGGTAAAGAATGGAACCCACTGCGCGGCGGAGTCGGCAACAATTATGACGCGCAACGCATTTTTTTTATGAATGAAAATCGCGGTTGGATGTTAGGCGAACTGCGCGAAAAATCCAGTCACGAAGCAACCTCCGTCTTGATGGCAACTGAAGACGGAGGTCAAATCTGGCAACATATCGCATTGCCGAATGTGACCAGTTTTTTTTTCGTCAATGAGAAAAATGGCTACGCGGTTGGTCGAAAAGCGACGCTGCTGAAAAGTAATGATGGTGGCTTGCAGTGGAAATCAATTGAAAATCTGACGCCATTAATCAGCGCCGGTTCTGAATCTGATTCGCTCTCTTTTGGGTTTAGTGATGTTTATTTCATGAACACCGAAATTGGCTGGGCAATTGGGAATTTTTACGGAAGAAATTCTTCCGTCGTTGGGGCTTTGTTAATGACCACCGATAGCGGCGAAAACTGGCAGCGCATTCCTTTAACTTTTCAACACAAAAATAAAAACGCCGGAATGGCGAAAGGCGCTCTTCGCTCCGTTCGTTTTAATGACGTGAACAACGGAATTGTGACCGGGGAAATTGAAGAAGGCGGCGAAAATTATTTCATTACGTTGAAAACTCGTGACGGTGGCGAAACCTGGGAGCAGATGCGCGTTCCTGCCGTCGGTTCGCATCATTCTCAGTTTGTAGACGCCGCGCGAGGCTGGACTGCCGCCACAACTGTGCGTGAAAGCTCGGCAGAAGCGAAAATTTACGATACAATTTTGCTACGCACGGAAAACGGTGGCAAATCGTGGGAAACCGATTTTGTTGCCAGAGGTAAACAGGTTCGTAGCATGTTTTTCATCTCGCCGAATCGCGGCTGGGCAGTCGGAGATCATGGGATGATTCTGCGCTATGAAGCTCAATGATGAAGCTTAAAAAAGCTTTGGTTATGCAGCCATTATGAAGCCATCCAAACTGATTCGATTTGTTGTTTTATTGACGTTTTTAATTAATTCTACTCTTCCCGCCTTCGCGCAGACTCAGCCTGAGAAAAAAGTTATCAAAGACGAAGTTGTGAACATCACTTCGATTGAAGAACTTTTGCCGGCTGCCGAAACAGTGATGCTGGCCATCACTTCTGACCTGAATGGGCTGATTACAAATTTTCATAACCTGGACGGATTGCAGGCATTGCGCAAGCGCGAAGCTGCGTCCGATGGCAAAAAAAATGTGATCGCCGAACGCCTCAACGAAGCCGAATTATTTTTGTCATCCGGGATCAAAGATTCAAAAGTGATTGACTCCGCACGCATTGGCGTAGCGTTTCTGATGCCGCCGTTGCCGAAAGATTTAGAAAACCTGGATGAGAAAGCGAAAGCTGAAAAAGCCAAAGCCGTAGATATTTCAAACATCACGCCAATTATTTTAATCGAAACTCCGAACATTGATTTTGCGCAAAAAGCGCGTCAGGAGTTCATTGAGTTTCATAAAGAATACTTTGCGGAATTGAAGCAAACCGAAACCGATAAAACTTTCCAGATTAAAATTGATCAGTTTGCGAACGGCAGTAATGGAGCGTTATTAGGCACAACCTACGTGCTGTGTGATTCGACTTCGATGCAGACTCTGCTCAACAATTATCGCAACCGAATCATCGAAAAACTGGCGGATGATGCACAGTACAATCAGGCGAAACAGAGCAGCGCATCCGGCGCTGGATTGTTTGTGTACGTGAACGGTAAAGCGATTTCATCGGCTCTGGCAAAGATTGGCGAACTTGGGTTGGGCGGAGGCTTCTCGAATTTTTTGCTGCCCGGATTGGGCGCGATCAAGACCGCGACGCTGAGTTCTACATTTCAGTCGAATGGCGTCGTTGATAAGTTAAATTTATCATTTTCTGATGCGGAAACGGCTAGTTATTTTGAAGGAATTTTTGGCGGGCCACGCATCGAATTCAAGTCCCCACAGTACCTTCCGAAAGGCGCGAATGTTTATTTTTCGCATAGTCTGGACTGGGGGAATTTCCTCGACAAAATCGTGCTGCCAATGGTAGCAGGCTTGGGGATGATGGATGAGTATCAATCGAAAGTTAGAGCGAACAGCCAGAGTACGCGCAGTGCCGATGTTTCTAAAAAAGCGACGAAAGAAGAAGTTTTAGAGCATGATCGAATTATCCAGGAACAGATAAAGCAGAATGAAGCTGAGTCGAAGGCCTTTGCAGTGGAAATGCAAAGCATGAAAGGCGCGAAGCTTGAGGCTCTCAGAAAAAAATATACAGCGAATTTAGACCGCGAACTCGGCATCAACTTACGCGAAGAATTAGTGCGCGTCGCAGGCAATGAAATCGCTATTGCGTATGACTTCATCAAAAAAGAAAAGCCGGAAAATAACTCGCAGGACAAGCTCGAAGAAAATGCTCCGGCGCGGAATGGGTTCATCAATTCTTCGTTAGCCGCGATGATCGCCGTCAAAGATAAAAATGGTGCGCGTGCGTTGCTGCTCAAATTGGTCGCTCACCTGTCAGGCAGCATGGGCGCGTTGCTCGGCGCGAAACCGGATGCCAGCGTAGTTCAAATTCCAACCGAACAAAAATCTGATGAGCAATTAAAACAGGAACGCGAACAGCGTGAAGCCGGAATCAATCTGGCGTACAGCATGCTGCCGAAAGAGACCTACAAAAAAACGGAACTGCTCAGTATCGGGCCATTTTGTATGGGCTTAAATGATGAATTTTTATTTTTGAGCGAGAGCAAAGAGACAGTCAAAAAAATGATTGATACCCGCGAATCCGATCAATCCCTGACGACGGATGCAGAATTCAATGCCGCGATGACGAAAGTTTCCAGCGCCGGATTGACGCGGCTTTACGTCTCGCCGAAATATTTTGATACCATTGGCTCGGCGGTGATGCGGGATTTTTTTAATCCGGCAGACTTAGACCCGATTGATGAAAGTCAGCCTTCGCCGTACAACTTTCCTGCGACGATTGCGGCGAATATCGAAACGGACAAAAGCAAAATTAAGCTCGAAATGTTTACGCCGATTGGCTTAGGCGGAGCGATTCTGATGTCGTATTTCGGCAGCACGATTAAGGGCAAAGCTGAACAGAATGAAAATAATGCGCGGATGATTTTGCGAGCGCTCGCCAAAGCCGAAACCGCACATGCGAAAAAATATAAAACTGGTTATGCTGAAGCTGCCATCGTTTTGAAAAATAAACGCGCTGGTATCGCTCCTGAAATTTTTACGCAGGAGAAAGAAAATTACCGCTTTAAGTTTTCCCTGAAGCCGAACAAAAAAGGCTACGAGGCGATTGCCACTCCTGTGAAATATGGTCGCAACGGAAGGCAATCCTTTTTTGTAGACGAATCCGGCGAATTACGCGTCGTAGATAAAAAAGGCGAAACGGCAACGGGCGCTGATCCGTTAGATGAAATGCCGGAGGTTGAAGAAGCGGTTGCTGGAGCAGTTACTGCGGTCGCACGTGCGGCGAGCGAAGCGGCTACTGAAGCCGCGACTCCGAAGCCTCGACCGCGCCCACGACCAAGAAGAAGATAAGTGGTTAACTCATCACCGTGAGCAATTTTACCATGCACAAGAGATTTTCTTTGCCGCAGCGCGGCAGTTGATTGTAGCCGTGGTGTTTTAACCCACGGTCAGATACGGCAAGGATTTACGTCACGTCAGTGGCGATTGAAATTATAAAAAATTTGTCAATTCAACCGTCGCTGACGCGACACAAATTGTCGCCTACACTTTCCCGGCTTTGAAAAGCCGGGCTAAAATCAGTTGCCGCTCTGCGGCAATGGATTTGCTGATTTATTAGCTTATTTCAATATTTAGAAACTGAAATAATACAACTTTTAATCTGGAGACTTTCTCAATTGAAAACAAAACTACTACTTGCCCTGATTTTAGTCCTGCTTTTTTCATTTACCTGTTTCGCACAAAAAGCTGATCCGGCTGATGCATCCAATGCTGAAAAAGCTCAGAAGATTTTGCAGCAAGTAATTGAAGCACGCGGCGGTGCGAAATTTCTAAGCTACCAAACCATTCAATCTTCCGGGCAGTGGTCGCAGTATCATGAGGGCATGTCGAATGATCCGATTCCGTTCATTGACTACGTGATTTTCCCCGACAAGGAACGTACCGAATTTGGCAAAGCCAAAAAGAAAAAAGATCGCAGATTGAACGTCAATACTGGTGCGACGGGCTGGGTTTACGATGGCGAAGCCGAGACCTTAAAAGAACAAACACCAGCGCAACTTACCGATTTCAAAGAAAGCCGCGAGAGTGATTTGGACGCTTTATTAAAATCCGCTGGAACGAGCAAAGATGTGACCGTCACCTTTTATGGACGCGAAGAAACCAAGCCCGGAGAACGCGCCGATGTCCTGACATTCAAGGTCAAATCAGGGCGTGAGTTTTTCCTGCAGATTGATCCGCAGACAAAGCTCCCAATGACCCTGAGCTACGAAAAAACCGGTGGTGAGAAGGGGACTGAAAAATACGAATTCCGCTTTAATCAATATGTTGCTTACGACGGAGTGAAGTTCCCGAACATCGTAGATTTATACAAGGATCGCCTCCAGATTAGCCGTGTCAATAATGTCAGCATCAAGCTTGATGTGCCGATTCCAGAGACGTTATTTGTGAAGCCTGCGAGTGCGAAAGAAGTGAAGTGAAGAAGATTAGCCGCGAATTACGCGAATTTTTACGAAAGCTATTTAGACAGGATTGACAAGATTTATAGCAAGATTGTCAGGAATTCTAACGATTATTTTCATGTAAATCTTGAAAAAATCTTGATAATCCTGTCTTGTCTTTTTCGTAAAAATTCGTGTAATTCGCGGCTAAAAATCCGAAAAGATAAACAATGAACGACCAACTCATCGAAACCTGGCAAATTCACAATCGCATCAACCTCTATTTACTGGACGCGATCAAACCCGAAGCTCTATCTGGAATCGCTGCCTCAAAAGGGCGGACTGTCGCCGAACAGTTCGCCCATGTACATAACGTCCGCCTGATGTGGTTGAAATCGGCAGCGCCGGAATTGCTTGATTCCGTTTCCAAAATTGAAAAAGAAGACGCGAATGATCATTCGCTGTTGCGACAATCTTTGGTTGATTCAGGCGATGCGATGACGAAAATGCTATTGAACTCCATCGAAAATGGAGGGCGGGTCAAAGGCTTCAAGCCGCACGTCATAGGCTTTCTCGGCTACATTATTTCCCACGAATCCCATCATCGCGGTCAGATTGTGCTGACGCTGAAACAAAGTGGAAACCCACTTGATAAAAAGACTTCGTTTGGATTGTGGGAATGGGGAACGCGATAAAGTAGCATAAACTTTCAGTTTGTGCTGTTTACAATAAAAGAACTTCACACAAAATCTGCAATTTTCCGCCAGTTTTTTATTTTTTGCACACAGCACAAACTGAAAGTTTATGCTACGTTTTTACTTTCTCCGAACTTCTTACCTCTGTGCCGCGTATGGCAAGATGAGGTTGATTGAAATATGAAAGCGGACTATTAAGCCTCAATAGTTGACGCTTTCGCTAAGGTTCATTTTTACCAGGAAAATTATGGGAGCCACCCCGATTCTAATGTTGACAGATGCTGAGTTGGTTCGTCGTTGCCGGGCGGGAGATAGTGCGGCGTGGGAACAGATTGTTCACCTGTTTTCACGGCGTGTTTACAATCTGGCATACCGCTTCACGAATCGTCACGAAGCGGCTGAAGATTTAACTCAGGAAGTTTTTGTGCGTGTCTATCGTTCGTTGGATCAATACGATCCGGCGGCGGGCGATCTTTCTAATTGGTTGATGCGACTAGCTCGAAATCTGGTCATTGATGACTATCGCAAACGTGTTCGGACTCCGACCGACGTAGGCGAGGATTTAACTGACCACGAATTTCATTTGCGAAGCTCATCCGATAGCCCTGATCGTCGCGTCGAACGTGATGAACGCGCTTCTCAGGTTCATGCTGCGATTGCAAAATTGCAGGCGGATTTGCGGGAGTGTGTCATTTTGCGCGACATCGAAGAGCTGAGTTATCAGGAAATTGTCGATATTCTGGAAATTCCGCTTGGTACGGTGAAATCCCGCATCAATCGTGGGCGTATTGAACTGGCAAAGACTTTGCGACGAATGAAAGTCGTTGAGTATCTTTAATTTTGGTTATTGGTTTTTGGTAAGCAGTGATCGGCGTTTCAACCGATCACTGTACACCGACCACCGACCACTTTGTTATGAACTGCAATAATTTTGAAGACAATATTTCAGCTTATCTGGACGGCGAATTGCGCGGCACCGAGAAGGCTTCGTTCGCGGCGCATCGCTTGAGCTGTCTGCCTTGCCGACATCTTTTCAGTGATGTCCGCGAAGTCATGACGGATGTCAATGATTACGCGAGCATTGAGCTGCACAATTCGGTCGAGACGCTGGAAGCTCGCATCATGGACGCCACCAGCGCGGGCGAAATGTTGAGTTGTACTGAATTCGACAAAATGATTGAGAAGTATTTTGACGGCGTGATTCTGGCTCCGACGTTTCAGAATTTTCAAGCGCATTTTGCCGGCTGCTGGAAGTGTCGCCGTCTGCTGAAAGGTATCGAAGAAGCGAAGGACATGATGCGCGAAGCCAAAGAGTTTGAGATGGAAGTTCCATCCCGGCTCAAACGAAAAATTATGGCGGCGACGGTCGGGAATTCATCGGACACATTTTTTGATAAGTTGTCGCACTCCCTGCGAGTAGGGCAGTGGGTCGCCACGTTTTTAATTTTCTCGGCGCTGGGCATGTTCATCAATTGGCGCTACGGCAGTGTCGAAGCGATGGCGACGCAAACCGGAGAAAAAGCCGAACGTGTCGTGCTGGAAAAACAAGACATGTTCAATCAATTCGGCGCAGTCGCCATGGTTGGCGCAAAAATCGTCAAAGCAAAATTCGAAGACTCAAAAGAGTTAAATCGTAAAGAACCGCCCACTGACCACCGCCCCCCGACCACCAATTCCCCAGCCCCCGGCAATTAATTTATGAACTGTTCCTACCATCAAATTACATTAGCTACGACGCGCTGTCATCAATGCGCCCGCCCACTGTGTCCGGGGTGCGATCATCGCGTCAAAGGCTTCACCTATTGTCAGGAATGTATTGTGGCAGGCATTGAACGTATGCAGGGAAATGTTCAGTCGGCGACCTATTTACCAAATTCGATCACGCAGAAATCTCCGGGATTAGCAGTTTTACTGGGATTAATTCCAGGTCTTGGGATGGTTTATAACGGATTGATTGTCCGTGCGCTGGTGCATTTTGTTGTCACGGCTGGCTTGTGGACTTTGGAAGATATTTTTAATTTCAGTTTGTTCAATTTGGCGGGCTTTGGGTATTGGATTTTTTCGATGATTGATTCGTGTCGCGTCGCCCAACGACTGAATCGCGGCGAAGACCTCAGCGCAGAGGAAGCCAAATTAAAACAAACCTTGCAGGAAAAAACGAACATCTGGGGAGCTGCGTTAATTGGGCTTGGAATCTTGATGACTCTGCACCTCGCATTTTCTGCGCGGTTTATGAATTGGGTCTTCCCGATGATTTTAATCGGTCTTGGAGTCGCGCTCTGGAAATGGTCACAAAGCCCAACGAAATCAAGTCAAACAGCTCCAATCACCAAAGAATTTTCTCCACAAATTCCACCCCCCCCACTTTTTTTTGATCCGACGGTGCAGGATTATACTTCGGTTGAGACGCGGCGGTTTGATGTTGGGTAAAAAGGTACGGTAGGCGTCTCGCCTGCCAATTTTTAAGAGGACAGGCGGGACGCCTATCCTACCTTACCAAATATAAATCACGCCCCGCCCGTTCTACAATCAAGGTATCGTCATCTTCATAATCCTTTAAATCCACACTTCGATAATCGAGATAGCCGAGATTGATGCGCTGACAAGTCGCTTCATCCAGTGCCGTCGCCAGGGTGATTTTGTAGCGTGGAACGATCTTACCGTCTTCATCAATTCTGCTGCCGTAGGTGACGTGTGCGAGGTGGGCGGCGACGGCTCGGTTGTTGCGTAATTCTTCGTGTTCGTCCATCAACTCAATGACTTTTTCCAGCGGATGATAGCCGTATTTTTCAATCGCGTGACCGTGCGTTTCGGAGACATGTTTCAGGTGCGGCGCGTAAATAATCAGTTCTCCGCCCGGTTCAATAATAGCTCCGATGCGATAGCTTGCTTTGCCTCCGACCCACATTTCATCGTAGTGATCGTCGAGCAACGCGACTACGCGTTTGTATTGGCGATGAGAGAATTTGATGTGAACCTGACGGCTGACTTCGGCGGCGCGGCGCAAGGCTTGTCGGACTTCGCCGATGAATAATCCGTGCGTACGCAAGTGGTCGTCTTCGGGCGCACGCGAGCATACAGAATTAATCGAAATAATCGGAGTCGAAATTAATTCTACAGCGGCTTCGATCATGTGGCGCGTCGGCGTTTCGATGACGCCAATTGTTTTTTCAATCGTCACGAGCGCGCCTAACCAATGCGTATTGTGCGTGAGTTCGGGACCCGCGACGCCAGGGAAAAAATATTTCCCACCGCCTGCGAACCCGGCGACTTCGTGCGGAACAGTCGCGCCGAAAATTAAGATGTAATCGTAATTGCCGGGTGCGAGTAATTTATTCAATGTGATCGGCACGGCGTTATTCAACAGTCCGCCCGTGATTTGCGTGACGCGCTCGGCGCTTAACTCTCCAAGATTGATGAGTGCTTCGGGCGAATCCCATTCGTGATCGAAAATATTTCCACAATTTTCCAGTCCGTTTGGCATGCCGACTTTGGTCAGCTTTTCGGCTTCGGTCATTGGTACGTGCGTCCCTTGCGCAACCAGTGCATCGAACGCTGCGACCGATTTTGAAGCCAGATATTTTGCCGCCGCCGGAAATAAAATGTGCGTATTATCATCGCGGGTTTTGTCGGGAAGGATGGCAATGACTCGTGCTCCGGCGGGGATTGCTGCTAAGCCTTCCGTGAGGATCGCCGTTAATTCAGTGTCGGAAAGTTCTAATTCTGGCGCGCCCTGACCAATCGTTAATGCAGTGTTTGCTGTGTTCATGCTTGAAAAATCTCCGAGAACTATGAATTGTAAACGTGACAATTTAGAAGCAGTACTGTAGTTGATGCGTCATCCAGTTGACAATATCACTGCAAAAAAAAGAGAATTCCAGGCAACCTGGCAAAAGATCAGGCATCTAAAAGCGATTCATTGAGAAATGTGCAAATCAATTAATGCTCAACTAGCCGGAAAAGATTGAGCCATCCAACCTGACTGAGCGTGATAACAAACGGTAAAAATTAATTTTGAAAACTATTATTCTGGAGGAAAGAACATGCGTAAGGTGTTTCTGTTGGTAGGTGCTTGCTTGGTTTTGGCTGCCGCCCCACTTTTAGCCGATACAATTAAATTAAAAAATGGAGATCGCTTGACCGGATCAATCGTCAAGTCGGATCAAAAAACGATTGTCATCAAGACCGATTATGCCGGATTAGTCACGGTGAGTTGGGATGCTGTCGCGGATGTAGATTCGGCGCAACCACTCAATATTTTCTCAAAAAGCGGTCAGAAAATTGTCGGCACAGTTGCCGCAACGGAAGGCAAATTAGATGTTACAACCAAAGATTCCGGCAAAGTTTCAATCGCCAAAGCTGATGTTGTGACGATTCGCAGCAACGATGAACAGGCGGCGTGGCAGAAAGAAGAAGATCGTTACGCGAACCCCAGTGTGTTGGATTTATGGAACGGATCGGCTGATCTTGGTCTCGCCTTCACTTCCGGTAACTCTTCAACTGCGACGACGACCGCTGGATTAGATTTAACTCGTGCGACGCGACGCGATAAGACGACGGTTTTTTATCGTCAGATTTCGGCTACGGATCGCAACGTGAAGCCTTCCAAAACGATTGCCAATGCCAAGCGAGCGGGCGTTCAGTACAATCTGAATCTCTCTCCTCGCACCTATGTTTTCGGATTTACGAACTTTGATTTTGACGAATTGCTGAAACTTGATTTGCGCTTTGTCGCTGGCGGTGGCTTTGGTTACAACGTCATCAAAAACGAACGCTCAAAACTTGATGTTTTTGGTGGCGTTTCTTATAACAATGAAACGTTTGATACGACTCCAAATCCGACGACATTAGCTCCTAAGCCAGCTTATACCACGCTGACGCGGAATTCTGTTTCGGGGATGGTCGGAGAAGAGTGGAATTACAAACTAAACGGTAGGACTTCATTTTTTGAAAAAGCCGTCTTGTTTCCAGGCCTCACGAATAATGCAGGCTTGCGCTTGAATTTCGATGCAGGACTGTCAACTGTTCTGACGAAGTACATCAGTTGGAATCTGACTTACAGCGACCGTTATTTAAGCAATCCTCCTATCGCAGGACTGAAGAAAAACGATTCGTTCCTCTCAACAGGAATTCGTTTTACGATTGCGAAATAAAATTCGGTACAGTACCCAGAGCCATAGCGACGGGTCTTCAAAAAT
>JAYVRW010000199.1:0-5100 GCA_043775925.1 Blastocatellia bacterium
GCCTCCAGAATTTATGCAGAAATCAAACTTAAAAAATTGTCAGAACGACATGTAGATACGGCTGAATTTTACGTCTGATGAATTGGCGAGTCAAACTGCGAAGTGTGAATAAAATTGAGATTAGTGATACTTGGTCACTGTAGTGGTCTAAAATGAGAGAGGTAGAGATGGGAGCTGTAGCGACCAGGTCATTACGTAGCGGACAGACAATGAGAGTACCAGATCGCTACCGCTCACCGTACTGTACCGAGCATCGCACGATTCTCATAGCTTATTTAGAAAATGGAATAGATTAGTCTTTCAAAGCAAAGCCTGTCGCAACCTTGGCAGGATTGCGCTACAACTACACCAAAATAAATCAGCCCGCAGCCTGACGAATCAAGCTACGGGCTGAATACGACACGGGGGTGTCGGAAGTGTTAGGCGTGACCTTCTTCGTCAATCACCTGTTTGGCAATTTCTTCGCGGTGGTAGGTCGCATCGCCGAACATGGTTTCTGAGGATTTGAAACGCTTGTAGTAAAGGTGCAGGTTATGTTCCCACGTAAAACCAATGCCACCGTGTACCTGAATGCCACGATTTCCGGTTTCTCTAGCTCCGTCTGAGGTATACGCCTTCGCAATCGAAACCGCTAATTTGGCGGACGGATCATCAACGCCTAAAGCCCACGCCGCGTAGTAAACTGCTGACCGCGAACTTTCCGTGAACAACAACATATCAGCGCATTTGTGCTGCACGGCTTGATACATGCCAACTGGTTTTCCGAACTGCTGACGTTCACGAACGTAGTTGACTGAAGTTTCTACGACCCAGCCCATGCCGCCAACCATTTCGGCGCAGATGGCGACGTTAGCTACGCGGGAGCCTTGTTCTAAAGCTTCTTTGGCGCGATAGCCGGATTCCAGCGCATCAGTTTGCGGTACGATGACATCCTTGAATTCGACGCGGTAGAGCTTTCTCGTGGCATCAATTCCCGGTGTTGCAGTAATCGTAATGCCAGCGGTTTTCGCATTGATCGGTAATAAAACGAGATCGGCTCCGCTGCGGGCAGTGACTAAAATTAAGTCAGCGACGGCGGCGTCCGTCACCATTTCTTTCGTTCCGTTCAAGCGATAATTGTCGCCTTCTTTTTCAGCGGCGAGCATAACATCGTCGGCGTTCCAACTGGCTGAACCTTCGAGCATTGCGACGGTAGCTTTTAATTCTCCCGAAGCAATTTTTTCGAGATATTGCGCCTTCTGACCTTCGCTGCCAGCGCGAACGATGACGGCGGAAGCCCAGACGGTGGAAGTGAACGGTCCAGGTAAAACGGCGCGTCCCATTTCTTCGGCGACGACGGCGAGTTCAACTACACCTAGTCCGAGTCCGCCGAATTCTTCAGGAATAATTAATCCCGTCCAGCCCTGATCGGCGACGCCTTGCCATAATTTTTCATCGAAGGCAGTATCCGTCGCCATAATTTCGCGGACTTTTTCAGGTGGACATTCACGCTTGAAAAAATCACGCGCTGACTTCTGCAATAATTGTTGCGGTTGAGATAAATCAAAATCCATAAATTTTAAGAGATGCTAGATATTGGATGCCAGATGTTAGATACGGAATTCCCAGCACCCAGTATCTAACATCCAGCATCTGTCTTTTAATAACTTTTTGGTAAACCGAGGACGCGCTCGGCAACTAAGTTGCGGAGAATTTCGCTGGTTCCGGCTTCGATGGTATTGGCACGGCAACGGAGGTATCCGTACACCCAATCGCCATTCTCAAAATCTTTTTGCTGCGCGACGGGGCCTAAGACTTCCTGCGCGGTTTGCTGGAAACGCTGATTTAATTCGCTCCAATAAATTTTCAGGATCGAACCTTCCGGCCCTGGCACTTTCGATTTCGTCATCTTCGATAAAGCGCGATTCGCGTTATGCCTGAACACTTCGAGATCAAGATATGCTTGCGCCATTTTCTGACGCGCTACCGGGTCTTTCGCTACGAGCTTTCCGTTATTGGAAATTTCGCGTGAACGCTCGACCAGATTCTCAAATTGTTTCTTGAAGGAAATATACATGCTGCCGCCGAGGTTGGCGCGTTCATTCATCAACGTCGTAATCGCAATGCCCCAGCCTTTATTCAATTCACCAAGCATGTTCTCAACGGGAATTCTGGCGTTCGTGAAATATACTTCGTTGAATTCAGCTTCGCCCGTGATCTGACGCAGTGGTCTGACTTCAACACCTGGCGTTTTCATGTCTACTAAAAATGCCGTGATGCCCTTGTGCTTCGGCGCGTCAAAATCTGTCCGCGTTAAGAGCAAACACCATTCGGAAACATGCGCTAAAGTCGTCCAGATTTTTTGACCATTCACAACGTAGTGATCGCCATCCAGCACAGCTTTGGTTCCGAGTGAAGCCACGTCTGATCCGGCATTGGGTTCTGAAAATCCCTGACACCAGATTTCTTCACAGGAAAGAATTTTACTGACAAATCTTTGCTTCTGCGCTTCGGTGCCTTCTGCAATAATCGTTGGCCCGATAATCGCCAGCCCTAACGCATTGACCAAAGTTGGCGCACCTGCGAGAGCAAATTCTTCCTGAAAAATTGCCTGCTCAATCAGACCTGCGCCACGCCCACCGTATTCTTTCGGCCACGAAATGCCAGCCCATCCGCCTTCAAAAACTTTCTTTTGCCAGTCGCGCAAATATTCAAATTCAGCGTGTGCTCCTTCGGGAGTTGAAGTATCTCCGGTAAATGGAGCCGGAAGATTCACCTTGAGCCACGCCCGTAGCTCATCACGAAATGCCTGTTCTTCTGGAGTCGGTTTTAAATCCATAATTAATTTTCCTCTGACAATTCATTGAAGAATTTTTACGCCCTTACTTCGTGTGGGCTTCTGCCATTGATTGCAGTAAAATTTCTGAAATATCCATGACACGAATTTCGCGGTCGCCTTTACGGGCATTCAGTCCGTCTTCCATCATCGTCGTACAGAACGGACAACCGACGGCTACAATATCAGCACCCGTAGCCAGCAATTGATCGGCTCGTTCCTGATTCACGCGCTTGTCTTTGGGTTCGTCCACAAAGCTCATCCCCCCGCCACCTCCGCAGCAGAAACTATTATTTTTATTCTGCGCAACTTCGGTGATACCACGCTTGGAAGCGATTTGGATTAATTCACGGGGAGCGTCGTAGACGCCATTATGACGACCTAAATAACACGGATCATGAAACGTAATTTTTTCGTCCAGTTTTTCGGTCGGCTTCAATTTACCTTCATCTACGAGCTTCGCTAAATATTCGCTGTGATGAAAAACTTCGTAATTTCCGCCGTATTGCGGGTACTCATTCCGAAACGTATTAAAGCAATGCGGACACGATGTAATAATTTTTTTCACGTCGTAGCTGTTCAGCTTTTCCGTATTTTCCTTCGCCAACATCTCGAACAAAAATTCATTGCCGATACGTCGCGCCGGGTCTCCGGTGCATTTTTCTTCACGTCCCAAAATCGCGTAATTCACGTTCGCTTTATTTAAAAGTTCCGCAATCGCTCGCGTGACTTTTTGATTTCTCTCAATCAATGAACCTCCGCAACCGACCCAGAGAATGACTTCCGCATCACGCGCTTCATTGATCGTTCTGACATTCAAGCCTTCCGTCCAATCTACGCGAGTGGCTTGTGTTCCCTTGAACGGATGCCCACGCGATTCCAGCGAAGTAATGGCGTCCTGCATCGTATCGGGAAACTCGGCTTCTTCCATCACGAGGAAGCGGCGCATATCTACGATTTTCGGCATCTGTTCGATGAAGACAGGACAGGCTTCAACGCAGGCTCCACAAGTTGTACATTGCCAGAGTGCATCCGGTGAAGTCGAACCAACCGCGCCGATGATTGGAGCGGCAAATCCATCTCCCGTGGCGCGATGCATCAAGCCTTGCAAATCAAGAATAATATCGCGGGGAGAAAGTTCTTTGCCGACAGTATTCGCCGGACAGACATCGGTACATCTGCCGCATTCCGTACAAGCATCAAAATCCGCCAAATCTTTCCACGTGAAGGCAGCCAGCGAATTAATGCCAAGCTTGTCGCCTGTTTCCATCGCCTTATCAATGTCAATGGATTTAAGCGCAGCGCCAATCGGCTTTAACGATGACGTGTAAATATTCAGCGGAGCCATCACGACATGCGCCATTTTCGTAAACGGTGCATACGCAATAAATCCAAAAACTAAGACAGCGTGAGTCCACCACGTTATCAGATGCGCGTTCTTCATCGCGGAGACGCTCATGATGATAGCCGAGGCTTTGCCGAATAAATATCCAAACGGAGACCACGCCGCCCACGGATCGCTTGTCGCCTGAATTCGCCAGCCTTCAATTAAAAATCCTGTGAAAACAATTAGAAAAATTCCCAGCAAAATCCACAGTGATTCGTCTGTGTAGACTAATTTTTTAGGCTTGAGCAAAATTCGACGATACGCCGCAATGCCGATTCCCAGCATCGTCAAAGCGCCGAAGCAATCCGTGATGAACGACTGAAAATATAAATAAAATGCGCCGTGCATAATCATCAATCCAAAATCCTGCTGCAACAAAACTACGGTTGTAGCAATCGTCAGAATGATGAATCCGGTATAAATCATCGTATGAAAAACACCCGCGTATTTTTCACGAACCGTGCGCCGTTGCGCGGCGGCGTGCAGTAAAACTTTCTTAATTCTTTCGACTGGCTGATCGAAGCGATCCAGCGGCTGACCTTGATTCCATCTAACAATCCGGCGATAAAATCCATACGCAGCAATCCCCGCCGAAATAAAAAACAGCAAATACATCACCCAAACATGTTGAATGTTCCAGAGGATTTCACGTGTTGCTGTTGATTGATCCATGCGTTGATCTATTTGGCTGCCGCTAATTTTTCTTTCAGGAGTGGGACGACTTTTTTGTAGTCTTCGATGATGCCGAATTTGCAATGCTTGAAAATCGGAGCGTCTTTATCAGTATTAATCGCCGCAACAACTTTTGAATCCGACATTCCTGCTAAATGCTGGCTCGCGCCGGAAAGCGCAATCGCCAGATAAAGCTGCGGCGCAACCTTCTTGCCTGTCTGCCCTA
>JAYVRW010000200.1:0-5098 GCA_043775925.1 Blastocatellia bacterium
GAAGCTTTGAATGGCGCGGGACGCGAACAAGTTCCGGTGATCTTTGTCGTCCAAAATAACGGTTATGGAATTTCTGTCCCGCTGTGGGAACAAACGGCGAATCCGATTGTTTCCGATAATTTTACAGGCATTGGCGGATTGAAAATTATCAATTGCGACGGGACGAATCCATTTGATTCAGTCGCCGCGATGAATGAGGCAGTCGAATATGTAAAAGCGACTGGCGGGCCTGTTCTCGTCCATGCTATGTGCGTCCGAATTTATGCGCACAGCAATTCCGATAACGATAAGAAATATCGAACTGATGAAGAAATTGCGCTTTGTCGCCGCAGTGACCCATTGGTTCGTTTGAAAATTCATTTGCTTGAGATCGAAAATGTTGATCCGCTCAAGTTGTTGACTATCGAAGAGGAAAACAAGGATTACGTCAACGCTGAACAGGAACGGGCGGAAGCATCGCCAAATCCTGATCCGGCTTCCGCTTCTGATTTTGTGTTGCCCCCCGAATTGCCCGTGCCTGCTGAGGGAATAAATCCCAAAGAAGGCGGCAAAATGATTTCGTTGTTAGAAGGCATCAACAATGCCATGAAGACGGAATTTCGTCGCAATCCGAATACATTTTTATGGGGGCAGGATGTCGCCTCGAAAGATAAAGGCGGAGTCTTTAACGTTGACATGGGGATGTTGCAGGAATTTGGCAATAAACGCGTTTTTAATGCGCCGATTGCCGAAGATTACATCAGCGCGACAGCCAATGGATTGTCGCGGTTTCGTGAAGACATTCGCATTATCATCGAAGGTGCGCAGTTCGCCGATTATTATTGGCCTGCGGCTGAACAGTTGATCGATATTTCGCACGATTATTATCGCAGCAAAGGTCAGTTCAGCCCGAACATTGTGATTCGACTGGCTTCCGGTGGATACATCGGTGGTGGACTCTATCATTCACAAAATCTCGAAGGCTGGCTGATTGGAATTCCTGGCGTTCGTGTCGTCGTCCCGGCGTTTCCTGATGATGCTACTGGAATGTTGCGCCATGCCTTGAGAAATCAGGGCATTACTTTTTTCCTTGAGCCGAAATATCTTTATAACCAACCATTCGCTAAGGCTCCAGACCCTGGTGATGATTACGAAATTCCATTCGGCAAAGCCAAAATCAGACGCGAAGGCAAAGACCTTTCCATCATTGCGTATGGAACGCCTGTGCATTGGGCGATTCGTGCTGCCAATCAATTAGCGCAGGAACACGGCATCGAAGCCGAGGTTCTGGATTTACGCTCAATCGTACCTTTGGATATGGAAGCCATTGCCGAAACTGTCAAGAAGACGGGCAAGGTTTTAATCGTCCACGAAGACAAAGTGACGGGTGGAGCTGGCGGTGAAGTTGCCGCGAGAATTGCCTCTGATTACTTTGAATATCTGGATGCTCCAATTTACCGCGTGGGTAGTGCGGATACTCCCGTGCCGTTCTCGAAAATCCTTGAGCGCGTCGTTTTACCGCAGGTAGAAGATGTTTACGCGAAAGCTTTAGAGTTGGCGAAATACTAAATTTTCTTCAATTTGAATTTGCAGAGGCTGAGAAACATTTTGTGACTCAGCCTCTTTGTTTTTGCCGATGAATCATCTGAACGAATATTTTTACCAAAACCGAACGGTGCCATTTCAGATGGACCTTCTCTGGGCACAGGGATGGCGACATTTTGGCGAATATTTTTTTCGCTACTCACACGTTGAGGCAAAGCATGTCACTCCATTGCGGATTGATCTGACTGCTTTCAGCTTTACTTCGAGCCTGAAAAGAGTTCTCAAAAACAACGCCGACCTAAAAGTGGCAATTCGTGAAGCCTTTCTTGATGAAGAAAAAGAAGCTTTATTTCAGCGGCATAAACTCCGATTTACAGAAAATATTCCTAATTCGATCTACGATTTTTTGTCGCAGTCTCCGGCACAAATTCCCTGTGAAACCAAAGAAATTTGTCTTTTTGAAAATGGAAAATTAATCGGCGTGAGTTTTCTTGATGTTGGTGATCAATCAAGTTCTAGTGTGTATTCCATTTACGAACCCGAAATTACCAAACGAAGCCTGGGAACCTGCCTGATTCTAACTTCAATTCAATACTCAATGAAATTAGGGAAGCGCTATTATTACCTGGGATACGCCTATCGTGAGCCATCTCATTACGATTATAAGAAGCGCTTTTCAGGGCTGGAAGAATACGCGTGGGAAGGGGGTTGGAAAAGTAAGCAACGGTGCTTATAGGTAGGCATTGTTTTTGTTATTTACTGACCTTGAATGGAAACCGCCTGATTTCCTCAGCTTCGCCGGAAGTCTTCGTCCCACTAACTATCATTACGTAATCACCAGCATTTATTTTTTGTGCGGGAATCATCATTCGTAAGCGTTGTGTATTCTTGCGGACAGCCGCAATGGTACTTTTATTAGTAATAACCGGTTGCCCAGAGGCTGTTTGTAGGATGAGTACAAAGTTCTTGAATTCAGTTCTGGGTATGTCACAAAGAATTTCAGCGCTTTTTGTTTCTACAGCTAATGTCAATTGTGGTAAGTCTTGCGCTTCATTGCTTCGCAATAGAGAGTTTCCTAAGATGAGCGTTACGACTTTTATCGGGGGTAGATGGTCAGAGGGAATTTGCAGTGACTTAGTTGTTGATGCTGGCTGTGCATCTTTAGATTCTTTACCTAACTTCGCTATCTGATCGAATTTTGAATTGACTGTTTCTGCCTGGTTGAGTTTTTGTTCCAATGCGTTCTGACGCTGTTGTTCGCTGGCTTGTGTCAGCGCCGCAACTTCGCGCTGCAAATTTTTATTTTGTTGCCATAATCTCCAACCGACGAAACTCAAAACCAAAGCGCATCCGCAAGCGACAGCCGTCATGAATTGTGGTTTGACAAAAAAGGCAAAAAGCGATTGCAGCCGATCACGCATAGTTAGCGGAACAAAGTGATCTTGCGCATCAATTTCGGCGAGTAGCAGTTGAGCGGTTTGGACACGCTCCTGTCGTTGCGGCAGGGGTAAATAATTTTGCGTAAACAAAGCTCGTTCAGAAGGACTTAAAGTCCCGCGCACATAACTATCAATCAACATATTTTCCACTTCGCAAAGTTGATAATACTGATTTTTATCAGTGAAGCAGAATTCCTCTAACGCCTCGCGTTCAGCCGTGGGGAGCGTTCCGAGCAAGTAGCTCCGAATTTTTTCCTGGTGTTGATTGGTTAATGCCATGCTCAAATATTTTGCAGAATTCTGCGTCAGAAAAACTAGCTACTTTAAGATGACAGAATCAGCGTTTTTGTGTCGTCATGAAAAATTATTTTTTCAGGCAGCGTATTATACAGCGTTCTAATTTGTTGCGGAGTCGCACAACACGCGTTGCTAAGGCGTTGCGGCTGATGCCTAATCGGTCAGCCATTGCCTGTCGCGCATCAATTTTTACGCGACGTTCATCCTGATAATATTCCAGCACTAATGCGCGCTGGTCGGCGGGGATGGTTTGCAAGCATTGTCGCAAACAATGTATGCGTTTGTCGTCGCCCTGTTCAATGTGTGAGGGAGCTTTTAGCTCGGGCAATGATTCAAAATCAATCCGTTTATGTTCCGGTGCGCGGCTATGTTCCAGCAACATAAAACGCGCGATACTGAAACAGTAGCCGGGAATGTTCGTCAGTTCCTCACCTTCGGAGATGCGACGAATGACGCGATTAAAAACTTCATCGGTCAAATCATCTGCGAACACGACGCCGCGACATTCAAAAAACTTCGTCATCATCTGACGTAATTCTTCATACGCTTCACCCGCCTGTTCGGATTCTGGCGTCAGCAAGGCGAGAAATTGCGCGAAGGCTGCGGGCGAAATTTCGTGTGATATTTTCAGAGGTGAAACCACGTTCATTTTTTAACTATCAAAAATAATTGCGACACATTTCCCCGGGAGCGCAGGCATCCTGCCTGCGAGTTTAAACTAACTTTGTGTGGGGAAGTTACTGACGATCAAGCGATGTCCTCCGTCAAGTGTTCGAGCGCAGTTGCACGCGCTCTCCGCAGGCGAGCCGCCTGCGCTCCAGGGGTTACTTCCATTCGCCTTGTAACACAAACGCGCCCCAATAAAACGGCGACTGCCATTGTTTTTGCTGCCACATTTCAATTTGCGCTTTGCGGAGCGCAGCCGCTGCGGTTAATTTTTCCTGCAACATCCCGCGATAGAATTTCTTCATCAACACCGACGTAGCGTAATCGTCCACGCGCCACAAACTCGCTACGACCCGCGCCGCGCCTGCATACATAAACCCGCGCGTTAAGCCAATCAAACCTTCGCCTTTGATTTCTTTGCCGAGTCCCGTTTGGCAGGCGCTCAGTACTACCAACTCCGCCGGCAATTTCAAATTATAGATTTCGTGCAGACGCAAAAAACCATCCTGTGGATTGCCATTTTCATCCACGAGCGAAAACACCAAACCGGATAATTCAGGATGTTCAGCATTCAGCAATCCGTGCGTCGCAAAATGGATAATGCGATACTGGCTCAACGCCTCGCTCATCGCATTGGCGCGACTGGCTTGAAAATCCAGCGCCTTGAAACGATCCGTCACAGGCACAGCGGCACTTATGGCTTCAGCTTCATCGCGTGATAAGAGCAACCGCACCAGTCCTGCGCGTGCATCGAAGCTGCGCAATGAGCGGGTCAGCGGAGTTGCAACCGCAGCAGTATTTTTAGTGTCAAGTTTCGCCAGCATTTTGTGCTTTACACGCGGATCGTTGGCATCAAATACAGGATCAGCCAACACTGCGACGGCTTTGGCGGCGGGCTGACGGTGCTGCGATTCCTGCCGCAACAACATCATCACTGACACCGACGGCAGGCTGATGATTTCGTGATCCACAATTAAAGGTTTCTGGTTTTGTGTCTCGAGTTTCAAGGGCCGTGACTTAGCACTTTGTTCGCGAGACTCAAAACTCGAAACCCGAAACGCCTCCGGCACTGGCAATGTCCCAAACGGTAGATACTGCAATGCCTCCGGCGCGACAATTAGCAGGCGTTTTGTGCCTAGCTGTGAAGCGACCTGACCTAACAACATTTGTTG
>JAYVRW010000201.1:0-19085 GCA_043775925.1 Blastocatellia bacterium
ACGAGCCTTCGATCTGCAATTCAATGTTGACCCACTCTTCGACGACTTACGCGCTGACCCGCGTTTTGCGGATTTAGTGCGGCGCGTCGCGCAGGCAAAAATGGATTGAAGCAGATGACGCAGGAATTATCTGCCCACACGAATCTCGCGTATTACCGCCGCGTCGCTAAAAAAGCAGAGCTGTCGCTCTGAAGGTGAAAACTCTATGAATAAAAACTCTCTACAAAAAAACATCGTCGTAATTTGCTTTCTGCTTGTGCTTGGCACGACTTCAAAAGCGCAACCTCTGAGCAGTCAAGCCATTGATGCGCTGGTCGAACGTTCGATGAAAACGTTCGACGTGCCGGGCATCAGCGTCGGCATCATCAAGGACGGGCAAATCATTTATGCCAAAGGTCACGGCGTCAGGTCGCTGAATACGATGCAAAAGATGGACGAAAATACTTTGGTTGGGATTGCCTCCAACTCGAAGGGATTTACGACTGCGGCGCTCGGCATGTTGGTTGATGAAGGGAAAATCAAATGGGACGACAAGGTGCGCGATACCATTCCTGAATTCAAACTTTACAACGCCTACGTGTCAGAAGAGTTCACGATCCGCGACCTGCTCACGCACCGCAGCGGCCTTGGACTCGGCGCGGGCGATCTGATGTTTTTTCCCGATGGCAGCGATTTCACGCTGAAGGATGTCATTCATAATCTGCGCTACTTGAAACAGGTTTCCAGCTTTCGCACGAAGTACGATTACGACAACAATCTTTACATCGTCGCGGGCGAAGTCATCGCGCGAGTGTCAGGCAAAAGCTGGCCGGAATTTATCGAAGAACGAATCCTGCAACCCGTCGGCATGAGAAAAAGCGCCGCGTTGTTTGCGAGGCTGAAAGACAAAAGCAACGTCATCGAAGGTCACGCGCCAGTGGATGAAAAAGTCCAAGTGATCGCCCGCAGCTCGGTAAAAGTAGCAGCCGCTGCGGGTGGCATAAATTCAAATATTACTGATTTGTTGAAATGGGTGCAGTTGCTGCTGGCGCACGGGAAATACGGTGAAGGTCAAGCGCATAGGTTATTTTCCGAAGCAGTGCTTCAAGAATTATGGACACCACAAACGATTATTCCGGTTCGTAATCCCGGCCCGTATAACACGCATTTTTCTGCCTACGGACTCGGCTTTGGGCTGAGCGATGTGAATGGCTACAAACAGGTTTCGCACACGGGCGGACTCGAAGGGATGGTCACACAAATCACGATGATTCCTGAATTGAATCTCGGCATTATCGTGCTCACCAACCAACAGGAAGGCGCGGCGTTTCAGTCCATCACGAATCAAATTAAGGATGCTTATTTCGGGAAGACCGGAACCGATTGGGTCACTGACTTATCGAACAGGCGCAAAAAAGCGCTGGATGAAGCCAAAGTACTGACGGATAAGATTTGGCTTGAAATCGAAGTGGCGCAAAAACTCAGCAACAATAAAACTCCGGTAGACCTTTTTCTCGGCAAGTATGCCGACGCCTGGTTGGGCGAAGTCACGATCTCCATGAAAAATGGCAAGCCGTGGTTTGACTCCAAACGCTCGCCGAAACTCACCGGAGAAATGCTGCCGTATAAAGGTAATACCTTCGTCGTCAAATGGGTAGACCGCAGCATGGATGCCGATGCGTTTGTGAGCTTCAGTCTCGACCAGGAAGGCAAAGCCGCAGGCTTTACGATGCGCTCCATTTCACCGTTGACCGATTTCAGCTACGACTTTCACGATCTGGATTTTCATCGGTCGAAGTAAACTTGGTCCCATGAGTTGCCACTAGCTTCAGCTAGTGGGACAAGAAGTAAGAAGCAGGAGGCTTTAGCCAAAGTTCTGAGAAGCCTGCTTCAATACGCTTTAGCTGAAGCTGTTCAGAAAAGGAAATTCTTTTCAAATTCGGCTGAAGCCTGTGAGGTTGTGCTTCTTGTTCCACTAGCTGAAGCTAGTGGCAATTGAGAAGGTGATGCCCGCGATTCAAAGCGTAGAAACGGATGAATCTGCCGCGATGAAGGATACTAATAGGTAAAAATGATCATGCTCCGAAAGCTCTTGTGGCTCACTTCATTTTTGTGGCTTGCCATTGTTGCTGCACAGGCGCAAACGGTTTTGACCGCAGACCAATTGCAAAACGGGCAAGCCGTCGAACTCGACAAGCTCGGCTGGAAGTATGCGCCGAACGATGATCCGCAGTTTGCTGATCCGCAGTTCGATGATCGCGCGTGGGCAACGCTCGCGAATTCCGTCAAACCCGAAGACAGCGCGTGGCACGGCAGCGCTTGGTTTCGGCTGCATCTGCGTGTTGCGCCGGAATTGTCCGGCGTGTCCCTGAATCTGGAAATGGCGCACTACGGCGCGTCGGAGGTATATGTCAACGGCAAGTTGCTCAAACGCTTCGGCGTCGTCGGCAAAACGCGCGCGGAAGAAACCGTCTTCAATCCGAATGCGCTGCCGCTGGCGGTGGTGTTGCAGAGCGGGGCGGAGCAGGTGATTGCGGTGCGGTATTCGCATCAGCCGACGGCGGATGCGAACTCTTTTCTGGCCTGGTGGCTGAGAAACAGTGACGATACCCCCTGGGGAGTTGACGGAATTGGTTTCCGTAGCCGCTTCAGAGAATTCGGTGCGGCGGCCAGTCAGCGTGGCGTGGGCTATGGCCCCTGGCCTTTCCCTGCTGGCTATCATGCCTCCCAGGGCACCGCGTTTTTCTGTTTCGGATTGTTGCACCTGTTCCTCTTCGCGTTCTTTGCGCGCCAGCGCAGCAACCTCTATTACGGGCTGTTTCTGGTAACCCTGGGAAGCAACGATTTCCTTTTCAGTACGTCTCTTGCAGCGCATTGGGGAGCCTTAGGCTATTATCTGGCGTTGTGGGGTACTTTTCCTACCTGGTTCGGAGCCATCTTCTGGCTCATGACCTTCCTGTACAGCACCTTCCACCTGGGATTGTCTCGCCGCAGGTGGTTCTTTCTTGCGGCAGCAGTAATGGGGGCCTGCTGGATGATGGTGTGGCCGGTGAAATTCTCGACGATAGCGGGCACTCTCATAACGGCTGTGGTTATGCTGGAACTGTTGCGAATCACGGTCGGCGCGATGCGGCGTCAGCTTCCTGGCGCAAGGATCGTTGGGGTTGGCATTTTGCTGTTCACGCTGATGCAGCTTCAGGGGTTTATCCCGCGCCCCAACATCTTCGTGTATGCCCTGGGCAGTTATGGGCTGATGTTCGCCCTGTCGCTCTATCTGGCGCTCGAATACGCTCGCACCAACGAACACCTCGCAGACCAGCTTGTGCAGGTCCAACAACTCTCTGCCGCCGCGCTGGAACACGAGAAAGTCAAAGCCGAAAACGAACGCCGCGCCGCCGAACTGGAAGAAGCTCGCCAATTGCAGCTTTCGATGCTGCCGAAGAAATTGCCTAACCTGCCGCACCTCGACATCGCCGCGTATATGAAAACCGCGTCGGAAGTGGGCGGCGATTACTACGACTTTCACACGAGCGAAGACGGCACACTCACGATTGCCGTGGGCGATGCGACGGGACACGGTTTGAAAGCAGGCACGCTGGTGTCTTCGGTCAAGAGCCTGTTTGTTGCGCTGGCCTATCATCCCGACATCCCGCACATCTTTCATCGCATGAGCCGCGTGCTGAAAGAGATGAAATTGCGCGGGTTATTTATGGCGATGACGATGGTGAAAGTGCGCGGCAATCAATTGAGCGTAAGCATTGCCGGAATGCCGTCCGTGCTGATCTATCGTGCGTTGACGAAGGAAGTGGAAGAGATTGCGATACGTGCGTTGCCGCTCGGCGGAATAACAAAGTATCAATATCAGCAGCAGGAAGTGACGCTGGGGGTGAATGATATAGTCGTGCTGATGAGTGACGGTTTGCCCGAACGATTTAATGTGCGAAATGAGATGCTGGATGACGAACGGATACAGCAAACGTTGCTTATGTGCGCAACTCAATCCGCTGAACAAATCATCAATGAATTCGTTCGCCTCGGCGACGAGTGGAGCGAAGGTCGTCCACAGGATGATGATGTCACGTTCGTGGTGCTGAAAATTAAAGGTGGCGGACTGTGGAGTGCGGCGGCTTGACGCAGCTTTTTGTTTGTCATACGAAACTTCCATTGCAACCAGAATAATTGGCAACAGACGCCAAAGCGATAGCGAGCCATCGCACTCCACATACCACGCCACTTATTTTTCACCACCGTGAACACTTTCGCGCATAAATTCCCCCTTATCCAATGAAGGCAATCGCAGGCGCGTCAAAAAACTGATTGTGCAGGCTTGGGGGAGTTACTGTAGAAGAAGTCTTTCTTGACGCGCAGGCGATTGGCCTTCACTTCGAATCAGAAGTCTCTTCACGTGCTGGAAATAAAAAATCTTTGCCCTGCGTGTTGACGCCTTTGGTGACGTGTGAAAAATGCAGAAACACGCATTGTGCCGAGTTCACGCCCTTACCGCTTTATTTTTACTGTAAGCTGAGGCAATCAAGTGTGGCTGAAAAATGTTTCGACCAATAAAATAAGGGGTAGTTACCCACCCCTTATGAAGAATAGTAATTAAAAAATTACTATTTTTTCTTAGCTGCTGCTTTCTTGGCAGGCGCTTTCGCTGCTGCCTTTTTAGCAGGTGCTGCTTTCTTCGCAGGCGCTGCTTTCGCAGGAGCCGCTTTCTTGGCAGGTGCTGCCTTTTTAGCAGGTGCTGCTTTCTTCGCAGGCGCTGCTTTCACAGGCGCCGCTTTCTTTGCGGGTGCTGCTTTCGCAGGTGCCGCCTTCTTGGCAGGAGCCTTAGCTGCTGCTTTCTTTGCAGGTGCCGCTTTCTTTGCTGGCATAAGTTTTTATTCTCCTTTCTTTCGTTGCTTGAAAATCTCTTGTTGTAATTTCTTCACGACCACAATATGTTGTATCGAAGTAATAATAGTGAACTACAACAATTAACATACAAGATGATGAAGCTTATAAACATGTTCACAACGAGTGTCAACATGTTTTTTGTTGCGTGGATGTGTGATGATGATGAGGATGAAAAAAAATTACTTGAATAAGAAAGATGATTCTTGTTGATGAATTAATGACATCATTTTTACCCCTATAAACATTGATTGAAAATGACATTGCTATTTTCACTTCTGATGATCGTAAAATTTTTACACCATTCATTGCGAGCAAAAAAAATATCACTAATTTTCATTTTCTTTATCTGTTGTCAGCAATAAAAACAATGTTCATAATTCATTTTTCATTCATCAACATGGAATTATTTTATTAACCCCAAATCTTTTAAGGAGCTTGAAGGCTTATGAAGTTGATCCCTAAAATCTTCACGATGACCGCATCAATATTGGCTTTGGTGCTGATTGCACAATTATTTGTTGTCTCACTTAATTTTACCTCGCAAGCACAAACGCAAAATTGGGAAGAAAAATTTCGCGCCATCCCTCGCACAGATTTATTGAAAGAATACATGCGTGAATTAAGCGCGGAGCCGCATCATTTAAGCTCTGCACGCGATAAACAGAATGCAGAATGGCTGCGTGATAAATTAAAATCATGGGGACTTGAGACCACGATTGAAGAGTATCAAGTACTCTTCCCGACACCCAAAGAACGTGTGCTTGAATTACTGGTACCCGCAAAATTTATTGCGAAGCTAAAAGAGCCTGCAATCGCTGAAGACCCTGATTCTGCGGATCAAAATCAACTTCCGACCTATAACGTATATTCCGGCGAAGGCGATGTGACAGCATCGCTTGTGTATGTAAATTACGGAATCCCGGCTGACTATGAAGCGCTCGAAAAAATGGGCGTGAGTGTGAAAGGCAAAATTGTCATTGCACGATATGGTGTAAGTTGGCGCGGTATCAAACCTAAAGTTGCATATGAACATGGTGCGATTGGTTGCTTGATTTATTCTGATCCGAAAGAGGATGGTTTTTATCAAGGTGATGTTTATCCAAAGGGTGCGTATCGCAACGAGGATGGCGTACAGCGCGGTTCTGTGATGGACATGCCTGTTCACCCTGGCGATCCGTTAACGCCCGGTGTAGGGGCTACCAAGAGCGCGAAACGCCTCTCACGTGACGAAGCAAAAACAATTCTCAAAATCCCTGTGCTACCAATTTCATACAGCGATGCCTTGCCGTTGCTCAAACAATTGCGCGGTGATGTCGTGCCTGAAGCGTGGCGTGGCGCGTTGCCAATCACCTATCACGTTGGCGGTAACGAAGATGTGAAAGTGCATCTCAAACTTTCATTCAACTGGACACAAGCGACAACGTACAACGTGATTGCGCGCATCACTGGCAGCACGTATCCCGATGAATGGATCATTCGTGGCAACCATCACGATGCATGGGTGAATGGTGCTGATGATCCTGTCAGTGGCTTGGTTTCTGTGCTGGAAGAAGCGCGTTCATTTGGTGAATTGCTCAAGCAGGGATGGAAGCCCAAACGCACGATGATTTTTTGTGCGTGGGATGGTGAAGAACAGGGCTTGCTCGGCTCAACAGAATGGGTCGAAGATCACGCCGCAGAACTCACACAAAAAGCGGTGGCGTACATCAATACTGATTCGACCGGCAAAGGCACACTTGGCATTGGCGGTTCGCATACGCTCGAACATTTTATGAATGACGTAGCGCGTTCGGTGAATGATCCAAAAGGCAAAGGCTCTGCGTGGGATGCACAAAAAGCAGCGCGTGAAAAAGCAGCAACTACAGACGAAGCCAAACGCGAATTGCGCGAACGTGCCGACCTGCGCATCAGTGCATTAGGTTCAGGTTCTGATTACACCGCGTTCGTAGATCATCTCGGCATCGCGTCTATGAATTTAGGCTTTGGCGGTGAAGGTGGCAGTGGTATTTATCATTCGATTTATGATTCGTTTGCCTGGTACACAAAATTTTCTGACGGAGATTTTACGCATACGCGGGCGCTGGCACAGGTCGCAGGCACAGCGATGATGCGGCTGGCTGATGCCGAAGTTTTGCCGTTTGAATTTACAAATCTTGCCGATACGATCAGCAATTATGCCGATGATGTAGCGAAGTTATTAACCGCGAGCAAACCACCAACGAAAATTGATTTGCAGCCCTTACGCAATGCCGTAGAAAAAGTACGCAGCAGCGCCAACGGTTATGATCGTGCCTTGCGAGGTCAGCTTGCGAGCGGCAAAAAAATTGCTGATGTCAAAACACTTAATCGGTTGCTGTATCAATCCGAAAGAAAATTATTGTCTGATGCCGGATTGCCGCGCCGCGATTGGTTCAAGCATCAGATTTATGCGCCGGGATTTTATACCGGCTACGGTGTAAAAACGTTGCCCGGAGTGCGTGAAGCGTTGGAACAAAAATATTGGGACGAAGCGAGCGCACAAACACTCATTATCAGCAAAACACTGGAAGCATTGGCTATGCAAATTGATGAAGCAGCGAAGCAGTTACAGTAATTCCCTGGGAGCGCACGCCGCTGGCGTGCTATTGCGGAATGAAACCAACGCAATCTTCTGCGCAATAAAGTAGCTTCATTTCATTCGCTACTGGCACGACGGCAGCGCACGCTCCCAGATCAACATTATTTTCTTGACCTGCCGATAAAAAATCCGTATTTTCGTTGTGTAAATAAATTATCAACGGTGACTCCTATGTTTGTACTGAAGTTTTACAACTCCTAATATCTTCTCTACGTCGCAATAAAACGGCGACAACCTCTTCGTGTATCCAAAAGTAAGATTCCGAATATTGGTTGACGACTCCGCTCATTATTGAATGCGTGAGTTGTTCTACCTTCACCTTGCGCATGGTTTGTGTGAGGTGATTTCAGCGCGTCTGCGAATACCGTAGCGGAGCGCTTTTATTTGTTATGAACAAAGAAAATTTTATTAGTGAAGCGTTGTATCAGAACGCTGATGTTTTGCCTTATTTCGTTGGGCGTAAGCTGAATGAACGTTATCCCGAAACGCCGATTATTGTAGGCGAAGAAATTAATTTTGATCTCGAATCCTTCGAGTGTGCCGGGCAATGTGAGATTGTGTGCGTCAACGAATTGCACAATCAATTACGCACGGAGTGGCGTGGGGTAGAAAAGCCGTTACGCTCACGTTATGAAAATGCATGGCTCAGTGTGCTTTGGCGAGATCACTTCATTGACGTAGTTTTTGTGACGTTCATCGACGAAGGCTACCGCACACGCTATCACTGGATCGTTGCCGAAACACAAAGCGTTGGTGAAAAATTTCTGCATGCTGTCTGCGAATGGTCGAGTGAAGTCCGCAATGAAATTCTTGTTTTTGAAGATGGTTGGTGGGAAAAAGACGAAGACCTTTTTGCCGCGATCAAAAACGCTTCATTCGACAATCTGATTTTGCCGGACGAATTGAAACAAGGCATCATCGCGGACTTTGACCGCTTCATCGCTTCACGCACGGCGTATCAGGAATACGGCATTCCGTGGAAGCGCGGCGTCTTGTTCGTTGGGCCACCTGGCAACGGCAAAACACAAATGGTCAAAGCCATCGTCAATCATTTGGGCTTACCGTGCTTGTATATCAAGACTTTATATTCGAGATGTGGCGCAGAAGCTTCGATCAAACGAATCTTTGCGCGAGCACGTCAAATCAAGCCGTGTATCATTGTGATGGAAGATATTGATACGCTCATCTCTGATTACTCACGTTCATTTTTCCTGAATGAATTGGATGGCTTTGCCGAAAATGATGGCGTGATGGTACTGGCTACGACTAACTATCCGAAAAAACTTGATCCGGCTTTAGTCAATCGCCCCAGCCGCTTTGATCGTAAATATCATTTCGGTTTGCCTGAAAAAGCGGAGCGGGCGAAATACCTGCGCGTGTGGAGCGAGAAGTTGCACGCCGATGCGCGGCTCACGGATGAAGGCATTGCGCAAATTGTGAAATTAACCAAACGGTTTTCGTTCGCCTATTTGAAAGAACTTGCGCTTTCGTCGTTAATGGAATGGATGGAAAATCCCGCAGCCGGAAAAATGGACGCTGTGATGGCCGCACGCGCCACAGCATTGCAGGAACAAATGAAAAGTAAAAAATAGAAGAGGACTAAGTAAAGGAGCGCAAAATTTTTTCTCTGCGCTCCTTCAGGAATTATACAAAAGGTTAAATTATCGTAAGCTCACTCGCTCAATCGTCCTGGCTCACGTGAGCCTTTGCCGATGCGATTGGTCAACGAATCGCCCATATCTTCACGGGCTTTTTCAGCCAGAGCTTCGAGGCGTTTGACGACTTCGGGAAATTTTTCGGCGACATTTGTTGTTTCGCCAGCATCTTTTTCCAAATCATATAGTTCCAGCTTTGCGGAGGAAGTTTTATAGCTTCCGCGCACCCCATCTTTGGCTCTGGGTTGGTCAATAATAGAAGAATATTTATGCGGCAGAATCAGTTTCCACTGCCCACTTCGCACAGCTTGCAACTCATTGGTGTTGTAATAAAAATAGTAAGCGTCGTGCGGATTTTTCGCTTTCGAATTGCCTGCCAATAGAGGCCAGATGTCCAGTCCGTCAATTTTATGTTTGGGTAATTCTGCGCCGACTAATTTGGCAATTGTCGGGAACAGATCAATCGTCATGGCGGGTTGATTCATCACGCGACCAGCGGGGATTTTTCCCGGCCAGCGGGCAATGAATGGTTCGCGTGTGCCGCCTTCCCAACTGGTTCCTTTGCCTTCTCTAAATTTTCCTGATGATCCGCCGTGTTCGCCATACAAAAGCCAGGGGCCGTTATCCGAAGTAAAAATTACGAGTGTATCCTTGTCGAGTCCCTGCTTTTTAATTGAATCGAGAATTTCTCCGACACTCCAATCCAGTTCCTGCACGACGTCGCCGTAAAGCCCCAGTTTTGATGAGCCCTTGAAGCGATTACTCACAAATAATGGAACGTGTACCATCGTGTGCGGGACGTAGAGAAAAAATGGTTTTGCTTTGTTGCGTTCGATGAAGCTGACAGCGTGTTCGGTGTACCACTTTGTTAGTTGTGACTGATCTGGCATGAGTTGCACAACTTTTTCGTTTTCGATCAGCGGTAGCGGTGGATACGCTCCGGCTTTCGCGGCGGGATTGTTAGGCCACATATCATTCGAGTAAGGCAAGCCGAAATATTCATCAAAGCCGTGCCGTGTTGGCAGAAATTGCGGATGATGTCCGAGATGCCATTTACCATAAATCGCGGTCGCGTAGCCTTTCGTTTTCAGCATCTGTGCCATAGTGACTTCGTTGTCGCTGATACCGTGCTTAGCTGTTGGCATCAACGCACCATGAATCCCGATTCGATTGGCGTAGCAGCCCGTCAGCAACGATGCGCGTGAAGCTGAGCAGACAGGTTGCGAGACATGAAAATCAGTAAAGCGAATGCCTTCTTTCGCCATCCGATCAATGTTCGGCGTTTTGTATTTTGCCCCGAACGCGCCGACATCGGCGTAACCCATGTCATCAATAAAAATAATCACGATATTGGGCAGGCGTTTCGCCGCAGAAACGTTGGAAGGACTGAAAACAGGGAGCGTGAGAAATGCGATTACGAAAATGAGCAGGAGCGAAAGTTTGATTTTCATAACTAAGTACCGAGACAAAAATAATCCGACTTAGACAGGATTAACAGGATAAAGACAGAATGCCGACGAATATTACCTCTGCGTCAATCTTATTCATCCTGTCTATCCTTGCCTTAGTTTGCGCATCCACTTATTTGTTGAGGTGGTAACTGCTATTACCAATTCGTTATTGAACCATCAGACCGCCGAAAAATTGGTGTTGGATGCTTGCGGGTTGTGAATTCCGCCGTCATTTTTAATTTCGAGGCGTCGAACTCTACGCCCAACCCCGGACGTTCGTTCGGCCAAATTTTCCCATCACGGAAATCAAAAACTTTGGGTAAATAATCAATGTTGTCGGGTTTATAAAGTCCCGCCATTTCCATCATCACAGGCCCGGAAAAGGCGGCGCAAACGTGTGAGACTGCAGCTTCGCTAACAGGGCCGGTGAAATGTGGAGTCAGCCCAACATAGTGCATCTCGCTCATCGCCGCGAGCTTCGCATATTCCGTAATGCCGCCACAATTCGGAATCGTAATGCGATTGTAATCAATCAAATGTTGTTCGATCAATTCATTGATGTCCCAGCGCGTGCTGTGCTGTTCACCAACGGCAATCGGCACTTTCACCTGCTTGCGCAATTCGCAGTACACCGCGTTATTTTCTGACCGGATCAGGTCTTCGCAGAAATACGGTTCCAGCGGTTCCAGCAGCGTACTTAAGCGCACCGCATCGGGGAAATCCAGCCGCGTATGGTAATCAATCGCCCAGTCTGCATCAGGGCCGATGGCGGCACGAATTTGCTGGCAATGCTCAAAAGTTTTGCGCACTATTCGTTGCGAAATAAACGCGCCATTATTTTCAGGATCAACAACCGAAGTGCGAAACGCACGAAAACCTGCGGCAATCGTAGCCTGTGCGTTCTCCTTCACACCACCTGGAACTTTGATCGCTCCGGTTGAATAACATTCGATGTACTCGCGTGATTGACCGCCGAGCAATTGCCAAATGGGTACGCCGAGAGCTTTGCCCTTGATGTCCCAAAGCGCCATATCTATGGCTCCAATTGCGTGGAGCTTTTCGCGTCCGGCGGGATAAAATCTGCCGCGCAGCATCAGTTGCCAGCAATGATCTATCCGCGTCGGGTCTTCACCAATAACCATTTCGGCGCATTCCCGAATCCCGTCCACGTAGCCGCCTTCGCCAATGCCAGTGATGCCAGCATCGGTTTCCACGACTACGATGTGCATGCTTTGATTGACCATCGGACGCGAGAGTGGCGATTCGTAATAGCGCACCCGCGTGATTTTTATTTTTGGCAATGGCGCACTTAATGCTTTGTACAGAGATGCGCTGAGCATTGTGCCAGTGACGCCGAGGACGGACGCTTTCAGAAATTTACGACGATCCATAATTTTTTCACTCCAGAGACATGGATAGTTTCATCGCAGGGCGGCAAATTTTTCAGGAAGTCTGTGAGCGAGACGATAAAACTACGAATGGGAAATATGAATGAAAACGACTAGAGAATTTTAGTCGTTTCCGAAGTTGCCACTGATTAAGTATTACTTCAATTTAAGTGATGGAGCCGCCATCTACCGTTACGACTTCGCCGTTCATGTAGCTGTTTCGATCTGAAACCATAAAGGCCGCAAATTCGGCTAATTCTTCAGGCTTTCCGCGTCGACCTTTGCTACACCAAAGGTCGTGGAGCTGTAAGAATTTTTCTGGCAGGGCATCTGATAAATCCGTGTCGAAAATGCCTGCGGCGATAGCGTTAACTGTAATACCAAAGGTCGCAGCTTCACGCGAAAGACACTTCGTAAATCCGATCACAGCGGCTTTGGAGGTGGCGTAATGCACCGAAGTTGGCAGCGAGCGGATCGCGCCGATACTGCTTATATTCAAAATAGACCCGGCGCGTTGGCGGATCATGAATTTATAAGCAGGCTTCGTCACATTGAAGATACCGTTGACATTCGTATCAATAACTTCGTCCCACGCTTTTTCTGTCGTGGTAGCAAACATGTCGCCACGATTGATGGCAGCGTTATTGACCAGAATATCAATCCGTCCAAAAGCTTCGTTGATCGTCTTAATCATTTTGATGACAGCGGGGCGGTCAGTGACGGAAACTTTGAAGGACAGGGCTTGCCGCCCATACGATTTAATTTTGTCTACAGTGGCGGCGGCGCGATCATCACTGACGTTGTAGTTAAAAGCAATGTCAGCGCCTTCGCGTGCGAAGACTTCGCAGATCGAGCGTCCAATGCCGCGTGAGCCGCCCGTGATAATTACTTTTTTTCCTTCAAGTAGTAAGCTCATAAATAATAAGGTAAAGCGATTTAGTTTAATCGCTGCCAAGATAGATTAATTTTAGAGATTTGACTAGCCGCTTCCGCTTCAATGCTTCAGTTAATGTTAGCGAGGAATAATCAGATAAGGAGCCGTCGGAGCCAGTTCAGGTTGACGAACTTCCAGCTTACTCGTGATTTCATGGACGATTTTTTTCGTGGCATCCGGGATCGCTATTTTCGCCGTCGCTAAGCATAAGGCTGCGTGTTCTGCCGGATTACCAACTAATCGTTTGACAATCGGGACTACATCCGCCGCCCGTTTTAGTAGGATGCCAGCCTGATGTCGTTCCAGCATATTGGCAGTTTGCGATTCCTGTGGCATCGGCTCTGTCGTCACATCAGCGATGATTGGAAGCTTCAATGCCAGGGCTTCAAAAGTTGTCAATCCACCTAATTTAGAAACCATGACATCAGCCGCGTGCATCAGCTTTTCCATCGCGTTGGTGTAGCCAACAATTTTAATTGGGAATTTTGATTTCTTTGCAAGCTGCGTCACCTGAGCTTTGAGTTGTTCATTTTTCCCAGCCAGAAAAATTGCCTGCGTGTTTTCAATTTGATGGCTTTGATCAACCAATTCTTCAAAAATCCGGGGAATATTTCCTCCGCCGATCCATCCGGCATTCACGAAGACAGTGAATTTATCGGGATCAAGTCCAAGCTCGGCGCGTGCTTGTGAGCGGTCTTCAGGATTTTTATATTGAAATTTCGGATGAATCGGAATCCCACAAATCTTAATTTTCTCAGCGTCTATTCCATAATCAATCAATTGCTGGCGAGCTTCGTCAGTGGCGACTAAATACAAGCTGACATCTTCACACGCCCACCCGCGCCAGAATCCGTAGCAGGGGTCAGTGACGACGGTGACTAATGGAATGGTTTCGAGCAATCCGAGTTCTTTCATGAATCGCGCAAAAACATGCTGCGTCATCGGATGAACGGAGATCACAATTTGCGGACAGAACCGCTCGAATAATTGCCGTAGGTAATTAATGCCCAGGCGGTAGAGAAGATTGGATTCGTTAGGTCTGAAGCGTTCGATAGCGCCGTAATAATACTTCATTAACGGCTGATGATTTTTAAGCAGGTAGTTGTAAAAATCAGCGAGCTTTTGAGCCAGAAAGTTTGATTCTTCGATGGCGCGAGCAATATTGACTAAACAGCCGGGAGCGGAAAACCGTTTCAATCCGTCGGCAATAGCTGCCGCCGCGCTACTGTGTCCTCCGCCAGTATCAGAAGTAATAATGAGGAATTTTTTAGTCGCTTCTTCCATCCGAGCAAGAGAGTAACACGCCGTTGCAAAGCGCTAAACTTAATTCGCGTTCGCTTCGACCATTTGTCCGGTTAATCCGGCTTTGGCGGCCTTTTTCAAATCATGCTCAATCTTTTTGATTTGAATCAGGTGCTTCGGATTGAAGGCTAATGACGGATAGTAACAATTTGATTCGTGGGTACAGTGACAGCCTGACCGCGCATGTTTGCGGCGAGCGTCCATTTCTGGCGAATTCCAGAGCTTCCAGAAATTCCAATCGTAATCGCGCAAATTCGCTACCGGATCAAGGTTTTCACAGCTTGACACCGTGCCTTCGTCGTAAATCACGCCACCCGTATTTCCAGCGTGACATTGGAGTTGCGCTTTCTTTTCAATTTCAGTTTTGGCAATGACTTCATGCATGTGAATGTCAATTGCCGCTTTGAAAAATCCGCCTTTACCAGCGTAGTGATTACTAATAACGCCACGCCTCGAATCATCGTCAATCATCCGTGAAAGTTTCTGATAGCGACTGAGATCAATGTTCAGCTCTTCAGGTTTTGCGGCGGGCGGGCGAATATAATTGAAATTAATTTTGTCCGGCTTCAGCTCATAGCGCAAAAAATCGTACCATTCAAAAATCCGATCCTGATTGGAATTCATGAAGCAGGTGCAAGTTTGCACATCAAGTCTGGGAATTTCCTTTTTGATCGCCTGGAGCTGACGTGCGGTGTCAATTGCTTTGTCCCAGCTTCCGGCTTTTTGACGGATATTTTCGTGATCTTCTTTCAACCCGTCAATGCCGAGCGCGACTGTCACATTCAGGTTCGGGCATTCATCAAGAATGCGCTGCACATCCGGCATAATACGTTGCTGAATGCCACCATTCGACATTAAATAAACAGATTCAAGTTTATTATTTTCGTAAAAAGCGCGAACGATTTCGGGTAAGTCTTTCCGCGTGAACGGTTCGCCTCCGGCTAAGATCAGCACGGGCAACGTGCCATTCAAAGTTTCACTGACCTGCTCAAAATTTTGCGTTGTCATCTGCAATTTTTTGCGCGGCTTGTCATCAAGTTGATCTGTGAAGAAACAATGCACGCAGCGCATGTCGCACACCGAAGTCACGAGCATATTTAAGACGACAGGGGAAGTGACCTTTCCGGTCAGGACGCGCGCATAATGTTTTAATAATTCAAAACTATAATCCATTTGAACTCCTCAGAAGCGGTATAACATAAATCTTTACCGCGAAGTGAATAGAGTATTAAGCTTTATTCACAGGAGTAAAGTCAAATAATTAGAAGAATATTGGAGGCGATTCGGATGTGCCGCTCGTCACCGTAAAATTCTGGCACAAGTGGCGGGAAGATAAGTTTAGAGTTATGCCTTCAGGTGTGAGAAATTGTCTGTCTAATTTTCCGGGTTTGAGGCTGGCGGGAGTCCACGTTCAATTCTCAATAAATGATTTTCCAATTCCAGCTTGATGATTTTGCGTTCGGCTTCCTCCTGTTCGCGCCTCCGCTGAATTTCAACGGCTAATCGTTCGACTGAGCTTTGCAGGCGACGCACATCATCGTTCACTGTTTGCGATAAATCCCGGACTTCTTTTATAATTCTTTGATCGTGCTTTGTTGGCGGCTGAGAGTTTCGGTCAGCAGGAAGACCTGCTTCATCGGTTCAAATAATTGCTTTAGCAAGTTGTCGCTCCTTCATTTGAGTTAACAGGGAACGTGTTTCTTTTTGGAGCTGTTCAATCTCGGTTTGCTCGCGCACAATTTTTTCATTCGCAAGCTGGATCGCCTGCATCATACGCACACCTTCCTGATCCATTTGCTCCGCTTCTTCGGGGGTCACTTCTAACAGCTTAAAAACATTTTCCATAACGCTACCTCAAGAAAAATTGTACAGGAGCTGCAAAAAGAGGGAAATAAATGTTCCCCACAGAGTCTCACAGCAAGCGGCGGGGCAAACGGTCGCTACGGTACTTACCAGCAAGCCATTAATTTACAGGGCGAGGTCGGGGAATTATTTGGGCTTATTCCTTCTTGTTGAGGTTTTTCTAGTTTTACACTTAAGCCTTTCGTCACTTTCGGATGGAGTGTAAATTATTTTTCGTACTTCGTCTTCAAGAACTTCATAAATAATCCCCTTGTGTTTATTCTCATAGTAGACTACATCAGCTAAATGCAAATCCCGTATCTTAGTATATTGATTAAGATCGAGTGAAAAGCTGGATAGCTTTGGGCTAGTTTTAAACGATACCGTGAAATTAAGAATTGTATCTTTAGCAGTATTCCATCCTTCGCGACAGGTTCCTACAGAATAAACACACGTGATAGTTGCATCTTGAAAATCGTATATGCCGATAAATCCATCAGACTTCATACCAGATATTTTTTCCATATCGGTTCGAGTTGAATGCAGCGGCGTTAAGACTTGCCACTCTTTTGATTGAATATCAGCATACATATCCAATGAGAAAATTATATATAAAATACTAAACAACGTTGCATTCATAGGTCTCCTTAAAAAAAATAACTGATGTTACGCATGAGCGAGATGAGCTTTAAGATTGACAAGTTCGTCAAAAGCGGCGCGAGTCGCCGCCTGATACAGTTTGGTTTTCAAGGCGAAGTGGTTCATTTTCGTTTTGAGCTTGAGTCGTTCCAGTTTGAGGTAGGCGCACAAGCTGGCAAATAAATGGTTGCGTTGCGTGGTTACGGTCCGTGTCGGAGACTGTTCCAGGGCGGCGTTTTGTTTGAGCGATTTGTGATAGACCTCGATGCCCCACCGTTTTTTGAAGAGCCTCGCCATCTGGTCTGCCGTCAGCGTCAAATCGTCGGTCACCAGGTAGCGCACGCCCGTCGAGCCGTCTCCGTTTGTGAAGACTTGTGCACCGGAAACGGGACGGCCTCCAACCAGATTTCACGGGTCGTATCTGCTGGTAATTCAAGTTGTTTGACTGCCACGTACTGACCATTTCGTTGTTGCGCCTGACTCAGTGCCACCTTGCGATTGCTTTTGAGCGGCATAATAAAGTTCTTTTTCAACTCCAGTTTGACGTACTTCATGTTGTCGGCGGAAGCAAACCAGAGATCGTTGAGGACGTAGCGAAACGGCACCTGATTGTGAATTGCCACGCGCAGCAACATCCGGTAGCGTTCGTTTTTCGTCAGCGGACTGCGCCGTTTCTCCTGACCCGTTTTGGCGTCCACGTAGTTTTCGGTTTTCTCGACGAGGTCAAACGCGATGGGCAGCGCGACTTCGCCCACCGTATAAAACGCCGTCAGGAATTCAATTCCTTTGACGTTGCGTCCGAGACTGTGACTCCAATGCCAGCAAATAAGGTCGTTTTCATCCGTGTACGTTTTATCGCTGATCGAGTCGTCAAGACTGATGACGGCGTCAGGACTCTCGATTTCGCGCACCAGCGGTTTGGCCAGCCGCCACAAGTCCGCGCTGGTTTTGGGTTCTGACGCCAGCATCCGCGTAATCTTGTCGTGACTGACTGCGCCGTCCAGCAAACGCTCCAGTCCCGTCGCCGTCGCCGCTCCAAATGTGCTGATTAAATAGTCCGTGTACAGATCAAGCAGTTTTTCATTCATTCGTCTAGTTTACTTCAACCATCTTTTTTGCGTAACATCAGAAAATAAATATTATTTTACTTCGATCCACACTTTTCTCTAAGGACGATATCCCAAGCCCGACTAGCCGACAGGTCTTTGTTTGTAGGGTCAATTTTTGAAAGTGCTTCTGGGGAAATGTAGCCCAATTTTGCGGCGGCTTGGGATAGCACCAAATCCGTTAACCCCCCATAAGCATAGTGAGTGGTTTCGTGGATTAAATCTGTAATATAACCATCGTGCGCGCGCTTAATCGCATCTACTTGAAGTTGAGTTCTTACTTTCTCAGGAAGTGATCTTGACCAGGGGCTATCCCCTAGATCGAATCGCGCTGCTAACACAATACCCGCATTCCCTCTTATTATTGAACCAGAAGCGTATCCACCAACGCCTTGCTCAACCCACCCTTGTGCTGTTTCAACTCTCCGTGTAGGGTTCGTTCGCACAGAGATTCCATCTTGTCGCAGAATTGTATCCAAAAGTTCAGGGACATTTTTGCTAAATGCTTTCTTATATCTCTCGGCGTTACGCGTATTCCCGATAATTTCTGATGCCTTATCGATAAGGGCGTCGATAAACTTTCCACAATCGCCAGTTAATCGTTTAGCAACCTCCTCTTCAAAAACGCAGGTAGTGATACTTGGTTACTTCCTCCTAAATCACCAATTCCTGAAGCAGTGTAGCCGAGAATGTTAGTCTCAAACCAGGTTGTAGTTGATTTAACTCCGTCCACGATTGTGCTTGTGCTAAGTTTTTCTTGAGAGGTAATGATGCCATATTTTGCTAATGCTGCAGTATCTTGTTTGAAGTGCGGGTCAAATTCTGACGAACCGTTACTGAGTCCATGGATTAATTTTGCGCAACTGACACTCTTGCCATCCAGCTCACACCCCGTGCCCGGATTGGTCGGGTCTTCGAGCTGTGATCGCGTCCCCGGATAGCGGGATTGCGATTGCGCATACGAAATCTGCGCGCCTATCGCACCGACAAAGCGGTCGCGGACTTGATCCCACTTGATGGTTTCATTGGCGACGCCGACCGGACTGAGATGAACGTTCCGGTAAGTATTGGTCTGCCGATCCCATTGATGCGCCTGCGTCCCTTTCGGATCGCCGTACTCCGACACGATCTGCTCAGGATAGTTGGTGAATTGAGTAGTAGAGGTTTTGATGGAGTAGGCTTTCATCTGGCGAAATTCCTGTCCGCCGATGGAATACACATGCGTTTCCATCTTTTGTCCTGTGGCATCAATTTCGGTCAACATTCGCCCTGTGAC
>JAYVRW010000202.1:0-19047 GCA_043775925.1 Blastocatellia bacterium
TTTCGTAGAAATGACGATTGAACCTCCGGCAGGCATCGCATCACGTGCATTCAATACTAAATTCATGACCACCTGACGAAGCTGGCTCTGATCACTTTCAATCGTTTCCAATTCAGGAGCCAACAACATTTCAAGGCTAATTCTTTCACCCAGGGCAACACGTAACATATCACCCATCCCAATCAGAATTTCATTCAGATTGAGTAGTTCAGGTTCCGTGATTTGCTTGCGACTAAAAGCCAGTAACTGCGCTGTCAGTCTGGAAGCGTCTTCTCCCGCTCGATAAATATTTTCGAGATAGTTTTTTTGTTTTTCAGTGCCAAGGTTAGATCGTTTCAGCAGCGTCGCAAAGCCCTGAATCACTGTCAGGCTGTTATTGAAACTATGTGCCACTTCACCGGCCAAATGTCCCAGTGCTTCCAGCTTCTGGATTTTTAATAACTGTTCTTCAAGGCGTTTTCGTTCGGTAACATCGCGCCCGATGCCCTGCATGCCAATCGCTTTTCCATTCTCAAAAACCAGCGATGCGCTGAATTCCACCAGAAAGCGTTTTCCTGCGCTGTTGACACAATGTCCTTCATAAATCACATGGTCTTTGGCGTTTCTTAGTTCCTGCCGCAAAACCTTAGTCACATATTCAAAATCTTCCAGGGGCATTAAGTCGCGGATATTTTTATGATTCAGTTCTTCGCGTGGATAGCCCATGAACCTGACCACTGAATCATTAAAGGACAGCAAATTCCCTTGAAAATCTGCAATAAAGATGCCTTCGGAGGCTGTTTCATAAATCTCACGAAAGCGCCTGAGACTCTCACGCAAGCCCAGCTCCAGCTCGCGCCGCTCCGTAATATTATTGGCGATGACAATATTTGCCTGACGATCTCCAAATGAAATCGGGAACGTATCAATCTCAACATCAATCCCTTTTCCGTGTTTGGTAAGGTGTCGCCAGAGCTTGAGCGGTGGCTGTGAAGCGATTGATTCATCCTTCAATTTCTTGAAATGATTGAGCAGCTTTTCGCTTTCTTCGGGCAGGCGAATTTCGGTAATTTTCATCCGTAAAAATTCTTCGCGCGAATACCCGTACCCGTTGACGGCAGCCTGATTGACATCCAGAAACATCAAGGTATCCCAGGCGTAGACCCACGCCGGGAAAGGCAGGTTATCAAAAAATGAACGGTAAAAATCTTCACCACCGGGCAGGTTTTTCATAAATCCTGAAGTAGCTGAAAAAGCTAGTTAATCCTTAAATTGCCCAATCCTGATCGTCAGGCTCATTTCCTTTTGCTCTCGAACTAATTTAAAAATGAGTTCCTGCACCGGCTTGCCGTTGACCATTCCCTTCCCTGCAAATTCTCCATAAATTTGATTCATGGAAGCCAGCGAATTGACGCCTTGATCGTTAATGGAAAAGATGCAATCCCCCGCCTGTAAACCATTGCGTGCCGCCGTTGAACGTGGCTCCACTTCAGTAATTAAGATGCCTGATTGATTGGCAGCTCCAAAAAAAAAAGCTAATTGATCGGTCAACGCGGTACCGGAAATCCCCAGAATGGGAGTGCGCCGAGGCGCCGAAAACTGACTTTGCGTAAGAGCCTCGTTGCTATCCGTTGAATTTTGCCGCTCATTGACAATGACCGTCACATCCTGCTCTGAACCATTGCGAATTAGACGCAATAAAACACTACTTCCCGGCAGGGCTTCCGACAAAAAAGTGTAGACATTGGTCGCACTCAAAATCGGTTGCGTGTCAAAAGAAATAATGATGTCATTTTCCAGCAAACCGGCTTTCTCAGCCGGACTGCCTTTAATGACTTTTCCGACGATGGCGCCACGCGTTTCAGGAGATTGTAAAGACCTGGCCCGCGCTTCATCCAGATCCGTCAGATAAACGCCAAGATACGAACCCGACACGACCTGCGCACACAGTCCGGCTGAAAAAACAAAAGTCACGATCAAAATTAAAAATATTGTTTTCATAAGCATTAGTTTCAGAGTCAGAAATCAAATCTTTCCAGGCTCTTTAAGAACACGCTTCGGAGTTCGGGAAGTTCCCAAATTGATGAATTAATTAGCACTGATTAAGCATCGAACACTTCATTTCTGGGATACATTGAATCAATCAATTCGTGATATTTTTCTTCGACATTCTTGCGCCGCACCTTCAAAGTCGGAGTCAATTCGCCGCCTTCAATGGTAAATTCCTGCTCCAGCAAGGCAATTTTCTTGATCTTTTCGTGTGGAGCCAGCTCCCTGGTGACCTCATCAACTTTTTTCTTAAAGAATTCGACGACCCGGGGATGACGAACTAATTCCACCCGATCTTTAATTCCCAGCGCCAGCGATTCGGCGAACGTTTTGACGGCTTCAAAGCTTGGCACAATCAAAGCTGAAGGATACTTGCGAGCATTTCCAATCACAATCACCTGGTCGACCATCGGAATACTTCGAATCAGGTTTTCAATTTGCTGCGGCGCAATATATTTCCCCAAACTGGTTTTAATCAGGTCTTTCTTGCGATCCGTAATTTTGATAAAACCCTGCTCATCAATTTCGCCAATATCGCCCGTATGGAGCCACTCACCATCATCATATTGCCGGATCATCTCCGCTGTCGCTTCGGGCATTTGATAGTACCCCTTCATCACAAGATTGCCCTGCACCAATAATTCGCCATCCTCTGCGATCTTAACTTTGACCTCGGGAATCGCCTGTCCAATAGTGCCAAACCGATTATTGTGAGGTTGATTGACGGCGACCACCGGAGAAGTTTCCGTCAGACCGTAGCCTTGCAAAATTGTCATCCCCGCAGCGGAAAAAATTAGCCCGATTTCTTTGGGCAGGGCGGCTCCCCCTGAAACAAAATATCGAATTTTTCCACCCACAGCTTCGCGCCACTTACTGAAAACCAGCCGATCCAAAACTATCAATTGCATCTTCAAAGTTAAGGGAACCGCTTTGCGCTGATCGCGTAAAACGGCGGCTTCGCGGCCAACTTTCACTGCCCGCTGGAAAATTCTTTGCTTCATCGGAGGCGCCTCAGCCGCGCGTTTGATGATCGTCGCATAAATCTTCTCAAACAGTCTGGGGACTCCCGTGACAATCGTCGGATGAATTTCCTTCATGTCCTCCGAGACAGTTTCAATCCCTCTCGCATAACAAAGCTGGACGCCGTGGTGCATTAATAAATACATGACTGTGCGCTCAAAAATATGGGACAAAGGCAGGAAACTGAGAAAAATATCGTCTGGACTTGGCCCCAGCCACTGCCCGGCGCTAAGGGCATCAAACACCAAATTGCGATGGGTGAGCATAACGCCTTTCGGCTCGCCAGTCGTCCCTGAAGTGTAAATAATGGTCGCTAAATCGTCAGGCACAGCCTGCGAAACCAGCACTCCGAAAAGCTGAGGCTGGCGGACAATCTCGTCTTTCCCTGTTTGCTCTACATCAATCAGGCGCGGTAAGCCTTCACTTTTTTCATCCAGGGAAAAAAGCTGTGGAGGATTTTTCATCTGGTTAAGAACAGGCTGAACCCGCTTCAGGTTTTTCGCGTTTCCGAGAAATAAAAATTCGGCTCCACAATTTTCCAGAATCTGCGCCACCTGATCAATCGCCTGGGTCGGATAAATCGGAACAGTGATCGCGCCGCAGGCCAGAATGGCATAGTCGGTGATGCTCCATTCAGGACAACTATCCGCCAGAATGGCGACGCGGTCTCCTTTTCTGACGCCAAGCTGATGCAGCCCGGCGGTCAGATTGGAAATTCGTGTCAGGAGCTGTGTCCCGGTCAGTTCACACCAGACTTTATCGCGCTTGTAACGAATTGTGACTTTATCACCACGCTGCGCGGTGGAATTGAGAATTAATTGATTAATCGTTTGAGGTTGATCGTGGCGCAGGAGGTCGTGCATTGGACGTATACCTCTGAAAATAAATAATATTCGGGGAAAACCTGATTCAGTACGGATGGGATCATCAACCTATTTACAGAAGATGTCAATTCTTACGAAATCATACTGAAAAAACAAAAGCGAAGGAGGTCAAACTGGTCGAAAAATGACCTCCAAGGCCTTTGCCAATCAACTTCCAACCTTGGAACCCGGGAGGGAGGCTTTCAATCGTTTGGCACAGCTCACTCACAAGGCGATGATAAGGTTTTTCCGGCTGGACTAAAGCTGCCGCCCCGTTCACCCATTACTGCAGAGGGGATTAATCAATAATTATGGCCTTCGGTGGCGGCGCAGGTGACGAAGATTCATTTTCAAAAGGCGACTCGTTTGACTGATGGCGGTGAGTGGTAGATTATCTGCTGGAAAGAATTTTGAATTAAGCAAAGGTACGAGAGGCCTCCCGCCTGTCGTACACAAAAATTATGGACGCTTTAGGAATGATTGAAACGCGCGGCCTGGTCGCCATGATCGAAGCTGCTGATGCGATGGTGAAGACTGCCAATGTCACACTCGTCGGCTGGGAAAAAATTGATGCCGGACACGTCATCGCCATCGTGCGTGGAGAAGTCGCAGCAGTCAAAGCCGCCGTCGAAGCAGGCTCCGCAGCAGCCCGGCGCATCGGCGAAGTTCTTTCGACGCACGTCATTCCGCGTCCGCATTCGGATGTTGACGAAGGAATTCCAGTTTTGAGAACCGGAGAAACGACGCGCAAACCGATCAGCGGATCAGTCAGGTAAACTTTTCGCTCTTGACGGAATTGCGTGACGCTGAATAAAATTATTGTTAATACAAAGTATTTTGGTCTTTGGCTTTTGATCTTTCGTTGAGGAAAATAAAATATTAAGTTTATTCAAAATTAACTCTCGCGTGACTACCGCCAGAGCCAAATTATTTGTGAAGAAATTCCAAGACCAAAAACCAAAGTTCGAAGACCAATTGAGGTACGAAATTTTCACTTTAACCTGCGGAGGCGAACTTGATCGAAGTTGAGCATCTGACCAAAAGCTACGGTAACAGCACTGCCGTCAGCGACATTTCATTCACAATTAACAAGGGAGAAATCGTTGGATTTCTGGGGCCGAATGGAGCCGGAAAAACTACGACGATGCGCATCATCACGGGTTACTTGCCCGCCACCAGTGGAGCCGTCCGGGTCGCTGGTTTTGATGTCGCCGAGCAATCGCTGGAAGTGCGAAAACGCATTGGATATTTACCGGAAACTCCGCCGCTGTATCCTGAAATGACGATTCGCAATTACCTGCATTTCATTGCACAAATCAAAGGCGTCGCGTCAAATGACATCAGGAAACGCACGGAATACGCGATGGAAGCGACGGCGCTCAGCGACCGCTCTGAAGATTTAATCAAGCGGTTGTCACGCGGCTATAAACAACGTGTCGGCATCGCACAGGCCATTGTTCACGATCCCGATGTCGTGATTCTTGATGAACCGACGAATGGACTTGATCCAAATCAAATCATCGAAGTTCGCAATCTCATTAATTCGCTGGCGGGTGAGCATACAATTATTCTCTCGACGCACATTCTTCCTGAAGTCGAAGAAACCTGCCAACGCGTCGTCATCATCAACAAGGGCGTGATTGTCGCGGAAGATACGCCGCAGAATTTATCGAAGCAACGCACGGGCAGCGAACGGACGCACCTGCTGGTCAAAGGCGAAACCGAAGCTGTGCATTCTGCATTGTCTTCGATTGAAGGCGTCACCAGCGTCGAAGCCAATCCGAAAGATGGATTGCTGGCGCTCACTGTTGAAAATAAAGCAGGCGTAGATTTGCGCAGCCAGATTGCCTCGAAGGTGGTCACGAACGGTTTTGAACTTTACGAATTAAGCTCAGAAAGCCTGAGCCTTGAAGATGTCTTCAGACAACTGACAGCAAAATAAAGACGAGACAGGATTAACAGGATTTTTTTTAAGATTATCAGGATTAGAGTAGAAACTTTGATCGAGTTAAGCCAAGCCCAACTTAGTAAATCCTGAAAAATCCTGTTAATCCTGTCTAAAAATTTTATGAGAAATATCATCGCAATTTATCGCCGCGAACTCGGCAGCTATTTCGCTTCCCCGATTGCCTACATTGTAATTGGCGTCTTTCTAACCATCACCGGACTACTTTTTTACTACGGGATTTTCTCGCAGATTATCTCGCAGGTCATGCAGTACCGAATGCAGGCACAGCAACAAGGACAATCGGGAGACATTGATATTCCATCAATTCTGATTCAGCAATTAATGGGATTTGCAGCCACAGTTTCCTTGTTCATGGTTCCGATGCTGACGATGGGAAGTTACGCCGAAGAGAAAAAACGCGGCACGATGGAAATGCTAATGACTTCGCCAATTACGGAGCTTCAGATTGTGCTCGGCAAATATTTCGCAGGTCTTTCCGTCTTTTCGATCATGATGGCTCCGACGATTATCTATCATTTGTTCATCGCCAAATACAGCGACCCAACATTTCCGTGGCGGATCATGTGGGCCTCATATCTGGGGATTTTACTGCTCGGATCAGTCTTGATTGCGATTGGCACTTTCATCTCTTCACTGACTGAAAATCAAATCGTAGCTGCTGTCGTAACCTTCGCCATCGCCCTGTTTTTATGGATCATTAACGCCTTATCCAGTAGCGCCGGAACCGTCACTGGCAAGATTCTCAATTATCTTTCTGTGATCCGACATTATCAGGATTTCACCAGCGGTATGATTGACACGACGAGTCTGGTTTTTTATCTCACGCTGACCATTCTCGCGCTTTTTCTGACGTGGCTGTCGCTGAATTCGATGCGTTGGAGACGAGCGTAGAGTTGTAGGGCAATCTTTCCAGATTGCCGCATACATTAACTCGCTAATCCGGCAATGAACTGAAGCAATCCATCAAGATTGCAAATGACGTCTACACCTTAGCAATAGGCAATCTGGAAAGATTGCCCTACACATTATGGAACTTTCGCGTAAGGAATTATTCAAATACTTTGGAATTTTAGGCATCGTCGCTTTGGTTGGCGGCTACCTGCATTACAACATTACCGAAATATTTAATCGGCTCAATGGCGCTTTTATGATTGTCGGTGGAGCGCTGCTATTGCTTTACATCGCCAGTAACTATCAGGAAATTCTTGACTCATCGCAGAAGCGATCTACGCGCCTTGGAGCCAATGCTTCGGTCTTTGCGGTCGCCGGGGTTGCCATCTTCGCACTGGTGAATTACCTCGGTTATCAGCATCACAAGAAATTTGATTACACGACCGAAAAACAGTTCACGTTGTCTGACCAAACTAAAAAAATTGCGGGAGATTTGAAAAGCGAAATCAAGGTTTTGTACTTCAGCAAAAGCGATGAACCAGTCGCCAATCTGGTCGAGCGCTACCGCGATTTTTCAAATAAAATCACCTATGAACGCATTGATCTGCAAGCCCGTCCTGAGATGGCGCAGCAGTATCGCGGGATGAAAGGCGCAGGCGAAGTCGTCGTGATTTCCGGGCAGAAAAATGAAAAATTAATGCAGGGCGCGGACGAAGAAAAGCTCACCAGCGCCATTATGAAAGTCACGCGGGAAAAGGCGAAAGCGGTCTGCTTTATTGATGGTCATGGCGAACATGAATTAGCGGGCGCAGGTCCCGAAGGCTACCAATTTGTAGACGGAAAACTCAAGAGCGACAACTACGAAACGAAAACGATTAACCTCGTCACTTCCAATCAGGTTCCGCCAGAATGTGCGGTCGCCATCCTCGCCGGGCCGAAAAAAGCGATGCTTCCGGCGGAAATTGAAATGGTCAAAAAATATCTTAGCGAGGGCGGAAAAGTTTTTGTCGGACTTGACCCTGACTCCGAAGCCGGAATCACAGATTGGCTGAAAGAATGGAACATTGAGGCGCGTGCCGATACGGTGGTGGATGTAAGTGGAGCTGGAAGAGCTATCGGTATGGGGCCTGCGGTTCCGCTGGTTCAGACGTATGGGACGCATCCAATTACAACCGGATTTCGCACTCCCAGTTTCTATCCGCTCGCACGTTCATTGAAGATTGAATCTAAGGGTGACATTGCAACCACCGAATTACTCAAATCAACGCCCCAAAGCTTTGGCGAGTCTGATTTAAAAGGCAACGAAGCTAAATTTGATGAAGGCAAAGACACCAAAGGCCCGCTCACACTGGGGGCCACTGCGACGAAAAAAGTTGGTGACAAAGAAGCTCGATTGATCGTCGTGGGAGATTCAGATTTTGCCTCAAATGCATACGCCAAATATGCCGGAAATGGTGATTTGTTTTTGAATTCCATCAACTGGCTGGCGCAGGAAGAAGACTTGATTTCAATTCGCCCCAAAGGTCCGACCAATCGCAATGTCGAACTTTCAGAAACTGCTAAAAATATCTTTTTCTGGATTTCTGTTGTGCTGATGCCGTTGGCGATGATTATTTCTGGAATTGTAGTGTGGAGGAAGCGACGATGAAAAAAAGTACGCTAGTCGCTTTAGTGATCGCGCTGGCACTCGGAGCGTTCGTATATTTTTATGAAGTAAAACCTGGACGCGAACGCGATGAAGGCGTGACGACTAAGCCTGCCTTTACCTTCAAAGCGGAAGACATCGTTTCGATGAGCATTGCCAGCAAGGATCAAACTGTCGCGCTGGAATCTGATGGGAAAAACTGGGTCATCAATCAACCCGTCAAAACTGAAGCCGACTCCATGTCAGTTGAAGGAATTACGAGTGCACTGGCAAGTACAATAATTGATCGCAGCTTAGCGATGAATGAAAGCTTGCAGCGTGGATCGGGATTGGATCAGCCCGCCGCAACGATTAATTTCAAATTGAAAAATGGCGAACAGCACACGCTGACACTTGGGAAAAAAGACCCGACGGAAGCCAATATTTATGGCAAAATTGATCAGAATCCAAGTGTGCTTTTGTTACCCGCTTCGCTTGAAACGGCTGCTATTAAAGGATTGAACGATTTAAGGAATAAACAAATTCTCAAAATAAATCAGGAAGATGTCACCAAAGTATCGGTAAAAAACCCCAATGGCTCTGTCAGCGTTGAGCAAAATGCCGAGAGTAAATGGATCATCCAGGAACCAGCAGATAAAAAAGGTAAAGAAGCAAAAACCGATAAATTACTGGCGATTATGTCAGCCTCAGCAGTTGAAATCATTGATCAGCCTGATGCTAAGCTGATTGAGCTTGCGACCAAACCTGCTGCTGAAATTACTCTGATTACGAAGGACAACAAAACTACAAAAATCTTCATCTCACCTGCCGAGAAAGAAGATGTCTACGTCAAATTAGAAAGTAAGTCAGAGCTTTATAAAGTAACCAAATCTGTCCTCGAATCGTATTCATTTAAAATCACTGATTTAGTTTCGGAACCTCCCCCGGCAAACGCAACTAAAGCCCCCGAAAAAGCTGATCAAAAACCACCCATCACGCCCTGACCGAGGTGGTCATTATTTAAGGAATACCCATGAAACAATCCCTGATATTTATCGCCGCAGTAGTACTGTTAGCGCTGCCCTGTCTCGCTCAAAAAAGGAAGCCTACTCCTCCCGTGCGAACTCCAAAAATTGTTGAGCCAGTCAAAACGGACACGCGGCTGGAAGCCACGCAAATTTCAGATACTGTCAAAGCATTTACCCGATTTATTTATGTCTATGGTAAGGTGATGAATGGCTTGGAATTCGCCGACGAACAGGCGAAAAAAAGTAAGCCATCTCCATCCATGGTCGAAAAAAATGTGGAGCTGAAAAATCGTGTCGTGAGTGGAGTATCAGGCCTCAAGGATCAAATTGATAAGCTGGGATTAGTGCTTCAGGCGAATCCCAGGTTACAGATTCAATTCGTCAATCTGGCAGGCGTGACACAAAAAATCAGTGAAGCGATTCAGTTACTGGATGCGAATCAATTCGATCCGGCGGGCAGAAGTCTCGTCACGGCCTCAGAGCGGTTGACGGATATTTTGCTTCAGACCAGATAGCGCTTGTTGTTGGGCAACTCTACTCAAAATGGAGCCATTTCCTGAAAAAAAGAAACGTCCACCGACTGTTTGGCTAACGCAAGTGTTAATTGCCTTACTCGGTCTCAGCTTTTCGTCAGGATTATTTAGAGGAGTTTACTCAGCCATAACGGGGTTGGATAATACAGGTTTCAATACGCATCGTTTAGTTGGTCTCACGCTGGGTATCGGCTTTCTAACGATTCTAGGCGGGGCTTTATGGGGGCTCACCAAAAAAATAATGTGGGGAAAATGGCTTGGCGTTTTTTCACTCACCTTGATGTGGGGTCTTGTGCTATATGGACAACTCTTTCCTTCAAGCGGCTCGATTCAACGGTATGAATACAATAATACGGCACAATTAGCAGGAGCCAACGCCTTCATGATCACGATAAACTTCTTGTTTGGTTTTTTGATACTACGACTCGCATTAGCAAAAAAAGTAAATAGTTTCTTTCAAAGTTGATTTAATGAACTAATTATTATTTCCCGCAAAAAATACCATCGCCTATCCCTTTGGTGCGTAATATCCCTGTCGCGCTCTCACTCGCAATTCCGGTCGGGCTGGAACGTTGACGGCAATCTTGCGAAACCCGCCATCGGAGCGTTCATCAGTTGAATAATACCCTAATAAATATTGTGCCTGGAGTTCGGTAGCGATTTGCTTGAAAACTAAATCAAGGTCTTCAAATTTATCTGGGATGAAAGCGGCTCCACCGGTTTCTTTGGCCAGGGAAACCATCCCGTTCTGTCCTCGCATACTCACGCGATTGAGCCAGATAGATGGCCCGCTTGGGTTAATTGAATAAAACAGGCAATCGCTGCGTTGCAGCTCTTTGATGGTTTCCGGCAAATGATAATTGTCGCTCTTATTATCTTCGCCATCCGAAATCACAATAATGACGTGCCGTGTGCCAGCTTCGGCCATTTTCCCAAGGTATTTGGCAGACTCGGCCACCGTATCAAAAAAGGCTGTTCCTTCTCTGGTTGGAACAATGCTCATTAATCCGTTGATGGCCTGATCAAAACTCTTGGTGCGCTCCTGCATCAAATGCGAAGTCATGCCAATGGAAAATATTGTTGCTGAATCTTTGGGCTTGAGCACCAATTTCAAGAATCGTGCGGCGGCGTCCTGCTGGAACTTGAAACGCTCGTACACGCTGCCCGAAACATCGAAGACGAGCGCAAGTTCCACTGGCGTTTGCCCGGGATCACCAAGCGCTACCAATTGTTGAGGAGAGCCTTCCTCGAAAAGCTTAAAATCTTCCGGCTTTAATCCTTTGATCGGTTCGCCACCAGCGTCAGTCACCGAAACGGGAACAGCGACCAATTTGGATTCAATTCTAAGTAATGCCTCTTCTTCCTTCGGTTCTTCTTTTTTTGGTTTTACAACTGGCGCTGGTTGTGGTTTGGGAACCTCAGGAATGATCGGATTGGCAACAGGTTTCGTTCCCTGAGCAGGCGGTTTGACCGGATCAACTACAGTTGTTTTTTTACCAACGCTACGAGGTCGTTTGGTTTGCGCGTAATTTTCCAGGGCTGGCAAAAATAATAAATTGAGAATTAAAGCGATGCCAAAAATTGATTTTATCTGGCGATGTATATTGCAAGCCATTCCGGTAACTACCACCTGTACAAAATAAACTATTCGTTGAAAATGACGAGTGCAAGTGACCAGCAAACTGACCACTTCACACTCGTCATTGAAAAACTCGAAAACGTGAAGGTTACTTGACGTTCGAGACTACTTTGCTGTTAGTCGCCGGAGCTTCATTCGCGGAAGTAGCAGAAACTGGCTTCGTGACATTAACCGGCGTCGTCATTCCCCTGCTGACCAGAATTTTCACCTCAACACGACGATTTTGCATCCGTCCATCACGCGTATTATTTTCAGCCACTGGCTGAGCAACTCCATAACCAAACGGAGTCACAATGCGACGCTGTGGTATATTGTGTGTTTCGGCCAAATAGCGAACGACTTCATCAGCACGGTTTTGGCTTAACTTACGATTGACCGCCAGACTTCCTTCGGCTGAAGCGTGTCCACGGATTTCAATGATGTAGCCTTTTTCCTGCTTCGCCTGCATCGCTAAGGCATCAAGCACAGCCTTGGATTCAGGTGAAAGCTTAATACTACCAGCCGTAAAATTCACTGCGATAGCTTTGCGCTCTTCATATTCATCCATATCCGAAATGCGCTGATTGGTAGCATTCACACCGGTAATTGCAACATCAGCACTGGCCTGGGCAGCATTCGCGCTGACTTGCGCAGCTTTGGCTCCCTCACGGGCTGAGTTTGAAATCGTGCTCAGTTCATCAATCTGCCCTGAGAGGCGTTGCGCGTTGGCCTCGGTCTGGGTCAGACGAGTTTCCGCTTCCCCCACACGACCTTCGACCGGAGTCACGCGAGAATCCATCGTGCGCGCCACCGCCATTTCATCCTGCGTTGATCTGACCGATTTTGCGACCAGCGAACCAGTGCCATCACCGACACCTTCGACTTCAACGTTCAAACCACGAATTAACGAAGTGACGCCATATTTTTGAGCACCACGAAAAATGTTGCTCTTACGTTCTTTGACTTCAGTGGAGTTCGTTAAGGTCACGCTCCAGTCATTACCGTTCATGTCACGCAGCACGAATCCATCAGGATCACGCTTGACGATGACACCTCTCACTTTTTGCTTTTGTCCGGCAGCCGCGCGAGAAATCTTGCGACCTTCATCAGTTGGTTTCTGCGCAATCGTAGGAACGACAGTAGCTATTCCTAAAACGAGCGCCATAATTAGTTGAGTTCTTTTCATTAGTAATTTCCTCCCTATCAATACATTAATTTGGATAAACCTGACTCTTTACCTGCAAAACGTGTACCACAAGATTTTTGCAGGTCGTGAACTTGCAAGAACTTCATTGTTTTACGTGTTTACGGAACTTCGATGCCAATTATGCCAGTCAGGTTGTCATTATGCAATTGAGAGGAGTCGTGAATAATTTACACGATGACCTGAAAATATTCCCGATCCTGGCTTTCAGCCCGCTGACAACCAGATTGAACAACGCAGATGCGAGGCGACCAGATGCCAGAATTTAATCTTCCATGAACTTATTCCCGCCCACGCTCTTGATCCGGTTTGCCGCATCGTAGCTGTACACATTTGAGGTGATCTAATAAAAGGGAATCAAAACTCAATCTGATAAAATGAGCGTATGATAAGAAAATACGATGATGAATTTAAACAACAAGCGGTCAAAATGATGAGGAACATCGGTCACAGATTAGCACTGAATAAGAGCCGAGAGCTTTTCACAAAACAAATATTTTTATTTACTTGGTTTCAATTCAATTGTAATCGGAGTCACGCCCCTGATCAGGTTCATCTCAACATTGATTGAATCAAATCCGTCAGCTTTGGCGCGCAAGTTATACCGACCAATCGGCAATGTTTTTTCTAATGAAAACTGACCTTCAGGGTTCGATTCGCACCAGGAAATTAAATCGTTGGAATTAAATTCTTTCCCGGCCCACGCGAGTCCGATTTTCACTCCAGTCAACGGCTTGCCTTGAATTGAACGCACCGTCCCGGATAATTTGAATTGCTCAGCATTCGCAGCCCAGGCTTTCATCGGTGAAGTTTCTTTGGTTGATCCGGCGACGACAGCTTTCATTCGTGCATTGCGAAGCTCCATTTCCTGCCATCGCGCAATCATTGCCGTGACCAAATGAACTGGACGCAAATAGCCAACTGCGCCGTAAGTTTTTTCTTCATCACGGTCAACTTCAACTCTGGTGGGGATGCCGATCAATTTGCCGGAGCCATCCACTGCCGCGCCACCGCTATTGCCGTGAATTAGACGCGCATCGGTTTTAATCCATTCATCCAAAGCGTCACGACCTTCGACTACGCCGTAATTGACGGTAATCGTAGTGCCACCTTTTTCAGGAAACCCGAGGATAAATAAATCGTCCAGCAAATCCAGCTTGCTCGCATCAGCAAATTCAATGACAGGTAAATTCAAAGCTTTCTGTTCCGCTTCATCTTTCGTCACAATACGCATCAACGCGAGGTCACGCTCTTCATTTAACAGCAGCGAAGTCAATTTGTATTGCTTCGGAGCCGCCGCCGCATCTGCTTTAGAATTTTCCGGCAAACTCAAATAAATCTCATCAAATAATTTCGTCGAATTATCGCGCATCACGACGTGCAGATTCGTAATGACCAAACCGTCTTTGCGAATAATTACCGCCGACCCACGTGGACGCAATTTTTTGTCGGCGTCTTCCGGGACACGAACTTGCACCAAACCAATGGCCGGAATTATTTTACGAACTTGTTCCCGCGATTCAGGGCTGATGACGGTACGGCGATTGGATGCCGGATGAGTTTGTGCGAAGATAGGGATAGCGATCAAAAGGCTCGCTGCCAGTTGCCATAAAAGTTTTTGTGAGGTTTTCAGCATAGCAATAATTACTCAATCTTTCGCTTACTTAATATTGCTATTCAACCAAAAACTGTTGTGCGACTTGTTCAGAATTTATTGTGACTCTGCTTCAAACCTGATGTTTGCTATGGCGCAAACGTAAACTTGAAAAATTCATTGTCGGATTAACATTATTTCGTGAAGAGGGATTAAAAATTAGATTTAAGAACCTCAACGCAAGACAAGCTCCCATGAAAAGACTGAAACTATGTGTATGTTTGCTGCTAGGCTTCGTAGCGATTGGCGCACTTTGGATAACGCCTCGCACAACAGTTATGGCAGCGCAGGACGTGCAATTCAATCGGGATATTCGTCCGATACTTTCCGACAAATGTTTTTATTGTCACGGCCCCGATGACAAAAATCGTAAAGCGGGTCTGCGCCTTGATACAGTTGAAGGCGCGACCAAAGATCGTGGCGGATACACTGCGATTGCGCCGGGTAAGCCGGATGAGAGCGAATTATTACGGCGCGTTTCTTCGCACGAAGCGGGTGAAATGATGCCGCCGCCATCCGCCAAAAAAGCTCCGATCACGCCCGCCGAAGCCGCCCTGTTGCGGTGCTGGATTGAGCAGGGCGCGAAATATCAGGGGCATTGGGCATTTCAGCCGCTCACAAAGATTCAGCCGCCGACTGTAAAAAATACCAAATGGGTACGTAATGAAATTGACCGCTTCATTCTGGCGCGGCTTGAACGTGAAGGGATTCAACCTTCGCCACAGGCGGATCCGCGCACGTTAATTCGCCGCTTGTCACTTGATTTAATCGGACTCCTGCCGCAACCAACCGAAGTAGAAGAATTCGTCATCGCGTTCAGTAAAAATCAGGACAAGGCATATTCGGCTTTAGTGGAAAAATTTCTCGCCAGTCCGCATTACGGCGAACGCTGGGGGCGGCATTGGCTGGATCAGGCGCGGTATGCTGATTCGAATGGCTATACGATTGACGGCGAGCGCGTGATGTGGCCTTACCGCGATTGGGTAATTCAGGCGCTCAATGAAGACAAGCCTTTCGATCAATTCACTCTCGAACAACTCGCCGGAGATTTATTGCCCAACCCCACCAAATCACAACTCGTAGCCACCGGCTTTCATCGCAACACCGTCATCAACGAAGAAGGCGGCGTAGACCCTGAGCAAGCCCGCGTCGAACAGGTCATGGATCGCGTCAGCACTACTGGCGCAGTGTGGCTGGGCTTGACTGTCGGTTGCGCGCAATGTCATACGCACAAATTCGATCCCATCACACACAAAGAGTATTACCAGATGCTCGCGTTCTTTAATTCGACGATGGATGTCAACAATCAAGGCCCAACCGTGACCGTCCAACGCGGTGAAATGTTCGGCAAACCTGAAACAAATGCCGAACCCGCCGAAGCGCGACGCAACATGCCGCAAGGTGAGTTGAAGCAAGGCGAGTGGGAAAAGCTGGAAATTGCGCGGCTTGAAAAAAATCCTGCCGTCACGGCTCCGAAAAAAGAAGTCGAATGGGTTTCGTTTGATCCCGTAAAATTCGACACCGAAGCCGCTGGCAAATTGCAACGCTTGCCTGATGGCTCGTTTTTGATCACATCCAACGCATCGGTAAATGACGCTTATAGAATTTTAGTAAGAATTAATTCGACGCGTGTTGCTGCAGTGCGTCTGCGCGTGATGCCGCATGAATCGTTGCCAAAAAATGGCCCCGGCTTGGCGGCGGACGGCTCATTTGTCTTGAGCGAGTTTTTTATTGATAGCGAAGGTGGACGGCATCCGTTTCAGGAAGTTTTTGCGGATGATGAACAAGTAGAATTTCCAGCGGGTTCCGCTGCTGATGGAGATCGTCGGACAGGCTGGTCGCTAACTGCGAACCAGGCGCACGAAGCCGTGTTTGTCTATGCCAAGCCAAAAGAATTTGGCAGCCGACAAATTCAATTCGTCATGCGACACGAAGCAAATGCGAGCAGCGGCATCGGTCATTTTAAGCTCGAAATCGCTACGGAAACGCCGCACGATGTGCGTGGAGCAGCTTTGCTTGAAGCCTTGAAACTCCCGCTCAACGCACGCTCACCCGAACAGCAAACGATGATAGCGAACGGCTTCACCTCCGCACTTGCCGTGCGCGAAAAGCAAGCTGGCAATGCCGTAATGGCGATGGTCATGCGCGACGTAAATGTGCCGCGTAATTCGTACATTTTTACACGCGGCGATTTCACGCGCCCTGATAAAACCGTAGGCCTCCTGCAACCCAACGTTATCAGCGCTATCGCTCCCGCGTTGCCTGAAACAAACAATTCGCGTACGCGCCTTGATCTCGCTAAGTGGCTGGTTGATCCAAAAAATCCGCTCACTCCTCGCGTTACAATGAATCGCCTCTGGATGCGTTATTTCGGGCGTGGCATTGTCGAAACTGAGGAAGATTTTGGAACGCAAGGCACGCCTCCTGTGCATCCTGAATTGTTGGATTGGTTAGCGAATGCCTTTGTAGAAGGCGGTTCGCAGTTCGCAGTTCGCAGTTCGCAGTCTACTCCGCAGAAATCTGCGAACCGCGAACTGCGAACTGCGAACTGGTCTTTAAAAGCGATGCACCGCCTGATCGTCACTAGCGCGACGTACCGCCAGACATCGAACTTCAATCCAGCATCTACTTCTGATCCGCGCAATCTTTTACTCTCGCGACAGGAACGCTTCCGCGTCGAAGCTGAAATTGTCCGCGATGCCGCGTTAAGCGCCAGCGGCTTGCTCAACCCACGCATCGGCGGCCCCAGCGTGCGTCCACCGCAGCCTGAAGGAGTTTACGCCTTCACGCAAAACAGAAAGAACTGGATTGCCGCAACCGGAGCCGAACGTTTTCGCCGCGCCTTGTATACGTTCTTTTTTCGCAGTGCGCCGTATCCCTTGCTCACGACATTTGATTCACCCGATTTTCAAACCGTGTGCACGCGACGGCAACGCTCCGATACGCCATTGCAATCGTTGACGCTGGCGAACGATCCGGCGTTTTTAGAAATTGCGCAAGGCTTAGCGGCGCGGTTGGTACGCGAAGTTCCCGGTGAATTTACCGCTACACTGGATGCGCGATTGAAGCATGCGTTCGCGCTGTGTTTCAGCCGTCCGCCGAGCGCCACGGAACTCGCCGCCTTGCACAGCTACGTCGAACGGCAAGTGCAAAACTTTAATACTCAATCTGCGGCTTCGATGGTCAATAAAGAATTAGTGAAAGCTGGGTTGACCGAAGCGCAATCCGCCGCACTAACTGCGGCGGCGCGGGTGCTGTTCAATACGGACAATTTCATTACGCGAGAGTAAGGGCGAGCGGGGCAGGTCGTTCGTTTATGAGAAATACATACTCTGCTGTCAGTAATAAAAGATATGAGTAGTGAAGACAGATTTTCAGAGCGATTTGGGTATTCTGTGACAGATGCTGAAATAACCGTTCGGCAAGATGCACCAACTGAGTTCAGGCATGTTTTACCCAAACTTGCAGATGAGTCAGGACTCACTCCAGAACCATTGCGAATTGTGGTTTGCTTAGTTTTGAGAAAGCGCCCTGATCCGAATAACTGGTCTGAACGTCCAAATATGGCAGAGGAGGTCAGTTACTTAATCGATAATTGTGAATGGTTCAAAGTTTATGATGTAGTCGAAGAGATTTACAAAGAATTGACAAAGCTTTCTGAGAATCCCGGCTATGGCCAAAACGACTATCAACCGCAATATTTTGAACGTGAACTGAATAAGTATTTTCGACAAGAAGGAATCGGCTGGCAATTGGTCGAGGGTGTATTACAAGTCAGAGGGTCTGAATCTTTTGAAGATGCAGTTAATAGAGCAAAAGAAGTACTTGGCGAAACTGGTCGGCTGACTGCTAAAAGTGAAATTCACCAAGCATTGCAAGATTTATCACGGCGGCCAGAGCCTGATATTACTGGTGCGATACAACATGCTATGGCTGCTTTAGAATGTATTGCACGCGATGTTTGCGGTAATCCAAAACCAACTCTTGGAGAATTGCTCAAAAATCATCAGGGTTTACTCCCAGCCCCTCTTGACCAAGTCGTGGTAAAAGCTTGGGGGTATGCATCAGAACACGGTCGCCACTTACGTGAGGGGCGAGACCCGGAAATGTATGAAGCAGAGTTAATCGTAGGACTTTCTGCTACGTTGGCTACATATCTTTCGAATAAAACAAAATGAGCGAGCTTTGTTACAGGATGGGTGCGGGTCTAGCGTGACGTTAAACCGCGTCTAGACTTACAAGGAGCCAACAGGAAAAAGCCACTTCGGAGCTACGCGACGAAGCAAAGAGAAACTATGCGTCGAATATTAGCACTATCCGCGATGGCTGATCGGGAAACTGAAATCAAAGCGTGTTCCATGTGTGGGGCCATAGCCAGTGATGTTTGGGAAACCAGACCTACGAGGTCTGTTCTGCTTCGGCTACGACCACGTCCCGGCGACGTAACATCTATTTGGATTATTTGTGACGAGTGCGAAGAAGGATTGCAAAATACGGCTTTGCCAAAACCAGATCGGATTCACCTGCTGGCGCAAATTTGTCGCGCAACGATTCATGATCAGGAAGCCGTATTAGAATGGTTGTTACAAAAGTTCAGTTTGGAAGCTAGGAAACG
>JAYVRW010000203.1:0-5073 GCA_043775925.1 Blastocatellia bacterium
AATCCAAGCCCAGTCCCCACGCCTGAACCTCGACGGATTTTAGATGACGCAGCATTAGTCGAAATTGAAAAAATTTCCGGTGTTAAATATGCGGTTCCAAACGTGAATTTTTCAGGGTATCTCCGTTATGAAAATCATACGCGTCGCCGTTCTGTCAGCGGAGCGTTTGCGAATCTTGAGCGTGTTCCTGGCTTCAAAAAATTTCTGGCGGGACAAGGCTTCAGCAGCGATGACGCAGAGGAAATAATCGTCAATGAAAATTTTGCCCAGGGATTTACACAACCGCAAAAGCGCGAACGTCGCGGACCATTTGCCAATTTAGAAAAGCCGGATAAAAGTGATGAAGAGCGGGCTGCCGCCGCTGAAAAAATTCTCGGCAAAGAAATTATTTTATTGACGCTCAAAAGCAGTGAAGCCGCTCCCGCCAGCATTTTCGGCATTCCGCTGATGAACGCTCCGAGTCAGGACAACGACAAGAAATCCAAGTCAGAGCTTGATACCAAATTTGATCGCCACATCTTCAAAATCGTTGGTGTACTGCCGAATGAACAACGCAATTTCAATCCGTTCGGCGGACTGGCAGGTTTGCTGGTTCCGATTGAGCAGGCGAAGCGTTTTGCGGAGACGAATCAGGATTCGATGTCGCAAATGAGCGCGGCTCTCGTGGGCGATGCAGGCTATCGTCAGGTCACAGTGCAAGTGGTTGATCCGATGCAAACACAGATCGTTCATACGGAGCTAAAGAAACGCGGCTTCAATGTTTTTCCGCTGCCAAATCTGGATGAAATCAAACGCGTATTTTTATTCATCAATGGAGCGTTAGCATTGATTGGTGGGATCGCTTTATTAGTCGCTTCGTTTGGCATTTCCAACACCATGATTATGTCTATCCGCGAACGCACGCGCGAAATCGGCATTATGAAAGCGATTGGTGGATCAGACGGCGAGATCATGAAAATCTTTTTCTTTGAGGCTTGTCTGATCGGATTTATGGGTGGATTGTTTGGCGTCCTGATCGGTTGGGGGCTGACGAGCATTGCGAATCCGTTAGTCAATAAATACATCGTGAAATCAGCAACAACGTATATTCAATTTTTTTCGATCCCCTGGTATTTGTGGATTAGCGCGATTTTGTTTGCGATCCTGATTGCACTGCTGGCGGCGCTGTATCCCGCTTCGCAGGCGGCGCGGGTTGATCCGATCAAGGCTTTGCGGCACGACTAAAAATATATTCTCAATTTCGATTCTTGTCGCCAACGGTGACCAACATTATAGCCCGGCGAGAATCGCTGGGTTAACGATAGCCTTACCCTCCGACGCTGAAGGCGTCGAACAATTCAGATGTTGCTCACTTTCAGCGAGCGATAGATTTACCTTCCGCCTTCCTGGCGATTCTCGCCAAGCTATAGTGTTAGTCATCTTCGATGACAGAAAACATTTTTTTCACGTTCTTTCGTGTCTTTCGTGGGCGACTCTCTCGACTTACAGCAAATCTCTCGTTACTATTTTCCCACCGTTTACAAGAAGATTTTTTTGAAGCAGTAGGACACAGATGACGGCAGCTTTATGGAGTCACGACTGCGGGGCAGTGACTCTGGTTTGAATTGCCCCGCATAACTTTATCCACTTAAACTTAGGAGACAACAGCTATGGCAGACAATCGAGGTGTAGTTTATCTTGGCCCCGGCAAGGTCGAGGTACAAAATATCAAATATCCCAAACTCGCTATGCCGGACGGTAAAAAAGCCGAGCACGCAGTGATTCTTAAAGTCGTTTCGACCAATATTTGTGGGAGTGATCAACACATGGTTCGTGGTCGCACAACGGCTCCGACGGGATTAGTTCTGGGTCACGAAATCACTGGCGAAATCATTGAAGCCGGACGTGATGTGAAATTCATGAAAGTGGGCGACCTTTGTTCCGTGCCTTTCAATGTGGCTTGCGGACGTTGCCGAAACTGTAAAGAACAGAAAACCGGCATTTGCCAAACCGTCAATCCGGCGCGGGCGGGTGGAGCTTATGGCTATGTAGACATGGGCGGATGGGTTGGTGGACAGGCTGAATATGTGTTGATTCCATATGCCGATTTTAACCTGCTGAAATTCCCGGATGCCGCGCAGGCGATGGAAAAAATTAAAGACCTGACCTGTCTGTCTGACATTTTGCCGACGGGGTATCACGGTTGTGTAACTGCCGGTGTTGGCCCTGGTGTGATTGTCTACATCGCAGGAGCGGGGCCGGTTGGTTTAGCGGCGGCGGCTTCGGCGCACCTGCTGGGCGCGGCTTGCGTGATCGTTGGCGACATGAACAAAGCTCGCTTGAAGCAGGCGAAATCGTTCGGATGCGAAACAATTGACTTGACGAAAGAAGCTACGCTCGCTGAACAGATTGAACAAATCGTCGGCGTTCCTGAAGTGGATTGCGCGGTTGATGCCGTAGGTTTTGAGGCGCGCGGACACGGCGCAGATTCAGGCGTTGAACGTCCGGCGACGGTGCTGAATTCAATTATGGAAATCACGCGCGCTGGTGGTTCGCTCGGTATTCCCGGCTTGTATGTGACGGGCGATCCGGGCGGCGTAGACGAAGCCGCGAAGATCGGCAGTCTCAGCATTCGCCTCGGCTTGGGCTGGGCAAAGAGTCACGCATTTTTCACCGGACAAACTCCGGTGTTAAAATACAATCGCCAACTGATGAACGCGATTTTATTCAATAAAATCAAAGTCGCCAAAGCCTGCAACGTCACAGTGATTTCATTGGATGAGGCGGCGAAGGGTTACTCAGATTTTGACAAAGGTGCGGCGAAGAAATATGTAATTGATCCGCACGGCTGCATTAAGTAGACTGGATTAAAAGGTTTTTCAGTGTCCGGCAAACTTCAGTTTGCTGCTTCTCTTAGCAACTGAGTTTCTATTGCGAAGCCTCAACAAACTAAAGTTTGTTGGACATTTTTTTCTTTGTACGGAAAACCTTCAATCACAATTTAGTTGGAGAAATTATGAAAAATAAATCTACCGTTATTGCTCTTCAGTTATTCGTTTTTCTTTGCCTAATCTCTTTCTCAGTTTTTGCGCAGGATGGAAAAGTCCGTGTGATTGTTTTCGGCGCACATCCTGATGATCCTGAAATCGGAACGGCGGGAGTCGCGTCGTTGTGGGCATCCAAAGGGCATCTCGTCAAATTAGTTGCCGTTACCAACGGCGACATCGGGCATTGGAAAGAATCCGGCGGAGAATTATTCAGACGCCGCAAAGCCGAAGTTGAGCGCACCGCCAAAGCCAATGGCTACACGGTTGAATTGCTTGATAATCACGATGGCGAATTATTGCCAACGCTCGAAAATCGCAAAAAAATTGTGAAGCTGATTCGTGAATGGAAAGCCGATATTGTCATCAGTCATCGTCCGAACGATTACCATCCCGATCATCGTTATACAGGCGTTCTGGTGCAGGATGCGGCGTACATGGTGACGGTTCCAAACTTCGTGCCGGAGACACCGCACCTAACAAAAAATCCTGTGTTTTTATATTCATCTGATCGCTTCGATAAACCGAATCCGTTCTCAGCGGACATCGTCGTAGACATTGATTCCGTGATGGAAAAGAAGCTCGACGGATTGCTCGGAATGGTCTCACAATTTTACGAAGGCGGCGCGAATGGTGATGAATCCCTGATGAACAAAGACCCGGAATTTGTGAAAAAGCGTTGGGCAACTGTGCGTGCGCGTTTTGTGGATCGGCAAAAAGATATTGCCAATAAGTATCGCAAAAACCTCGAAGAATGGTACGGTAAAGATCGCGCTGCGAAGGTGCAGCACGCGGAAGCTTTTGAAATTTGCGAATACGGGCGCAGGCCTGACAAAGCAGAAATCAAGCGGCTGTTTCCGTTTTTTGATTAGAATGGAGAGGATGAATGTTTAGAATAAAATTAGTACTAATTGTTTTGATGAGCACTTTGGCAATCGCCTGTCAAAAACCGGTCATGGGCAATAAGAACGCAGCCCCTGCTTCAACCGAAATGAAAGTAGAACAGTTTCCCTTCAAAGGAAAAGTGATTGAAATTACGGACAAAGACAAAAAGCGCGTCAAAATCAGTCACGAAAAAATCGAAGGTCGAATGGACGCGATGACGATGGTTTTTACCGTCAAAGACGACGCCCACTTCGAGCAGTTAGCCGCCGGAGATGAAGTCAACGCATCGTATGTTTTTAATCCGAATGACAGCCACGCTTGGTTGGAGAATTTGGAAGTGACAAAGAAATAGTGAGGTAGCAAGTGTAATGAAAATTTCGTGGAAATTTTGGGTGTCCTATGTTTCGTTCGTAGTTCTCGGAACGATTCTGTTCGATTATATCCAAAACCGAATTGAGCAATCCAACGAAGCGACGATATTTCTTACTATCAAAAGTATTCTTGCAGTTTTTTCTATTGTGTTGATCGTGTATATCCTTTGGAAAGGATCAGGTTGGATTGAGGCTAATCCTTATGGGCGTAAGCTGAAGGCGGGCTTCCTAATACCAGCTTTTATTCTCAGCATGGTTTATATGTCGTTTATCTTTGATCCTCTCAGAAGTTATCTTTCATTTCTACATTGGAACCCAATCATCTATGTAATCGTGGGAGTGTTACCACTTTGGCTCTACATCCAGCTATTAAATTTTGGGCTTAAATATTTTTTCAAATAGCCCAGCCCGTTTACGGCTGGGCTATTTGAAAATTTAAAATATAATTCTTCCAAAAATGACAGAGCGATTCTATTCTGAAATACATGTTTGGCAGTCAGTTGACGATCAAACGCTAATTCGTTATCGCTGCATCCATATTTTACCTGACAATAAATATGCCGTGAAAGCTGCGGACTATATCCGCGATCCCCTAGAGAAAGATAACTTAAAAGCGCAAGAACAGTATTTTTTAGAGTCACTATTTTATGGCGGTCTTGAGATGTTGATTGAGAATGCTTGTGATTCACTACCAGAGGCGATTGCCAAATTCAATAAAGAGTTTCAAGTGAATTAGAACGCCTGCCCAAAGCTCAAATGAAAGCGCACACGCGGCGCACGATAGGTTGGATTCT
>JAYVRW010000204.1:0-5064 GCA_043775925.1 Blastocatellia bacterium
GTCACCATCAATTCAGAAGTTTCGATTTCACCGCCGATGACTCTGAAGGTTAAATCACCCAGTTCATCAGCGATATTAAATGGAGATTGATCTTTGCGATGCACTCCGCCCGCTGTGACAAGGGCAATCGTAGCTTTCGATAACTCCCGATCAAACGGTGTGAACGGCACGCATTTACGCGACATGATAGCCATAAGAATTTAGTTTCGAGTTTTGGGTTTCGAGTTTCGGGTTTTTGTTGCGTAATGCGCAGGGTTTTCGATTAAGTACCAGTTACTAGCGCTACTAAAACTCGAAACCCAAAACCCGAAACTCGAAACTAAATTACAACTTCCGAAGGACATCGAAGATTTCTTCGTTGTCTGGTTGTTTGGAAATATCGTGGATGTCCACGTGTGCCAGATTTCCTGCTTTATCAACTACAAAAAGCGCACGTTCGCTGATGCCGTCGGCGTCACGATAGGCACCGTAAGCTTTGGAAACTGCACCTTTAGGGTTGAAATCTGCGAGCAGGTCGTAAGTGATACCACCAAGGCTTTTCGCCCAGGCGACGTGGGAAGGGATTGAGTCAATTGAAATACCCAAAACTTGGGTATCAGCTTCCGCGAAGCGCGCTAAATCGGCTTCGTAGGAAGGCATTTGCACCGTTCAAACAGGTGTCCAGTCAAGGGGGTAAAACGCAATGAAGACGTTCTTAGCACCCTTGAAATCAGAGAGCTTGACCTTGTTGCCAGTGTGGCTGGCTAATTCAAAGTCAGGAGCTGCATCGCCAATTTTCAGGCTCATTTTTATCCTCCAATAATATTGAGACAGTCTTAGGAAGACCTTGAAATTGATCTTTCTACGCTGTCAATTCATGTAATGCAGGGCTTGTTTCCAAGCTGCGGTGGAGATTATATGCAGGCAGGCGCAACAAGACAACCGTTGCCGTGAAAGACAAGAAAATGTGAGATTTAACCAAACATTCCGTAGGCGAGTAATCCGAGTACTCCAACCCAACTAATGGCTCCACACAATGACATCAATCCGGCTAAGCGAAATCCGGGATGTGCGCTGATGACCCATTTTCTAAAGGTGACACGAAATTCTCTCAGACTGCCAGTCATCCACCACAGCCAGCCTCCAAAATTGGCGGTGACTAATGCCAGCGTCAGAATAATATTTTCATCAGCGCTGCTGTATACAACTACAGCTCCCAGTGCGGCAGCGGCGCAGCAATTCCAGAGCGGAATCAAGCAGAGCAACAACATGAATTGACGCGCAGGTTGAGAAGAAACGACTTCAAACGGCTTCATAAAATTAACCTTAATTGTGGGCACTTTGTTTCGTGAATTACGTCGAGGGAACAGACGCAACGAAAGACTTTTCAAGTATGCCGTAGCGTCTTACCCAAAGTCCAGCAATTATTTGTCTTTTGGCGGGAACAAATGTCATCAGGTGGCGTGTAGGGATATGGAAGATCGTGTATACTGCGGTTCACGTCCCCGAAATCTGGTAATCCCGCGAGCCGCCCCAATCGCCACTTTGTTAATTTTCCGGCAAGAGTTTTCCAAAATGTGGCTGCCTTTTGACTGGCAAATTCGAGAAATTACACCATGAGCGATCTTTCAGGTTATTCAGCACGCAGGCAAGCAGAGCTTGAAGCTGAATCAAAAACTGGATTTACTGAGGTGCAGACCTCTTCTCCTGAAGCAATGACCACACTCACACTCGGCGCTGATTTCGATCACGCTCTGCACAATCAGGCTCTCGACGCGACGCTGAATTCGGCAGTGGATGCCAAACCGATCCCGCTGATTTTTGATAGTTCAATCCCGACAGAGCGGATGGACGATCACATGCTGATTGCGGGAACTCGTGAAGGTGATGAGGCGGCTTTTCAGGAATTAGTGAATCGCTATCGCAATCCGATTACGAATTTTGTGTATCGGATGCTGAATGATTATGAACGCGCTGTAGATTTATCGCAGGAAACGTTTGTGCGAATCTATATGAACGCGGACAAGTATCAGGCGAATTACAGTTTTTCGACGTACATTTATCGCATCGCTTCCAATCTGGCGATCAGTGAATTACGGCAACGCAAACGCCGCAAGCTGATGCAATTTCCGACCTTCTTCAACAAGGAAGGCGAAGAAGTCGAAATGGAAATTGAGGATTCGCGCATCGCTGATCCTGACGATTCCATGATTAATGATGAGCGTCGTCAGGCGATTGCCAAAGCCATTGCGACGTTGCCGGAAAAATATCGCACTGTCGTAGTGTTGCGCGATGTCGAAGGCAGAAGTTATGAGGAAATCGGAGAAGTCCTGGGACTTTCCGATGGAACGGTGAAATCACGTATTAATCGGGCACGAAACCTGCTCAAGGATAAATTGAGCGAATTTTTATAAGCAGCAATTATTCCAACAAATTTAGTCGGAGTATTTTTAATTATGAGCGGTCACAACCCAAAAATGAATTCTCAATCGGATGATTTGCAAAACGTTGCGGCGTTATTGCGCAGCCTGCCACAAGTCGCAGCTCCCACGAATTTTGACGCGATGCTGAAAGCAAGGATTGCGCAGGCAAAATTAGAGCAAAAAACCGATGTCACTGCGCTGTTGCAGGAGCTTCCACGCATCGCTGCGCCATCAGATTTTGATTTCAAACTGCGAGCCAGAATTGCACAGGCACAATCGAAGGAAGAAAAAACTTCTCCGCTCGGATGGTTTTCAGAAGTTTTCGGACGAACTTTTTCGTGGGCACAAACTGGAGCAGCCATGGCTACTGTAGCTTTAATTGTTGGGGTGATGACTTTTCAAATGGCGAAGACTGGCGCATCGAATCCAACCTCAACAGCGGTTGCCTCTGCCTCGCAAACTCCAAAAAATAATATCACTGAGGAGGCTTCGACTGCTCTTCTGACTTCTGTAGCAACTGCTCAACCACGAGAAATAAAATCAGCGCCGACCGCAAGTTATACAAATAATTTGGCTGGAGCGAGATCCGTTAAGGCCAGATACACTAGTGTTAAAGACCCAAGACCCAAGCCCAATCCAATTGAAAATGTTGTACCAATACCCGAAATTCGTGAACAGGATTTAGTCGCCGCCAACACCGTCTTAATCAAACATTCTTCTGGTGAAACGCGCGTGGTCAAGGTGGCTGAAGTCAGCTTTGGATTGCAATCCGCGAATTTACGTTCAAATTCTCCGCGTGGTGATCAAGCGAATCTTGAAATAGCTTCCGCACAAATTTACTAAACTACTTTTGCAGCTAACGTGGTCAGCTCAAGTAGTTTTCGTTACAGATACAGTTATGTTTTTCGTACGATTATTACTAACCGGCATGAGCTTGATAGTCCTGGGCTTTGGCGCTTTGGCACAGACTTCGAAAACGAAGGTAGTCAAAAGTGAAGCCCCGCTATCAGACGTGTCAGTACCTACAGCGGCTCCTCCACCAGGGTTGCTATATGTTTCTCAGCGCATAGATTTGCAGCAACAGCTTTCGGCTGATGAAGCGATTTATTCACTGGACGGTGAACCTCTTCCCAGACTCCAAACTACCAGCGTTACACTTGGTCTTGTGATTGATAATCAGGGACATATTGTGACACGGTTGGCGCATACTTCTCCGCAATCCTCGACCGCTCCAATCACGGTTTATACACAACAAAACTCCCGGCAGTTGAGTGCTAAATTCATTGGCATGGATTCCGTCACTGGCTTATGTTTGTTACAAGTCGAAACGCCGAATCTGCTTTCGATCAAGGCTTCACCAGCCGATCTGAAAACCAAAGAAATCATTAACGAAAAGACCGTCCGTATTTTTGGCTTCAATCCAAACCAGCGCGGAGGTCGTCCCGGCGTCTCCATGATTCGTCCTCGTATTCATTCCGCCAGTTGCAGCATCAAACGTGCCATTTCAGATTTTCGTTATAGCTCCGGCAGTCCGATTTATGCTTTAAAAACTTTTCGTCCGCTAACCGAAGTGCAGGATTGCAGCTTGATTGTCGAAGAAGATGGAGCCGTCTTCGGATTAGTCGCATTTGACACTTCCGGTGAAGGCTCCCATTTGGTTTATCCGCTGAATCGGCTTCAGCGTTTGGCGGCGATGATTCAGGCCAATCGTCGTTCAGTTATTCCACACGCCTGGCTTGGAGCGACTGGCGAAAATTACAGCAAGGTCGTCAAAACAGTGAAATCGAATTCACTTTCGGCAGAAGAAAAAGGCGTCTTGATTGCAATGGTTTTTCCCGATAGTCCGGCAGAAACCGCAGGGATTTTGCCGCAGGATCGCTTACTCAGCATCAGCGGGCGAATTGTTACCACCGGAGCCGACTTGCGCGATACCCTGCAATTATTGCCCGCCGACAGCGAAGTCACTTTGCGCGTGCGCCGCAATTCGGTTCTGAAAACTTTGCAGGCGAAACTCGTTCCTGCTCCGGCAGTGAACGCGCAGGAGCAATTAATCTGGATGACTGAGCGACGGGAAGCCTACGCACGAGCGGCTGAGAGCTTTCCCGAAAAAGACCCGCGACGAACTGCCGCCGAAAAGAATCGCGATATTTTTAGCAGCATCATGCGAGGCATTTACGGCGCGGCTCCGCTGGATGTTCGACTGCGTGTGTTGTATGGAATTGAAGTGATGCCGCTGACTTCACAGCTTGCAAAATATTTATCCGTCGAACAGGGAGTTCTGGTCTCCAGCGTCGCCTCAGCCGGCAAAGCGCAGCAAGCCGGAATCAAAGCCGGAGATGTCGTGCAAATTATCGGCGAACAAAACGTGACCTCCGTCGAAACGTTTGTGCAGGCGCTGAATGAAAACAAAGACGAAGCTCTTGAAATCCAAATCTCAAGACGCAGCCAAATCCTGAAATTGAAGATGGCGCGATAAGTTGTAACGCAACTGGTCAAGGTTGCGAAATGTTTGTACGATTAAGGGGCTAGACTGTTAAGTTTTTGCAGCCCTAAATAGAAAAGCAGGCTTACATAGAGCCTGCTTTTTCTTTGTGTGTGAGTTTAAGTGAGGGTCAAAATCCAAAATATTGTGACGCGCCGCTGGCGGCGATTCCGACTGCGA
>JAYVRW010000205.1:0-18946 GCA_043775925.1 Blastocatellia bacterium
GGTAGTCATCCGGCAAACGATGCCAATCCGGCTGAACAAGCGACTGCGCCAGCACCGTAACGCTGCCGGAACGAGGATTTGTTTCAAGTCGAAACAGCAAACCAAATTCGGCACGCGCCGCCTCTGAATCTGCCTGTGGAAAGGCGGACAATAAGGTGCGATGGAGTTGCTGACAATCAGCCAGATCGCGCCGGACTTCACGGCTGCGCGGATTCAAGATCAGTTGTGAGAGATACATTTTCAGGTTCTCCTTTCGGGCTGTTTATTATAAAGCCAGTTTTCACTTGGCGAATGGTGAAGTTACGGCTGGCGAACGAGAGCGGAACATCTTGCCGAATTTCAGTCTGCCAGTTGTCGGGAATGTCCACTGCTGTGGCATCTATCACTACGCGCATTTCATTTGGCAATACTACTTCACGATTTGATTTCCAATTTTGAGTTACCAGAGCTTGCAGCATTGGTAGTGACAATGGAGTATCTAATTCGCGTAATGGCAGCGCAGGCACGAATGATTTTCGACCCAGAGAAATTTGCCAGACTGGTTGTCTCAATGCTTTATCGAGCGCTTGTAACAACTTATCATCTTCGCTTTCCAAGCCAACTAAAAAATCAGCGTCAGCTAAGTACCAGCGATCAGAAGTTTCGGTATTTTTTGTTCCGCTTCCATTGGCTATGGCTACATTTTGTGCCGTATGAAAATCTTTCTTCATTATGCCTTCGCGATTCACACGGACGCCCATCTTCAAACTCTCACGCAATCGCCGTAATGTTTCTTCGTCGTCGCGGGGCGCGCCCAATGCGGCGCAGAGCAATCCAAAGACACCACTCTTGGATGGCTCCAAGCCGGTATCGCGGATCGAAAACCGGCTTTGTGTTCCCCACGATTGCATCGGCCCCACCAATCGCAATAAAAGTGTTTGCTTCATTGTGAGAACTCCTGAGCTTGCGAAGGCAGAGTGCCCGTTACTCCGTTGATCAATTCAGTCAAAGTGCCAGCTTTTGCTTCTTTTAAATCAGTGAACGCGTTCGATGACAAACTCGCAACCCATTGACCTTTAATCTGATCGCTGCCGTACATCCCGGCCAAGCTGCCCCAATAGTCGTACAGTGCCTTGATAGAATTTTCGATCAGATCGCCTTCTTGATTGGGCCTTACTGGTTTGACGAAGGCGTTGGCCAGAGACCACAATCCTACTTCACGAGTGACGGCTAGGACGAATGACGGTGGGTTTTGTGCTCCCATTGAATTCTGTTTGCCTGTTGGAATTGCAGTCACTGCTGCCCGAATGAACGCTTCGATTGTTTTTTCTGTAAGCTCGCCGTCACCATCAAGATTTTTCTTTAACTGCTTAGTATCAACATTGAGATAGCGGTAGAAGCAGGCTGAATTAAATTCTACCGTGCCGAGCATATCTGAGCCTTGATTATCTTCAGGCTTCAAATCGTCCACTGCCGTGTAAAAGTCAAATTCCATACTGACCTTGTTAGTTGAGATAGCGTGTGCAACTTGTGATGCGGCGTGAATGTTTTTACCCGGTAAATCGGCCATCATCCTACCAAAAAGGGCTAGATCGGCAGCGTTGGTTCCCTTCTTTTCGCCTCGCAAAGCTTCTAACATTGCCTTGCTAATTTCTGATGGCACTGCATCCTTGGCTGCCTTTTTGGCATCTTTTGCCTTACTTGTCTTGGCATTCTGCTCTTCGCTCGAAGTTTCAGCAGAAGTAATTGCTAGCAATGCATCCCAGTATTTGTCACACAGCGCGGCGATTTCCGCGATTTCGTCAGCACCGAGAAAGAGTAAGTACTGAGTCTTGATCTCGCCCTTTTCCTCTTTGGCTTTAAGGCTAACGCCGCCGAGCAATGTTTCAATGACATGCTTTGCGTCGTCCTCGTTCTTCCCCCTCTCTTTTAACTGGCTTGCGATTTTCCCCACTAATCGCTTCGTACGCGAAGCGAGATTGCTTTCGTCTATTAGCTTCTCGTTTTTGAAAGACTGGCGAATTGCTCGTTTGAAACATTGACTGGAAATACGCGCACGCCGATAACCACCGAATTCGCAATCTTTCGGCGAGTTGGTGTCATCACGGTTCAAATTGGAAGGTGCGAAGTTTTGCAGAATATGAAGTTCAAGAATCATAAAGATTTAGCTCCTTTGTTAGCAGAAATGGTTGTTTGCCTGAATATAGAGCAGGCGTAAAAAGCTATCTTTGCGGCGTTGCCGACTGATATGCGATAAGGCACTGCCTTAAACAAATGCGTTTGTACTTATACTGATTCATCTTGTTTTTCGTCAGTGTTGGTACCCCAGAATGCGCGCGCCCAGTTGCGTTGGACGAAACGGTCTTCGTGATTCCAGCTGCGCAAATCTCGAAGCAATTGCAACCAGTCGACGGGAATTTCTTTTGACTTCAGCAGGCTAATGGCATGACGTAAATGCTCAGATAAATCATCTGCGTGGCTATCCAACAAAGCGACAAAGCGTCGCTCGATACTGCTGTCGTTGTCTGCCTTCGTTTTCATCCAAGCAAACGATGCCCCCAGATTGGTCAGGCGGCTTTTACTTTCTTTCTGTGGCCAACTTTCAGGATGCAGCGCAAACAAACCGGCGACCAGATAATAAGCCCATTCATTCCACGGTTCTGGATTGAACCTCAGCACATACCGATGCGCTTCGGCGGCTTCGCCCGGGCTTTTGCCCAGACAACGGCGTAATGCAGCCAGTGCCGCCCGGTTTTCGTCATCGGCAAGCTCTTTCAGATAACTGATGAATTGCTCACCTCTCCCACTTTGAGTTTTTGCAGTGGCGGTTTCGGTCATTGTTCACCTCCGTTGGTTTCTGGTTGATTATTGTTTTCGAGATAGCCTTTCAAGGCTTCACGCAACTTCCCGCGAAAACTATTTTGGGCAATGGCAACAGCCTTCAAAGTGCGACTGGAACCATCCAAACTGCGCGTTGCAATCTGGAAAGCCTCTTCAGCCGTGCGCTTCAATCTCTGCGCCCATTCGGCGAGTGCGTGTTTGCCGTAAACATTTTCGCCTTCGTCATCTGTGGTTTGGTCATGTGGCAAAGCAGCAAGAAGTTTTTTGAATGGTGCTTCAAGTTGCGACCAATAGAAAGATTCGGTTTGCAGATGCTTGGTCATCTGCTGAACGTCTTTCTTGTCCGGCTGGTGATCCGCAATGAATTCAAGCAGAGCTTTTGCTAAAGAGTATGTCCCTCGTTGCAAAATTTGGGCAATGTTTTCGCTTAGTGAAACGGCCTCGCCTAACTTATCCAGCAATGGCTTTTCGTTTAGATAATCGGGAGCTAGTGGTAATCGTTCATTTCGCCAAAAATGGATAGTCGGTTGGCCTGATTCCAAAGATTGTCCGAGTATTTGCAAGCGATATAACCGATGTCGGTCAAGAAGATTTTCCCTCACAAGTTTAGCTAGGTGATTCAACGCCTGTGGAATTTGGAATGGCGCATCTGGTGAAAGATTGAATAACGAATGACTATCGCGCCAAAGCACTCGATCTTCGTTGAATTGCCAAACCAGTAAGCCAAGTTTTTGATCGCGCTTGTATGCGTAGGTTGGTTCCAGTTTGAAGGTTTCTTGTATGGCTCGACCTTGTGCAAAATAAGATTCACGTAAACATCCATTTTCATCCAGTAGTAATTTTATCGCCCTACTTTGCCAAGTTAGATATTCAAGTATTCCATCCGGTATCTGATCGTGTTGCGGCTGCCATTCTGACTCTTTTTCCCAAGCTGGAAGGTCATTGCTAGATTGCGGAAAGTCCGTTCTTAGTAGATTCAGCAAATTGAGCGAGAGAGTTTCAAACAGAGTATCGCCTTGTAAAAGTATCGCTACGCCACGTGTCCATGGTGAATCTTTCGTATGGATAGTTTCGCTTTTGCCTGCGGAAGCAGCAAAGCAATGTGTGGCGACAATCCAGCGCGCGGCAACTTTCGATTCAATCGCCGGGCGATCATCATCCGAACTGTGATCAAACAATGTGCCATTGTTACCTGCCGCAAATTCCCAGCCCAGCCGTTTGAGAGGAGTACGCTTTCTGAGTGTCAAATTACCGAGTTGATAAAACGGCTTTCCAGGATGCAATAGATCAAATCGCTCGTGCCATTGGTCAAAGTAAGCATTAAGCTTAGCCGTGTCGAATTGCTCCGCCTGCCAAAGTATTTTCCAGTCAGCTAAACTGCGTAGTGGAGAAACTCGCCACAACACGGCTAATAGCAACCGATGCAAAGATGCCGTTATCAGCGGCGAAGGATCGAATAATTCTCGTATCTGCTTAGCTTCGATAAGCACCATACGCAAGCTCAGTTCGCGCGGCTCGCCATTCGCCATCACGCAAGGAATCCAGGGTTCGTCAATCAAATTAAAGCTCGCCATCATTGTCCCCTTTCTAGTTTGTTGATTGTTATGCCGAGTTCGGAATGAACCTGAAGTGAATATTTGCCCACAGTACAACAACCTGCATCGTCGAGTTCCAGTAATCTATATCGTCTGAGCAAAGAAGATCGTGCCCAAACTGGAGGTGGCGATTGTTCAAGCAAAGTCCACACAACGCTCCGGCTGCTCAGCTTTACTGAATGACCTAATAACTCTTTAGCAGTGGTAACTGAGGGTTCTTGGTTAAGGTGAAATAGATCTCGTTGATTTGGAGTTAGGCAGATCACGGATACATTGGCTTCCGTCAGTCGTGTTAAGGCTTGTAGCGATTGATGAATCTCCGGCTCGTCCTCTTCCAGCCGTTTATTGCTAACGTCAAGAATATCATCAGGATAAGTGGGTTCTGGTAAAACAACGCGTTGCGCTTCTGCCTGCATTTTCTTTAAATCTTCACGCAATGTAGCGACAGATTCCTGCCAACGTTCGCGCAGGGAGGTTGACGATAACGCAGGACAATCCTGCTCACTGTAAACGGATTCGATTAGCGTTTCGATCTCTTCGGGAATATTGATCTTATCTTTTGTTCGCAGCACCAGCCACGAACGCAACAGTATATGCGAGTCGTAAACAACCTCTGTCCCACGATCAAATTTCGGTACATCCTCTTCGACTGATTCCGGCTGGCGAATCCAAAGCGTCGGCTCTGCTAGATTTAGCCAGCGCTCACGTTCATGGCGATGTAATCTGCCGGAACGTTGCAGGATCAAATCCACTGGAGCACAATCCGTGACCATTAGATCAAAATCCAGATCAAGGCTTTGTTCAATGACTTGTGTGGCGACCAACACCTTTCGAAAAGGGCGATGAACCGTTCTTTCTTCGCCGTCGTCAAATTTGATTTGTTCACCTTCTTTGCCAAAATCGGCCAACGCTTGCTTCTCACGTCGGTCGCGGTCTTTGAATAGATAGCGAGCGTGGAAGAGATCAAGTTCAGATTCTTCAAAATATGGTTTTAATGACAAGTAGACCTGCTGCGCACGATTGACTGTGTTGCAAATTACTGCCGCGCATCCACCCTTTGCCAGCGCATTCTTTAATCGCAGACCGAGTGGCAAACTGTCATCAGTCCATTCGATCTTTAGCGTTCTGCGAATGCGGTCTGAAACTTCGATAGTTTGTGCACCTTGTTGATTCATATTTGCCCAACTGAGGCGCGGATAAGGGGCATTGAGTTCTTGAGCCTCCTCAGTTGAAAACTCACGATTGAGTCCACGAAGGTATGCCCTGAGCAGTGCAGTTCGTTTGTCATTTGGCAATGTTGCAGAAAGAAGCACAACGGGCGAACCGAGTGCTGCCAGCCATTCCAACAACCGTTCGAGCAATTTCGACATATAGGCATCGTAGGCATGTACTTCGTCCACAATGATAACTTTATGTGCTAACCCGAACAGCCGCACAAACACATGACGCGTTTGCAGCACAGCCAATAAAGTTTGATCCACTGTACCGACACCAAATGGAGCGAGCAATCCACGCTTGCGATGCGTAAACCATTCGGCAGCAATGACACTCGTGCCATGTGTTCCGCATTCGTCTTCGCCGTAAATGCCTTCAGTCGTGAATGCTTTATCGCCGTATTCGCGCAGGATTCGAAATTCGGATGACAGTGCAGCATGTCCATGAAGCAATTGAAAATTTACCTTCTCTGCTGAATAGCGTTTCGCCAGAAAGCTGCGTACGCGTGTGAACATTTGATTGCTCGTAGCTTGCGTCGGCAATGCAATATAGCAACCACGCGGCCCCGGAGCGACACTCCAACAATCGGCCAAATAGAGAGCAGCTTCGGTTTTTCCTTCACCCATTGGGGCTTCGATTATAACGATACTGGGCGCAGACAGTTGAGCTTCAATATTAATTGCAGCTTGTTGCAGCGGACGCGGGGTAGAGATGAAGTCGAATAGATGTTTGAAGCTAAGTTTATCAGACGGTTGGCTCCACCCCATCCATCCCAATCGCGTCAATGCTTGCCGAGCCTTAGATTCCGCATCGCGTAGATATTCATCTAGCGGTGTTGTTGGCAATGCGTCGAAATCCTTGACTAGATATGGAAAGAAATCACTTGAGCCAATCCAGTCTGCAACGGAAACTAATCCGGCAATAAACATTGCTGAAGCATGGTCACAGCTTTGTGGAATTGATTCCTTCGATATACCAAGTAATTCTTTCAGTTGCAGCGCCAGCTCTAAACGTATCCGTCTCCACTTTGCACCCGTGCCAACTCCCTCGTTAGGATAACGATTTTCCATTTCATAACTGGATGGAAAAGTTCCGTGATGTCCACCGATAATTACCGAAAGACGATTTGCCATATCATTATTTATGCCAAACTCGCTAATGAGAATTTTGGGTAATTCGCCTGCCGTTACTCGACCGTGTGGGCAATCTTTAGCTTCGACGGTTGATGGTTTGCCAAATTTCTCATAAAGCTTGAAAAGGTTTTTGGCTTCCTTACGAAGTTGGAAAGCTGGAGACGCTTTGCCAAGATCATGCAATGCAGCAATGTACGTGATCCAATTTTCGGCTTCCTGTTCGGGTAAATGCAGTGAGCCAATAATTCGTCGCCTCGCTGCCTCTGGCAAAAGGTTTCGCCACATCTCGCGGGCGACAACAGCAACGTCAACCATGTGGCAAATAAGCGGATGAAATGAGCGGATGTCGCCTTCTTTCTTTGGTAATTTGGCCCAAAGCAAGTAAAGATTTTCAGTAACCATAGATATCTCCTCCTTTCAGATTCTTTGCATAAATTGCTTGCATCATTTCGATCTCATCCTGAATTATTTTTTTCAATTCTTCCGGCTGTACCACTTTCACGTGACTTCCATACTGCATGACAAATCGTTTCACCCCATCCAACGCCGTCACTTTCATTCGCATGCTTAACCTTCCATCGGGCAATTCTTCGCGCTCTTCAGTCGGATGAAATTTGCCGCGTTCGCGCATCCAGCGCGATTGGTATTCGTCAAAGATGATTTCTACTTCAATCGGTTCTTGTCCGCGAATCATTCCAAAACCCGAAGCCAGATAGCTTTCCAGTTCAAAGCCTTTGGGCAACGAAAATACTTCAGCGCTGATTTCCAGTTCCCGGATTCGTCCACAATGAAAATCCAGCGGTTTGTTCCGCCCGTGATCCCACGCGATCAGATACCAATCGCCCAGGTGATTGCGCAGGTGCAGCGGGTTCACGGTACGCCATTTCACTTCGCCGCTCTGCGCGGTGAAATACTTCATCCGCGCTTGACGTTTTTCGCGCACGGCGCGACTCAGTTGTGCAAATAGCTTGGGATCAAGTTCGGTGGTGGCTGCTGCTTCAAAAGAATGCGCTTCGGCTAAGGCTTCTAAATCAATGGTGATCGTATTCGTCATCGCTCCCAGCACTTTGGCGAAGGCTTCTTCGACTTGTTGCCCAAGCGCCGTCCCGCGATATTGCCGCGACAATTTCTCCGCCAATAAGACGGCGATCAGATCACCCTCGGTCAGCTCAATGGCTGAGAAGCCCCATGTCGGTTCGGTGTAATACCATCCGCGTTTTTCGGCGGAATAAGCGATTGGCGATTGGCAGCGGTCGCGCATAAAATCAATCGTGCGTTGCGCTGTTTTCTCGCTGAGACCAAATTTCTCTGCAATCTTCGGGTTATTCGGATAACGTCCGACGCGAATCTCATGTTCAATCCACAAGATGCGTTCAAAATGGCGAAGATGCTCACGCTGCTTTTGTTTACTTTCTTCCATAGTGACCCTCGTTTCAAGGTTGCTGAGCAATCCCCGAACCCAACCTTACCAACTGAAATCGGAGAACAAATGACCTGCTCAAATCCATTATACGGAGCTGACCGGACAAATAGTGTCCAGGCAAAAATGTGCGGCAAAATTATTTTGTAAACGACTGAGAACTCCTGTCATCCGGGGCCAAGATAACAATGCAGATCACAATTCAAAATGGCTAAAAACTGGTACGGCTGAAGCTGAAACTGATTTTGGCGGCTCATCGGGACTTTTGGTTACACAAAATCAAAACGCCTTCACCCTGAGCTTTCGTTTGCATTGCCAGACACACACGAAAACGATGAATGCACTCGAAATAAATAATAGTAAGACAACTTAAAAATGAATGGCTCAAACTTCGGCTTGGTGAATGTCGGCGAGTTGTAGTTTACGAAAAAAGCCGATTGATTGGAAGGACGAAGCGACGTTCAACTTATTGAAATGCTCGTTCTCGTCATTTTTTTGTGGCGAGTCTGGTGAAAAATTTATCCCCGTCGTACGATTATCCAAAGTTATTTGTGAGCCTGAGAATAAGAAGCGCGTGAGCCGCAGAGTTGACGTCACGCTCTTCGCGTTCGCGCCAGAGATGACAGGCGTGGCGCATCTTTGTTATGCTGCTGGAGTTCTTTGCAAATCAATAAAAACTTTAACGAACCGATGAATTGTTCACCCATTTTTTCCGCATGCTGAAGGATGCCGCGCTTCCCACCCTACTCCCCCACCAAACAAGCAGGGGCGTGAAAAATATCTTTCTGAGAAGTGAATTGTTTTTTATTATTTCAGTCAATGCGGAGGAAATCAAAAGTGTCGTCCTCAAGAAATTTATTTTCCACCAGTTCAGCGCCTCTTGCAGGGCTTAAAGCTGGAATGAAATCGCCTACCTACAAACATGATCAACCAGTCACTCGCGGCTCGTATCTACAATCACCACATCCAATCCTTACAATTAATAGAGTAGGTATAACCGATGAGTTCAATCTGATCTCCGTGTGTAAGACTGTATTGTTCATGCAAGGACATCTCTGCACTGAAGAAAACACAGCGGGAAAAGAAAAAGGCGAGATTCATCTCGCCTTTTTCTTTTCAAAGCGTAGCAGTAAGGTTTTGAGCTGGGTCAGCATTCTCCGATGATGACCTTGTACTGCCTCCACAACTGAACTTGTGCTGGATTGGAGCAGTCCTTCCAAAAGCTCAACCTTTTGGTTTCCCGTCACTCTTTCCCGGACTCGGCAGGTGTTCCGGCAAATCAAGCCGGTCATCAATCAACACATCCGCATAGACATGAGCGGCTTCCGCATAACGCAGCAAAACCAACAAGGACGGCTCCCGGACATCCGTCTCATACATGCTGATTAGATGCCGCCCCAGCTCCTCCTGCAAGCCCAACCGCTCAATCATTCCGGTTTGCGAGAGCTGCAAGGACTCCCGAATCTGGCGTAACTTCGCCGCTAATCGTAAGGGGCGTTGCCTGGCTACCTGTCCCATCAGAAGTCTCCTCCTGATGGAATCATTACGGGGCGCTTGTCTATAGTCTCATTTGCGACTATAGTAGCCCTTGCCTTACTCGCCGCCGAGAGCCAATTGCGATTGTGCTCTCTGGCAGTTCCCATCGTCAGTCCGTTGTTTCGTTTCGCTGGCGCATGGTTTTGGTGGTCGTAACCTCTTCATCCTAGCATACCAAACTGCGAGCGTCCTCGTCATCCCGACGCGGCCTTTTCAACTTTCCGGCTTCGCAGTCATCTCCGATTCCTACTTCATTTTTTTATCGCCCCGTCGGTCGGGGTCGGTTCGACGATATGGCTGTTGATCTCGCTACCTTGCCCAAAACACAACTGGCGCGTCGCATTGCGGAGGAGCTGGGCGCCGTCCATCCGCTGCCGCGCCATCAGATTCGACAGATCGTCTTGTCTTGCAGTAAACGCTATGCCGTGAAGCTGCTGCGTCGCACGCAGGCCATTGAAGCCCAGGGCGGCTGGGATCAGTGTAGTCCGAGCGAGGTCTACCTGCGATTGCATCAGTGCTATCAGCAAACCAAACCAACTTCAGAGTAAAGGAACCTTCTATGACCACAACGATTGCTGTCACAAGTGCCGTGCGACGCACGGGGAAAACGACGGTGTTAGTCAATCTCGCGACGGTCCTGGCCGAGCATTTCCAACAGAAAGTTTTATGTGTCCAGACCGAGGAAATCAGTCCCTTCGCCGCCGACAGTTTTTCCGAATGGTTTGGCAGACCGGCAGTGGCGCCTCCGCCGTCGAGCCATCCGTTCAGTCGGTCTGATCTGCGAGCGCGAATCGAAATCATCTCGGAGAACTTGCACCTTTTGCGCGACACGCAAGTGCCGGGAGAATGCTGGCGCGAGAATCTGCAAGAAGCGAGTCGAGGGTACACGTCTGTCTTGCTGGATACGACCGACGCGACCAATGGTCATCGTTGGTTGGCACAGACGAGCGCGGACGTGCTCTTGCTGGTCGGCGGCGTGAATCTGCAAGAGCTTGATGGTCTGCGCCGCTGGCTGGACTGGCACGGTCAGGAACAGACGAATTATCCGATCCCGCAACAACAGCTTCGCACCGTCTTGCAGACGCGCTGGGAGGTGGAGACGGACGAAGCGCTGGACGAGGAACTGGCAGCGGAGATCAGGAGTTACCCGGCGTTGTTTCCGCCAGCCTACAGCCAGGAAGACTGTCCCGTGATACTGGTACCGAGAATCGGTGCGGACGATGCATACCGGACAGCGACGGCGCATCGTCGGGCGGCACCGCTGAAGTCTCCGGCGAGAGAGCAATATATTCAGTTAGCCGCAGAAATCTTGCGATTATTTTCCGTGGGGAAATAAGTTTCTCAAAAATTCCGTTCTCAAAAAACTCTAAATAAGAAAATGCAAAAAAAATAGTGACGGGTAAAAGAAAGGTGTATTGCGCTCCGGGCTGAAAGAGAATATTTTTCTAAAAAAGTGGTTTTTACTGTGAAAAAGTGCAAAATAGCCCGGTTGGGACAGCCATAGAACAGACGAAACAGAGAGGCTGAGATGCCAGCGAGGATAGCGACTATTCGTTATTTTCTTACCTGGTATCCGCATACTGCCTTGACATGAATCGAGTCCTTATCTTATGGTTTGCGCGTTCCCAAAACAGTTGTTTTTTTATTGCTTTAGTTTCAGCAAGCTATAAATCGTTTTCTGTGGTGGTGACAGAGACCCGCGAACGCCAGAAGTACAACGACGTTTCTTCATCACCCGCCATCTTTTATGACGCCTCCCTTCAGCAGTGAAGTGTCATGAATCCACGTTCTTTATTTCACGAGCAAATCCGGCGTCGCATCACGGTGAATGGAGTTCATTCCCGACAGCTCAGCGTTTTCCCGTCCATTCGCTCCCCCTTGCAATCACTCGCACCACCAAAGCGAGACAGGATTGGTGTGTCAATTTTTGGAGAAGCCATGAAGATTTCTACTTTCCGCAGTCTGCCCACTATTTCGCAAGTCATCCGTACTCGTCGCCTGCCGCGTCATTTCGTGCGACGGCTCATCAGTCTGATTCTGACAATCACGCTCGTGACCAATCCATTGTTGGCAGCTCCACAAGGTTTCTCAATGCTCGGACATGAGCTGAGCTATGGCACGTCGTTCTGGTGGCACAACAGCGGTTGGGCGGCAAAGTTGGCGCGGTGGATGCCACAACAAACCAAACCAAATGACACAAAAGGCTGGGACGGCAAAGGTGCACCGGTTAATACGCCACCTGATCCGAAAGAGCAGGAAAAGCAGAGTGACCGCGATTACAAAGTGCAGAAGATTGAGATTTCACCGCGTGATGTGACGATCCAGACAGGGGAAAAAGTCATCTTTAATGCAATTGCCTATGACAAGAGCGGCAACATGATTCCTGGGGTGAAATTGAGATGGGAAGGTTCAAATGAAGATAAAGCGCGTAAATTTAACGTGACACCTCACGGGGAATTTACTTCATTAACACCAGGTAACTACCAAGTGCAAGTGGAAGCTCTTGGTAAAAAGGATAACGTCAAAATTCGCGTGATTGGTGAAGTCATTCGGCCAAAAGATATGGAAGGAGTTCAGGGCGAATCCGTGTCATCACACGATGCCCCGAAGCCGGAGAAACCCACCAAAATCGGAATGCGTAATCCTGTACCAAGTTCACCCAAAGAAGCTGCGCCATTACGCCAAAATGAAACGGACAAATTAGCGAAACTGACGGGCAAATCCACGCGTGCCGCCGCGACTGCGGCGATGGCGGTACAAGGTGGTAATTATGATTACTACCAATGGAATGCCAGCAATTATACGACGGCTGATGATCCGGGGCGCGAAGTCGGGCAAATGCCAGGTCATGCGGTAGACGGCGGAGCAGGCAGTGGAAATTTTCAATTCTCTGCGCCAATTATCGGGTTGGATGGTCGCGGGATAGATGTAAAGTTAGCGATGAATTACAACTCGCGCTTGTGGCATAAGAATGGCACGGATATGTACTTTGACATTGATAATGATTACATCCCGGGCTGGACATTTGGTTTCGGCAAAATCATCACGGCTGGGAGCGGCTTTATGTTGGAAGATGCCGATGGCACACGCCACAGTTATGGCGGTACTGGTTACTCATACACTGGATCATATACTGCTTTACAAGGCTTTGATGGCTATACCAAAGACGGCTCGTTTATTAACTATTATGCACGAGGTTACAAGCCACAATTCAACAGCACAATTGTCGATGCCTGGGCAAAATTACCGAATGGCACAAAAATATATTATGGTGCTTCCGCCAAGTTAACCGCCTACCCCGTTCAAATTATTGATGCCAATGGTAATTACACGACGATCACCTATGTCGGTAATGTGGGACCGAATATTGATACGATTACCGATACGTTAGGGCGGCAAGTCAAATTCAAATATGCTTATTTCAATGGCAAAAATGTTCCGATAGCCGTGACCGCTCCAGGCTTCAACGGCGGAGCGGATCGCGTCGTAGTGCAATATGCTTATGACACGATTGATCTCACCTCAGCGGGAGCGAACTACGGGTTCAGTGGTGTGACGCCACGTGTACCCAGCAGCTTGATTACCGTGATGAAAGCTATTTATTATCCGGCGACAAACACTGGGTACTACTTCGACAAGAACGATAATGCGTACTCGCCTTACGGCATAGTTCGTAAAATTAGTGAACGTCGGGCGATGGTCTGTAGTAATCCGAATGACACAACAGCGCAGGCTAATATCACCAATGGCGGCAATATGTCGCGTGAGATGGTCTATGTGAGCGGAACTACTGCCAGTCCGTTGCCTGGCTACAGTGGAATAACTACAGGCGGATTAACGGATGTGCCGACTTACAGCCTCATGACGGAAGATTGGGCAGGACGACAACAAGCCACGATTCCCAAACCCGTGACGGAGTATTCGGTCGTCAACAGCACCACCACGACCACGAAAATTACACGTCGTGATGAGAACACCACTGATGGGATCACGAATGTCCAAATCACTGATAATAATTCAGCTTCGCAGACCTATGGTTTATTGCTGGAAGATTACACACTTCCAAATAAAAGTGCCGCATATTCAGCGGCTTTACGCCACTCTACTGTCTATTGGGAAGTACCAAATATTAGCAGCTTTCCACTTTGTAATGGTGCACCACGACCAAATCATACAGTGAACACAGATGAACGCAATCAGATGACATCAACGTATTACACATATGGGGCGAATTTTAATCAAGTCACTGATGTCAAAGAGTATGGTTATAGCAATCAATTCCTGCGTCGCACCCATACCGATTACATTAACACCACAAATTACATTGGCTACTATAGTGCGGATGCATGGTATGGAGGTTATAAGGGGCGTCGCATTTTTAATTTAGTTAGCGCCGTATCTGTGTATGCCAGTGAAAATGACGATTCACAGCGAGTTTCGCGGACCGAGTATTTGTATGACCAGCAACTAAACACTGCCCTGATTAACACGCCCGGCGTCGTGCAGCATGCTCCTTCCAATGATCCGTTTGATACGGGCTACACTTGTTATTATCAGGTCTGGAACAATGACACACAGCAGTATGACGATGTGCCGACAACCTGTTATTACTACGATTACACTACAGATTATCGCGGCAATGTCACCAATGTGAAGCGGTATGCTGATGCGCAGAATTACGGGAGCGACACCAATGCATTGGTGGAAACGCGCAGCTATGACATTTGTGGAAATCTGCGCATCGCTTCCACCTCGTGTTGCGAACAAACCAGTTTCAATTACACGTCAGCGACGGCGTATGCCTGGCCGACTTCGGTGACACGTGGTTCAGCGAGCGATCCCACCCAGCAGAATACCAGCAGTACAGTCTATGATTTCAATACGGGCTTGGTGAATTCTGCCGTGGACGCGAATGGAAGAACTTCCACCGTCAGCTACGACACCGTCAGCTTGCGTCCAGTCTCTGAATATTCTCCGACCGGAGGCTATGCCTATCACATGTATTTTGATGACTCCATGCTGGTGATTGATTTTGTGTATGAAGCGGGATTGAACGGCGGAAGTTTTGCCAGCCGCGTGGATAAATATCTGGACGGGTATGGTCGTGTTGCCGCCGAAATCGGCTATACCGTCGGCTACAACATGGATGTGGTGGATTCGGTCTATGACCAGTTTGGACGGATGCAGAAACAATCCCGTCCTTATCGGCGCAACTTCGATTGGTCAGTCAATGAAACGCCTGTCTGGACAACTTATAACTACGATGTGCAGGATCGCGTCACGAGTGTGGTAGCTCCTGATGGCAGCACGACGAATCGGTATTACAACGAATCCGCTTATCCGGCAGTAGCGACCGCCGGAGCTGGAAATACGATTCGCGTCAAAGATGCGTGGAATCGGGAACGCTGGGCGAAGAGCGATGAACAGGGGCGACTGGTCGAAGTCGTCGAGCCTGACCCTGCTGGCAGTGGAGCCGTCACGACAGGTGGTTACAAAACGAATTACGCCTACAACACACTCGGCAATGTGACGACCGTGACACAAGGCGCACAAACCCGCAGTTTCAAATATGATTCACTCGGTCGGTTAACGAATCAGAAATTAGCGGAGCGTGATGCGACGCTGGATGACAATGGAAATACTGGTACTGTATGGAGTGATTTTTTCAAATATGACAATCGCGGCAATTTAATTGAACGACGTGATGCGCGGCGCGTCAAGACAAATTTTAGCTACAACATTTCTGCTAATACGCCTGATCCGCTCAACCGCTTACAAAGCGTGAGCTATGACAAATCGGCTGCCCCAAATGCAACCAATATTCTGGATGCGGCAGCCGTGACGTACAGCTATGAAAACGGAGCAGGGAAAGACAAGTCGCGCTTGATTAGTACGAGCCTGACGACTGTGAACGGCTTGCCCGCAGGCTTCGGGAATCAATCCTTTGGATACGATGGTGAAAGTCGGTTGAGCAGCGTGACGCAGAATTACGGCAACAGCCGGAGCGCGACCACGGCCTATGTGTTTGACACGCTGGATCGTGTCAGTCAGGTGAATTATCCGGCGCAAACCGGACAATCCGGCGCACCGATGCGGCAGGCTTTTCCGACGTATGACCTGGCCAGCCGCTTACAACAGTTAACGTACAACGGCTCGGTGATGGCAACGAATCCGGTGTATAATGCGTCCAGTCAGACGACGAGTTTGAATCTGGGGAACACGACGCAGGAGCAATACACCTTTGATCCGCTCACGGGACTCTTGACGAATCAGAAAGTGGTGCAGGGCGCGAATACGCATGTGGATTTGAGCTACGATTATTCCAATCAGTATGCCGGAGCCACGAATCCGACATGGAAAACCGGACAACTCAGCAAGATCATTGACAACAAGAATACGAACCGGAATCGCAAATATACCTACGATAAACTGGGACGCCTGACGCAGGCGCAGGGCGGCGGAACGTTTAGTTTATGGTCACAGACCTACGCCTACGATCAATACGGGAATCGGACAGGCGTGACGAAGAGCGGTTTTGCGGCAACAGTTCCGGCGAATACGACGGCGATTGATTCTGATGGCATCGCCGCGATGACGTTCAATGCCGCAACCAACCGGATCACGACGAGTGTGAATTTCACTTACGACGAAGCGGGTAATCAGACAAAGAGTGACGAAAACGGCTTTATCAGAAATTATCGGTATGATGCGGCGGGACGGCTCTATGATGTCACGGATGGAACCACAACGCTGGCGACGTATAGTTACGGCGCGAGCAATCAGCGGTTGCAGATGGTTGAAACAGGTGCACCAGGCGCAACGACGCTGTATGCGTGGGAAGGCGGCAGTGTCATTGCGGAATATAACGGTGTCGGAAACGGCATGGCGTGGACGAAGAGTTATATTTATCTCGGCGGCAGGTTGCTGGCGACTGAATCTGCACTTTCAATCAGTACCACCGAAACCAAATATCATCATCCTGATCGTTTAGGCACAAGACTTGTGACGAATTCAGCAGGCGCAGTGGTGAGTGAAAATATCAGCTTACCCTTCGGGAATACCATCAGCGGCGAATCCAATAATCTCGCAGGGAGTGCAACGAAGAAGCGATTCACCAGCTATGATCGCAGTGATACCACGAAGCTGGATTATGCGGTGAACAGGCATTATTCATCGGCGCAGGGAAGATTCACGCAGGTGGATCCGATTGGGATGAGCGCCACGAGTTTAAGTGACCCTCAGAGCTTGAATCTCTATGCGTATTGTAACAATGACCCGATCAATCAGATTGATCCCAGTGGTCTCTTTAGTTGGAAGGCGTTTTTAAAAATCGTGGGAATCGTGTTGATTGCAATTGCCGTTGTTGTTGCAGTATTAGCTATAGTTTCTGTTTTAAATGTGCTTAGTGGGCTTATTATTGCGGTCGGTGAAGAAGGTGGTGCTACTGTCGGACTGTCGGTTGGGGCAAAACTGGCAATCGCAGGTGGCTTGGCAGCAGCAGGTGCTGTTTCTGTTTATGCAAGTACACAAATCAAAAATCGCCCGAAACTAAAACCGAGACCGAGACCGAGACCCAAACCATCAAATTCTGGAGGGGAGGGAGGAACAGGAGGAGTTGTAATCACGAGTGGGGCTGTTGCTGCTGCTGCGGTAGTTGCTGCTACTAGCATACCTGGAGAAAAATCAACCTGCCCTAGTTGGGCAAATGGAGCAGGAGATGAATATCGGTCAATTGCAAAAACGATTAACGCTACATACAACAGTGAAACGGGACTTATTGCTCCAAACCCGAACCTAAGCCAGATTCAGACTGTAAGTACATTTAAGAGTGATGGGTGGAATTATTTTTTTAATGCAAACCCGCCGCATTGGGGAGGTGCTGATTATGAGAAATATATCAATGGAGGGTGGTATCATATAACAATTGGATATGGGGTAAGACTAGGCAAGAGTCTCTTTTCAGGATATACCAGTGTAAGAGACAACACTTTACCCCCGCAATTTATTCAGATTCATTGCGAGCCTGACTTTCAGCCATCATCTACCAGGCATCTGAAAGAATGGGCGAAAGGTTGGTTTAAATAATAACTTGAGAATAAGGAGAATACCCCTCTACATGCTGATTACATGCCTTCTACCAAGAATTTTACAATTAATGGGGATAGCTACTTTTTATGTAGGTCTTATGTTTGTCTATCAGGGTTGTAAAATAGAGATTGACACAGCTATTAAAATTACTAATTCAACCGATCCACCAACCTTCGCCTTATCTGGTAATGGGTGCTTAGGTCGATTTATCATTTTTGGACCATTGCAAGATTTTCATTACCAAGAAAATTGGCCAATTTTATGGGCAATCGTCCCTAATACAGAGATGGCTGAGAAAAGAATATACGAGTTACAACAAATCACATTTGGTAAACTACCCATAGGATTTAAACAAATCAATCCTATGGGTAAGCCAGAGGCATTTTCTGAAGGCAAATTATACAGTGCTGTGGCGAATACTAACGGAGCCAATACAGGATATCTACATTTCACTATCCGTAATGGCAAGATAACTGAACTTCCAAAGGAGAAATAGCATCGTCTAGTAGGTATTTTAGAAATTTCTATGCCATGTTATTAACTAATTAACGTCAATTATATTTCACGCACTATATTCCTAAAGCGAAAGTGTTACTTTCTGAATTTCTTAACTTCGGTTGCTCTGTACTCGACAAAAAATCAGTAACATCTAGCGTTCTCAATGACTTGAATGGGAAAATCATTTACGCTATCTACTATAATTTGAAAAGATGCTCCAGAGTACTATGATGAAGCAGGCAATCAAACCCAGAGCAATGAAAACGGACAGGTGCAGAGTTACAAATACGATGCGGCGGGACGCTTAGCCGAAGTCTCGAATACTGCTGGAACTCACACGAATGCCTACGGCGCGAGCAATCAGCGGTTGCAGGTGACGGAAGTTGGAACCTACGGCAATACAACGCTGTATGCGTGGGATGGCGGGAGCGTCATCGCCGAATACAATGGCGTCGGGAGTGGGATGGCATGGACGAAGAGTTATGTCTATCTCGGCGGCAGATTATTGGCGACCGAATCCGCGCTCACGACGAGTACCACGGAAATCAAATATCATCATCCAGATCGCTTAGGCACAAGACTTGTGACGAATTCAGCAGGCGCAGTAGTCAGTGAAAATATCAGCCTGCCATTCGGGAATA